>BNTV01000102.1 GCA_025996865.1 Bacteroidia bacterium
GGAATGGCAGCCGCTACGCGATAAAATCCATGATTTTGCATATTCATTTGATTGACAGATAGTTTTTTACCGGATTCGCATACATTTCCAATATTTTTTCCGTCAGGAAAGGAATATCCCTATCCGGTAAATCAATTTTTTCCAATTGCTCTTGCAAGTAAGTATCAAAGATTTTTTCATCACCGGAAGTATATTTTTCTTTGAAAAAATCTTTTCCCCATAAGCGGTCGTAAGCGATGTAGTTTACCGGATAGAACTTGTAATTCAGGAAGATTTCATTATCAATCAATCGGGAGATTTGAGGCGCCAATTCATTTTTATTCAAATTCTTATCCAATTTATACAATTTAGGATTAATGGGTTTTCCCATCCTGAAATGGATGTTTCCCTTGAATCCGAACATACCCGTTCGCATGTTTATCAAATCATCGAGTCGCGATTTCTTAAATTCCGGATTATCTCTTCTTTGTTGAAACTCCTTGGCTTTCAAGAAGTCGCAAGGATCATACTCGTAGGACAGCGAAACAGGCGTAATATTCAGTTCTTCGATATTTTCCAGGAAACTCAACTCTCCGCCCATAGCCAGCATTTTCAACAGACTATCCTGTGTACGGTCGTCGGAATCTTTGGCGCGGCCTTCCCTTTGGGCAATCCAAACCGATTCTCTTTTATTTTTGATGGCAAAATGAATGTATCGGGAAAGGTGCCGGGATACTTCAAGCATTTGCCGGCCGGAAACGCCCCGTTTAACGATAAAACTTTTGTTTAACCGGACAATATCTTCAATCCAAGGCGAGAGCATCAAATTGTCACCGACAGCTACTTCCGGCGTCTTGAAACCATTATTGGCCGACAAAACGCTCAAAATAGACGCATCGAGAACAATATCACGGTGATTGGAGATATACAAATGCGGCGTATCTTTTGAAACATTCTCAAAACCGGCGCCAATCACGTTTGTCGAGTGTTTTTTTACCAATCCGTTCAGTAAATATCTAATGATATTCATTTGAAGATCATTGACATTCCCTATTTTCAGGAGTTTGGATTTAAAAGATTCAAAATCTATATCAGGAAAATAATTTTCCAGATTTTCCCGAAGTTTGGGATTCTCAAAAAGGCGTTCAATGACAGACGCCACTTCGTTGTCACAATAAGGGCGAATATCATCAAAATCAGGACTTACTTCCATATTATTTTCTATTAAGTTCATTTTCAATAATTTCAGTCATCACTTTCCGGATATCCAAACCGGCGGCTTTTATTTGTTGCGGGATAAAGCTGGTCGCAGTCATGCCCGGAGTGGTATTCACTTCCAACATTCGAATCTCTTCTTCAGACGAAATAATGTAATCGACCCGGATAATTCCCTTGGCGCCCAGATGATCATATATTTTTGACGTTAAAGATTGAACTTTTAGGGTTAATTCCGGGGAAATGCGTGCGGGAGTGATTTCCGACACTTGACCGTTGTATTTGGCATCATAGTCGAAAAAATCGTTTTGAGGAACGACTTCCGTAACCGGAAACACGATTCTCTTGTCCCCCACCCTATAACAACCGCAAGTTACTTCGGTACCCGCCATAAAACTTTCTATCAAAACTTCATTTCCTTCCGTAAATGCCAAATTGATAGCCGTTTGTAATTGTTCGGCAGCATTTACTTTTGTAACTCCGAAACTCGAACCGCCATCGTTGGGTTTGACAAAAACCGGCAATCCAAGATTAGAAACAATGTCCCGCTCGTTCCAGGAATCTCCTTTACGAAGCAAACCGGAAGCAGCCACTTTCACCCCAAAAGTCTGCAAATAATTCTTACAAAAATATTTGTTAAATGTCAAAGAGGCCGCCAAAACACCGCAGCAAGAATACGGAATATCCAACATATCGAAATAACCTTGCAACAAGCCGTCTTCACCCGGAGCCCCATGAATGGTGATATAGGCAAAATCAAACGGCGTTTTTTCTCCGTTTTCCGTAAAACTGAAATCGTTCTTATCCAAGTCAATTTCTTGGTTATCCTTAAGTTTTACAGTCCATTTATCCTTGGTAATGAGGACAATATAAACGTTGTATTTATCCTTGTCGAGGAACGATTGAATTCCCTCTGCACTTTTGAGCGAGACCACTACCTCGGAAGAATATCCGCCGGCAACTATCGCAATATTTTTCTTATGCTTTTTATTCGATTGATTCATCTGGCAATGAATGATTATAATTTTTCCATTTATTTACTAATCCTTTTATATCTTCCGGCAACGGACTTTCAAAGAACATTTCTTTTCCGGTTTTCGGATGCACAAATCCCAAGGTTTGCGCATGTAAAGCCTGTCGCGGACAAATTTCAAAACAATTCCGGATAAATTGTTTGTATTTCGTTGTATGATTGCCTTTTAAAATTTCATGTCCCCCGTACCGTTCATCGTTGAACAGCGTGTGGCCGATGTATTTCAAATGCACCCGGATTTGATGCGTCCGCCCGGTTTCCAGCCGGCATTCAATCAAAGTGACGTATCCGAATCTTTCCAAAACCCGGTAATGGGTAACAGCGTTCCGCCCGCTTTCCCCGTCGGAGAAAACCGTCATCAACAATTTGTCTTTGGGATTTCGTCCGATGTTTCCTTCAATCCGGCCTTCGTTGTCTTTTATGTGGCCCCAAACCAGGGCTGCATATTTCCTTTGGGTGGTTTTCTTATAAAACTGGATGCCTAAATTCGTTTTTGATTCGGGGTTTTTAGCAACAACCAACAGTCCCGAAGTATCTTTGTCAATTCTGTGTACTAATCCCAAGCGTGGATCGCCGGTGTCGAATCCCGGTTTGTCTTTCATATACCAGGCAATGGCATTCAACAGTGTTCCCGTGTAATTCCCGTGTCCCGGATGAACGACCAAACCCGGTGGTTTGTCGATTACCATCACATCATCATCTTCGTAAACAATCCGTAAGGGAATATCTTCCGGGATAATTTCCAACTCCCGCCTTGGACGATCCATAACTACGGTAATGAGATCGTTGGGTTTGACTTTGTAGTTGGATTTGACCGGTTTACCGTTGGCAAGGATGTATCCGGCGTCTGCCGCTAATTGAATGCGGTTTCTGGAAGCATGTTCAATCCGGTCAACCAAGAATTTGTCCACACGCAAAAGGCTTTGCCCTTTGTCGGCGACAAAGCGGAAATGTTCATAAAATGCGTCTTCCTGATCTTCAAAGCCTGCATCTTCTTCCCCTATAACTTCAATATCTGTTATTAAATCTTCCATCAAAAATCTAACGGAGTGTCGGATTCTTCCTCTATTTCTTCATCCGGTATAAAAATCCCGTCCAAGGAATCCGCTTGTTCGTTCATACTATTTCCCGAACTTACCAGCAGTGTCAAAACAGCATCAGCCGGAACTTTATCTTTGATTTGAAGCGCGCGTCCCCGGTATTCCAAACCAACAACCAGATCGCGATAAGCTCCTTCTACCCATTTGGTTTCTACTTTTATAAAACCCAATGAGTTTAACATGGCTACGGCCTGCCTTTGGGATACGTCTTTAACGTCAGGGACAGAAGTCATTCCTGACGTATAAGAATTGAGCCGTATGTAAATTGTTCTCCCTTTTTTTACTTTGGAACCCACCGGAGGAATCGTTTCTATAATCGTTCCGGGGCTAACCGTTTTATTATAAGTAGAATCGATGACTTGATAGAACAATTCCCGCGATTCGAAAAGCGGTTTTGCGACTTCTAATTTCATCGCTTTCACATCCGGAATTTCAACCGATTCTCCGTGATGAGTATAGGTGTTTAACAACAAGGAAATACCAAAAACCAGTATGGCAAACAATAAAATTACAAGTAATAAATTCTTGATAATTACATTCTTAAATATTTTTTCTAATCCCATAGGTATCCAATTTTACAACTTACTTGACGCAAAAATACGAAAAAGAAAGCACAATAACATAAAAAGGGAATAAACTTTTGATTTATTCCCCTTATGTATGGTGAAAACTACGGTTTATCCGTTGTATTCATCCGAAACCGTCAATTTTTTTCTGCCTCTGGCTCTGCGGGAAGCTAATACCCGGCGGCCGTTAGCGGTTTCCATTCTGTTACGGAATCCGTGTTTGTTCTTTCTCTTTCTGTTAGAAGGTTGAAATGTCCGTTTCATGACTTAATATTTTATTTGTTTTTATTATTTCCTTGCAATTAAGGCCGCAAAGGTAAAACATTTTCTGTAAAAAAACAAGTTTAAATAAATTAATTTTGTTCTGATGAAAACGATATTTTTTTGAAAAATCAAAATTATTATTGTAACTTTGGCCTCCGATTCTTTGAACGTTTAATTTTTCAAACAACCTAATATTTTTTATGAGTGATACAAATATCGTTTCGACAGATGTTTTGATTGTTGGAGCAGGGCCTTCGGGATTGGCGACCGCCATTCATCTGGCCGATCTTCTGAAAAAATCCGACATGAAACACCGGATTTTACTTGTAGAAAAGGGAAACACTGTCGGCAGTCATATTTTATCGGGCGCTGTAATTCGCCCCGAAATACTGAAAGAATTGCTTCCTGAAGTTGATTTCAACGAGTTTCCTCTGAATGCTAAAGTTACCAAAGACGCTCTTTTGCTTTTGAGCGAATCGGGTTCGATTCAATCTCCGATTCATCCGCCCTACATGAGTAATAAGGGCAATTATACGGCTTCCTTGAGTCAGTTATGCCGGTTTTTGGCAACAAAAGCCGAAGAAAAAGGCGTGGAAATTTATCCGGGTTTTGCAGTAAGTGAAGTATTGTATGATGAAAAAGGTAAAATTCGCGGTGCAAAAACCATTGACACAGGCGTTGACCATCACGGTAAACCCTTGGAAAATTTTCAACCGGGTACGGAAATCGAAGCTAAAATCACTGTTTTTGCCGAAGGTACACGCGGAAGTTTAGTAAAAACCGTCATTGACAAGTTCGACCTCCAAAAAGGCAAGAATCCGCAGGTTTACTCCTTAGGTTGTAAGGAAATATGGAGCGTTCCCGAAGGGAATATCGCCGCCGGCGAAGTTTATCATACAATGGGTTATCCGCTTAATTTGCATGAATTTGGCGGCGGATTCATTTATGGTTTGAACGACAACAAAGCGGCAGTTGGTATGGTGGTTGGTTTGGATACTGCCGACCCAACTTTCGACGTTCACGCAGCATTTCAGGTTTGGAAAACACATCCATCTGTGGCTAAGATACTTAAAGGTGGTAAATTATTGGAATACGGAGCGAAATCATTGCCCGAAGGGGGTTATTACTCCGTGCCGAAACTGTATGTCGATAACGCACTTATCGTGGGTGACAGCGGCGGTTTCCTGATTATGCCGGCATTGAAAGGCATCCATTTAGGCATTCGTTCGGGAATGTTAGCGGCGGAAACGGCGCTTTCGGCATTCACCCAAAACGATTTTTCGGAAAAAACATTAAAAGCATACGAAACTAAGATTATTAATTCCCATATATACAAGGAAATGTACCCCGTTCGCAATTTCCGTCAGGCTTTTGCCAAGGGAATGGTGACAGGCGCTTTCATGTTCGGAACACAACTGATAACGGGCGGTGCGGGCTTTGCCGGCAAAGTCGGCGTACATACCGATGCGGACGCAACCCAAAAACTGAAAGATTTTTCGGGAAAACCGTTCAAAAAACGTTTTGCAGGAAAATTGGATTTTGACAAAGTGCTCACTTTCGACAAAGTAACGGATATTTTCTATTCGGGCGCCCATCACGACGAAGAACAAGTCGTTCATTTGCGCGTGAACAATCCTGCGACGTTTAATCCTGTGAATATCGAACAATACGACGCCCCCTGCCAATATTTCTGTCCCGCCGAAGTATATGAAATACACACCGACCGCAACGGACACAGGGAATTACGTATTCACGGCGAAAACTGTGTGCATTGTAAAACTTGCGACATCAAGGAACCGGGCGACGGTATCACCTGGATGGCGCCTAACGGTGGAAACGGCCCCGAATATCAAAACATGTAATATTCAACCGTGAGTAAAAAATTCGTAATTCGTAATTTGTAATTCGTAATTAAATATGATAATTATAAGTTTAATAAAACAAGTGCCTCTTCCTAATGAAATGCGGATGGGCGACGACGGTTTAATGGACCGCACCAAAGCTAAATCAATTATTAATATTGACTGTCAATTCGGTCTGGAAGCGGGACTTCAACTCAAAAAGCATTATCCCGACGCACGGATGATTGTTTGTTCGATGGGGCCGGGTTCATTTGAAAGCGCTTTGAAAACAGCAATTTCGATGGGTTATGACGAAGCTTATTTGCTGTCCGACCGGAAATTGGGCGGTTCGGATACATTCGCAACGGGATTGGCTATTTCCACGATGTTGAATCATCTGGGTTTTACCAAGGATTCCAAAGAGCCGTTTGTCATTTTTGCAGGCCGGCAAACCAGCGATGGAGATACGGCGCATGTTCCGTCGCAAGTGGCTGAAAATCTGGGTATTCCACAAGCTACCTTCTGCGAATCGGCCAAACCGGACGGCAAAGGCAACATCATTGCCAAACGCATTATCGAAGGCGGTTACCAAATGATGCAACTACCGATGCCCTGCCTGATTTCCCTTACACCGACCGGTATTCCGCCACGCAAGCCATCGCTCGTCGGAGCGATAAAAGCGCGAAATTCGGCAATAAAAGTATTTGGTGTAGAAGATATTCATCTGGGTACGGAAAAAATAGGTCTTACCGGTTCGCCGACCATTGTAGCGGCTGTGGCCAATATCGAAAGTGAACGTCCGCCGATTGTACTGAGTGAAGGAACTACCGAAGCTGCGCTGGTGAATAGCCTGATTGCCAACATGAAAAAAGGAGGTAACGTACTGCAACGCAAAGAAGTAAAAGAAAAAGCGGAAAAAGAAGCGCCGGATTTCCCGGTCGTAGATACCCGCGACAACTACAAACATATTCTCACATGGGTGGAAATTGCCAACGGACAAATTGCCCGTCCTTCGCTGGAATTATTTACGCCGGCCCGTCACTTGGCCGATCAATTGGGAAATGACACCCAAATAAAAACGGTATTGATCGGGAAAAATGTAGCTCCCTTGGCTCAAACGCTTTTCGAACATGGAGCGGACGAAGTGATTCTGGTTGAAAACGATAAGCTGGAAGAATATCTGGTTTTGCCATTCTCGGATATCATTGCACAAATCATCAAAGTGCAAAAACCTGAGATTGCCCTTTTTGCAGCAACGACTTCGGGACGCGAACTCGCGCCTCGCATTGCCGTAAAAACCGGAAGCGGCGTCACAGCCGACTGTACCGGGCTTGAAATCGGCGAATATGTCAACCGCAAAGAGAAAACAATTATCCGGCCGATATTACATTCCCGTCGCCCGACTTACGGCGAAAGCAAGTTAGCTACCATTCTCGGTTTCGTCTATCCGCAAATATCGACGGCGCGGGCAGGTACGTTTGAAGTGCCTGCAAAAGTAGAAGGGCGCACGGGTACGATTTCAAAATTCAAACCGGAACTTTCGGATGAAGATTTCCGCGCCCGGATTCTTGAAACGGTTCGCGGAGGCGGCGGTTTGCAAAATCTCTTTGATGCCGAAATCATTGTTTCGGGTGGACGCGGCGCAACTTCCGACGGACTCAAGCTGTTGAAAGAATTAGCGGAAGCGCTGAAAGAAAAAGGATTAAAAGCCGAATGGGCGGTTAGCCGCGCGGTAGTCGATGAAGGTTATGCGGAATATGCCCGCCAAATCGGACAAACAGGTAAAACGGTTCGCCCAAAGGTATATGTGGCTATTGGTATTTCCGGAGCTATTCAGCATCTTGCGGGAATGAAAGAATCCGGTACCGTTGTCGCGATTGACCACAACCCCAAAGCAGCGATTTTCCGTAATGCCGATTTTGGTATTGTCGGGGAATACGAAGATGTTGTCCCTGAATTAATTGAACAGGTAAAGCAAGGGTTTACTTTTGGGATTGTAAATCTTTTTCAGAAAAACACTACCTAAAGTGTAAACCTGTTTCAGGAAAGGACAATCTATTATAGTGTCTGACCGAAAACTTCAGGCAGACTTCAAGGCTGAAAATCATTGTGTTAAAAAATCAAATCAACAACACAGATTATTTGCAAATTTTAACAATTTCTTTTGAAAAATAGGGGTTTTCGGACAGACACTAATTAAAAAACAATTTGTATCTTTGCAGCGGAAGATTGGAAAACATATCTCAACGAGGTTTGTTTCCTGTCCGACAAATGATAAATGCAGTGAGTTTAACAAGTAAATTTTATGTTTATAGGAATTACACAGAATAATATTCAAATCGCCTTGTTTTCAGGAAATTATATAATCTTTCCGGATGGTAGCCTGTCATGCAATATTTTTAAGTTACCAATGCAAAATCGATTTTTCTTATGAACAGGAAAAACATCCAAAGAGTATCCATGCAGAGCATTGCCGATGCGGTAGGCGTAGCTCGCTCCACTGTTTCGTTTGTTCTGAACGGAAAAGAAAAGGAAGGGCGAATCAGCGAAGAAGTATCTCTAAAGGTACGGACAGCAGCTAAGAAAATGAATTATCAGATCAATGAAGTGGCACGCGGGCTTCGAACCGGATATTCAAATACCATAGCACTGGTGATTGCCGACGTTTCGGATGTGTTTTTCGGTACTATGGCCTACCACATTCAGGAATATGCCGAATCCAAAGGGTATGCGCTGATCATTATTAATACGGGAGAAAAGCAGGAACGATTGTCTTCCGCCTTTAAAACAATTATAAACAGGCAGGTAGATGGAGTGTTGATGATTTCGGTCGTCAATATGGAAGAAGGGAAAATCGAGCAGTTAAATCCAGGCATTCCCATGGTATATGTTGACCGTTATTTTAAAACACTAACCACAAGCCGTGTAATCATAAACAATTACGAAGTGTCAAAGGCAGCCACACAACAGCTTGTTGACAAAGGATGCCGGAACATAGCGCTTATTTCTTTTCGTGAAACCTTGATGCACATACTGGATCGAAAACGAGGTTTCATGGATGCTCTCTCCGCCAATAACATGCTGGACGAAACGCTGATTTGTGAAGCGGACTACCGTAATTATAAAGAGGATGTTGTTGATTTTCTAAACAAATCAATGTCGCGGATTGACGGACTTTTTATCGTAACAGGCGGCTTGTCGTCCATAGCCATCCGTTACATGGTCAATATGGGTATTAAACTGCAATCGGACGTGCAGGTGATTGGTTTTGGAAGAATTGATGTCGCTACAGGTATTTCGATACCCTACGTCAGACAACCTTTGGAAGAAATATGCAAAAAATCGTTTGATATCTTATTGAACCGGATCAAATCACAGGATGATGAGATCGTTGATTGTGTTATACCGGCATCCATCGTAACAGACGAGTTGTAAAATAAGAACAAAATCAACTTTAAATTTATGTTTGTAGGAATTATACATATTATTATCATAATTGCTTCATTACTTGGCAATTATAAATCGTGTTTGGATAGAAATGTACCAAAGGATTTTTTAATACAATTAATGCAAAATCGATTTTTCAAATAAAATGAGGTAAAACTTTTAAACGATAATTCAGATGGACAGTTCATGAAAAAAACAGAATGATTATTTCTTGACATGGAAATAAAAAAGCCGGAAATGGGCAAACATCTCCGGCTACAGTAACAAATAATTAAAAACTAATAGTTTCGTGAGTTTAAAATTAATTTATAACCAAAGTACAAAGATATGTATATTTTTAGTAAAGTTCAAAAGAAAAAAACTTCAACAATTCCAAAGATAATCATTTCTTTGCTATTTGTTGTTATCCAAGTGGTTGTGTATGCAGGTAATACGTACAACGCGCTTGGAACAGGGCAACCGTCTCTGGAAGGAATCAAAATTACCGGTACCGTTACCGATGTAAACGGCGTACCGTTGCCGGGAGTAAATGTGGTGTTGGAAGGTACGGCTATCGGGGGTATCAGCAATGTTAATGGGGAATATTCCATTTCGGTATCTTCCGGAACAAATGCGGTATTGGTGTTTTCATACATCGGTTATATCACTCGGAGAGTCTCCGTAAACAATAAAACCAGCATTGATATTGTTTTGTACGAAGACGCTCAATCACTGGAAGAAGTGGTGGTCGTGGGTTATGGTATCCAGAAAAAAGTGAATGTTGTCGGGGCAGTAACCTCTTTACAAGGAGCGGAACTCAAGTCAATTCCTGCAACATCAACAACAAATGCTATTTCGGGGCGTCTTCCCGGAGTTACGGTGATACAGAGAAACGGTGAACCGGGTAACCTCGGAGCCAGACTGCTGATACGTGGACGTTCTACACTTGGAAATGATTCTAAAACCGGGCCATTAGTGGTGATTGACGGAATACAAGGGAGGTCCATGGACGAGATTGATCCCAATGATATATCTTCCCTTTCCGTATTGAAAGATGCCTCTGCCGCTATTTACGGAGCGCAGGCAGCCAATGGCGTAATTCTGATTTCTACTAAATCCGGAGAATCAGGAAAGCCTCGGTTGACTTACAATTTTTATCAGGGAGTTATGACGCCATCCAAACTTCCGGAAGTATGTAATGCGGCCGAATATGCCACCATGCTTTCGGAATATCAAGTTACCAAAGGTTCAACTCGAACATATACAGATGAAGATATAGCACTATTTAAGAGTGGTGCAGACCCATGGGAACATCCCAATACCGACTGGAATGACGAATTGATCAAAAATTGGACTACCGCATCCAGACATAATTTAACCATTGATGGAGGTTTTAAAAGTATGACATATTATCTGTCGGTTGGTTATAAAAAAGATGAAGCGATGTACAAACAGTCTTCCACAAGTTATGACCAGTATAATATCCGGGCAAAATTAGATTTTCCAATTACCGATTGGCTGAAAACAAATGTTGATTTAGCCGCGTTCCAGACACATCGTCAATATCCGTACAAGAGTGCCGGTGACATTATTGGTGCTTCGCTACGCCTCAAACCGACCAGTCCGGCATTTTGGCCGAATGGACTTCCAGGTCCAGATGTGGAAAACGGGGATAATCCTGTTGTTACATCTTCTTTTGCAGGCGGTAAGAACGATCAAACCACTTATAGGATACAGAATACGTTCAACGTAAGTATCACACCTCCGTTTATCAAGGGATTGGCTGTAAATGTCAGTTATAATTATGATGTTAATAATTTTTACAGGAAGCGGTTTTTCGAACCTTGGGTTTTGTATTACCCGAACTGGAATGAAGCAACCAGAGATCCGGTAACCGGATTTGTTACGGATATGCCGTTAACACCGACCCCGAGAGGGCTTGCCAACCCGCGTAATGAAGAAGATTACCAACGTACGATTAACAAAACCGCTAATATCAACCTGACTTATGCACGAACATTCGGTGAGCATGATGTTACCCTGTATGCCGGTTTTGAACAATATACAAACGATTATAACGACTTTGGGGGATACCGCGAGGGTTATATCTCCGATTTAGTTCAGACTATGAATGCCGGAGCAAACCTGAATAAAAACACGTATGGTGGAATGTCCATTTATGCCCGTAAATCATTAATTGGTCGTGCTACTTATGCCTACAAGGGAAAATATCTGGCCGAAGTGCTTTTCCGCCGCGACGGTTCTCTTAAATTTCCTCCTGACAGTCGTTGGGGTAACTTTCCCGGTTATCTAATCGGGTGGCGTGCATCGGAAGAAAGTTTCTGGAAAAATCATTTGTCTGCTATCAACTATTTTAAACTGAGAGCTTCTTATGGTGTAATGGGTATGGATCCCGGAGACCCTTATCAATACATTAATAAATTCAATATGGCCGCACTAAAAGGAATGGTATTTGGTACAGGTTCAACTATTGAAACAACCGTAGGACCTCCTTCAATTGCGAATCCTTATATCACATGGGAAACCCAAACAACCGAAAATATCGGATTTGACTCGAAAATACTGAACAATCTTTTCCACTTGAGCTTCGATTATTTCTATAATAAACGGGATAATATTTTAGTGACAAGGAATGCATCGGTACCTTCTTTTACAGGGCTTTCGTTACCTGGAGAAAATATAGCTCGCGTCGATAATCATGGTATTGAAGTGGAAGGCGGAGTTCATAAATCGTTCGACAAGGATTGGCTCATAAATTTTGGTGGTAATATCAGTTTCAACCGTAATAAAGTTGTCTTTCAGGATGAACCGGCACGAGTAGTTCCATGGCAGGAAACTACGGGACATCCGTATGGAGCATCGTTAATGTATGATGCCATCGGTATTTTCAGGGATGCCGAACATGTCAATTCCCTACCTCATTGGGCTGACGCACAAGGTGGCGATATCATTTTCAGAGATGTGAACGGAGACGGAAAGATCACTTCGGATGACAAAATCTTGATTGATCATACCGATGCTCCGGAAATATTCTATGGTATCAATTTGGATGTTTCCTGGAAAAACTTTGCCCTTTCTGTACTTTTTCAAGGACAGGGGAAACACTTGAAACGAAATGCAAGTGATGAAAGACGCGGTGAAGCAGGAAATTACTTTAAATGGATGTATAATGACCGGTGGACAACGGAAAACAAGGATGCCAGTGTCCCAAGACCTTGGAGTCGATCCGACCAGTACTGGAGTTACGGCGGTTCGAACATGAGTACTTACTGGTATGATAACACAGCTTATTTGCGGTTAAAGAATCTGGTTCTTACCTATAACATACCTACTGAATATTATAAATCCTGTGGGATTTCCAAGGCAAGTATATTCTTGTCAGGTAACAATTTGATGTTACTCTATAGCGCTACGGATAAATTCGATCCCGAAGCTGACGGAACAAATGTTTATCCGATTATGAAAACATTCGCTATCGGAGCCAATATCACTTTTTAATTTGTGAATTATAAATGAAAATAATAAATTATATATGAAAAAGACAAATAAATATATTCTTCCGGTCGTAATATTCGTCGTATTCTCATGTACGGATGTTTTGGACCAAAAAGCCGTTGATTCTTTTAATGAAGATGTAGTGTTCTCCGATATTAATCTGACAAAAGCCTATTTAGGAGCTTGTTATAGTATGATGGGCGGGAGAAACACAGATGGACAGGCTAATGATGGCGTCCTCGGTTTACATCGGGATATGCTTACGTCAGCAACGGATCAAACCTTATGCCCTTTCCGCCCGCAAAACTATGTGCACCTGAAAGGTACATTGAGTCCGGATCAACTTGGTTATTTCGCCAGCGATTCCCACGGTGGATGGCTTCGTTGGATGAACCTCTACTATAATATTCAAAATCTGAATAGCATCCTTGCACACATTGATCAAGTTCCGGTAAATACATCCGTAGAAGAAAACCTTCGTACCCAAATAAAGGGAGAAGCTTATTTCATAAGAGCGTTAATGTACACACATCTTTTGTTTGTTCACGGTGGTGTTGTGCTTTCAAGTAAGCCTTACAAGTTAAATGAAGATTTCCTGAGTATTAAAAGGTCGTCTATTGCTGCAACAAAGGATTTTATTCTTGAGGACATCGGCCATGCCATTGAGTTTTTGCCACCGACCATGGAACAGGGTCGTGCTACCCGTGCAGCAGCCGGCGCCTTAAAATCAAGACTGCTCCTTTTCTGTGCCGGCAAACTGACCAATGGAGGTTATGAATCAACGAATGAATTGGTTTCGTTTCCGGCAGGTAGCCAGACAGCGCTTTTGGAAGCTGCCCGAAATGCGGCAAAAGACGTGATGGATGGTAAATACGGTAACTTTGCGCTTGTCGGGAATACCGCCGAACCCGTTTTACCGCTTACCGAAGCACAGATTCAGGAATATGCCGATACTTATTTTTATATCTTCGACCAGAAAGGCGCATGGAACAGTGAAACTATCTGGGGAATACAATTCCCGCTTCAGGATGGCAGGGTAAATCAGGTAAATCTTTGGAATGGACCGAATGGTTATCATAACTATGGGAATAATGAGCCTACCGAAGAAGCGGTAAGGTCGTTCGAAATGGCTGACGGAACTCCGTTTGTATGGGACGCCACCAATCAGGGGAACGATACCTTGCGGACTGCAACGGCGGTACAACTTGCAACAAATCCGCTGTTAAGTCCTTACAATGGCCGCGAACCTCGCTTTTACGCAACGGTATTGTATCATGGCGCTCCGTGGCAGGAACGTCCTGCGGATGCAAAAGGGTTTGACCCTTATAACTTGATTCAGACAGGGCATTTCTACAATCTTGATGGCTCTATCGCACAGAGGGGAGTGGATACCCGGCAGGGTTCCATTGATGACTGGAATGGAACAAAAACCGGATATTATCTGAAGAAATTTATGGATCCGGCTACAGTGGGACAATACTATAACAATACAAATACCTGGGTTGAATTTCGTTATGCCGAGATATTACTGAACTATGCCGAGGCATGTATTGAACTTGGCGGGGGCGATAATATCCAAAATGGACTTGCTGCGTTGAATCTGGTGAGACACCGTGCAGGTCTCCCCAGCCGCATGACATCAGATCAGGCGGAAGCCAGAACATTCCTGCGCCATGAAAGAGCCATTGAGTTCTTTGGCGAAGGACACCGTTTCTGGGATATCCGTCGCTGGATGATCTTTGATCAGGTAGTTAAAAATGTGTATGGTATGAAAATTAAGGAATTTATTAATGGAGACATGGAATGGAAACTGGATTACAACGATTTAGAAGATTCGAGAACTTGGGCAGGTAATCAATTCTATTGGTTGCCTATTCCACGGGACGAAGTGAATAAAGCGCCGCTATTACAACAAAATCCCGGTTATAATTAAAATTAGATATTGTTAAATAAAAAAATACATGATGAAACACTTATTTATTATTCTTAGTCTTATCGTTTACACTTTGGCAGGGTGTACTTCGATTTCCCGATCTCCGCTTCAACTGGAGAATGAACATTTGCTGGCTGTTTTTGATGCCTCCAACGGTTCTTTAGTCAAGTTAGTTAACAAAAAGAGTAACTGGAACATAATCTACCGCGGACAGTTGGGACAATCGTTTGACATGCTTGTACCGTTGGAATGGAAGCGCTTTCACTATGTGCGGGGCGTTGACCAGTCTCCGCCCGAAATCGAAGCGACTGCCGGTAAAATCACGTTTACATGGAACTCACTGAAATCAAAACTGCTTGACAAACCATTGAATATAAAATTCATCGGAGAAGTTACCCTGACGCCCGACGGCCTCACCTATTCCGGAAAGGTAATTAACAATGATACCCACGTTGTTGAATATGTCGGGTGGCCGTATTGGGGGGAGATGGCTGTACCGGACAAGGCACAACGCTTTTTCTGTGAGTCAATCAATCAGAGAAAAGAACTTCACCCCAATTTTCAAAACGAACAGGGTTACTGGGGCGCGGACTATCCGACCCAGTCCGTCACTTTACCCGAAAGCGCTTTTCTGCTGATGAGAAACGATAACGAAGGTATCACAGGTGTCAGCGAACAGACTGTACCGCAGGAACTTGTTGTGGCTTCCCATGAATTAATCCCCGGATGGGAATATGATAATCCCACATCGGATGTGATGGACGGACAGCTTGTGAGAATTCAGTTTAAGGTGAACAGGCTGATTTTTACGCCTCCGGAAGAATCGCGGGAACTTGTTCCTTTCAACCTGTCTTTATACGAAGGAACGTGGCATAAAGGAGTTGATGTTTACAAAGGATGGAAACGGGAAGCGATCAAACAGCCGGACATTATCGACCTGATGAAAGAACCCCATACATGGCGGTGCGTGAATATTTCAAATGCACAGGAACTGGTGCGGTTGGCGCAGGAATCGAAAACACAGGGAATATCCGTACTTCATGTTAACGGATGGCGCGCTGCCGATACAGAAGATAACATGCAATCTGTTGACGGACTGGTATCAGCCATAAAGAAATGTCAGCAGTTGGGTGTTAAAATCGTACTTGATTTGCACATCAACGCTGCCGACAAAAATTCACCATGGTATAACAGTGAACTGAAAAATTACGTCATCACAAATCTTTACGGCATGACAACAGACATCCGCATGTTGTGTCCGCACACACAAGGATTGATTTCAATTACGGAAAACAAGTATGCAAAAAACACAGTCATGTCGGCAGCCGACGGCATTATTATTAATGACAATAATAACAATGGCGGCACTTTCTTCTGTTTCGACCCGAATCATGGGCATGGGATACCTGCATTTATACAAACCGGAACATACAACCTCGACCGGTTATTTGCCGCCGGGGTAAAAAAAGCCAATCCGGGGACAGCTGTATTGGGATTCGGTTTTCTTGATGCCCAAACGGCTATTTATGACGGGTACCGAATGGGAAATGGTTTTCTACGACAGGAAAAACATCGCTATGTCAATACGCAAACTCCGATTATATCGGTAATTGAAGACCGTACCGCAAGAGAAGATCTGAATCTCTGTCTAAAAGATAAATATACGATTTGTTACAACTTTTCCCTGTTGGGAAGGGAACCGGACAAATACCCTTTGATTGTCAAATATGGCAGGGAAATAGAATCTCTGAGGAAAAAATATAAAGACTTTATCTGGGACGGCAAATTTTTAGACACGCAGGGAGCACGTGTAGAAGGCGCTCACCTCTCCTACTCCGTCTTTCAGGCTGCAGACGGGCGCAAGGGACTGGTTATTGTCAACAACGGAACGGATAATGCCTCAACGGCCAAAGTGACCGTCGAAGGGTCGAACCGGTCGTTGACGGTCGCTTCACCTGAAAAGCCAGAAGGAGTCGTTTACAACGGCAGTGTTTCAATAGAGCCGCTGTCCGCAATAGTAGTAATGGAAAATCAAAATTAAAGGAAATGAAAAAATATATCTTATTCGTAATTTGTATAATATGCGCCGGTTTTGTCCATGCGCAACACAGCCATCAATCGGAGACCGGTTTCATCTCCTGTACTTTTGATCCGGACAATGGCGCGCTGACCGGCTTAGTCAATAAAAAGACAGGATGGAATGTCCTTGCCGACGGTAAATACGGAAATTCGTTCAACATGCGCATCAAACTGCCCGATGGAAAAATCTGTAACCTCAACGGAAAATCCCAGCAGAAACCCAAAATAGACCAGGATGGCAACCTTGTTACCTTTACATGGAGTAACCTGAAAAACAATGGTAAGGATTTGAATATTGCCTTTATCGGCAGCATCAGAATTGACAGTGAAGAAGGCTTGCTTTACAGCGGTGAAGTAAAAAACAGCTCGGACGCCGTTGTTGAAGAGCTTGTCTGGCCCTACATCGGAGAGGTTGCCGTTCCCGATAAAAATAAAAAGTTCAATTTTCAGCACGTTACCTATTCGGCGATGTCGGAGACTTCCTTGTATCCGGATATAAACAATTATAATGGCAGCTGTTCGTTGCCCGTTAACTGTTTCGGACTGCTGAATAACGATAAAGAAGGTCTGTACATCAGCAGTAAGGACGTAGATTTAAACGAATACATCCATTGCC
>BNTV01000103.1 GCA_025996865.1 Bacteroidia bacterium
CTGTTATAAGTTCAACCGCCGATATTTCGGAGAAAAACTTTTCGACCGATTAGTTACGGTAGCCGTCTGTTACCCTACGGATTTCAAATCGAAAATTTACAATAGGACGTTATGCGGATAATCATAATAGGTAATAAAATCAGAAAATTGCGAATAGCTAAAAATATATCTCAACAAGTTGTTGCAGATAATTTGAATATCGACAGGCGTACTTATGCGGCAACCGCAATTCTTATTCTTACGGATAAAGCCTCAATTGACAGAGTGCTTGACGCAATCAAGTATATTGATAACAAGGGCTAAATATTAAATTGTTGTACATTTGCGTGGCTATTCCCTTCATTCGTCTGTTCTTTCAATGGGATTGTAAGGCCGTTTTTTGTAGGCAGATGCAGGGAATGGTGATTCCGGTGTTAAAGGGCTTCCGCTCATATATACACCGGGGTTATCTAAAAACCGTCGTATGAGTTTGTTGTATTCCGTCCGGTTCAACGGTCTAATGATGTTCCTTTTGCCAATCAATTTTATTCCTTTGGACCTTTCAATTGCGGTACATTCAAAAGAAAAAAATTCTTGCGCATCAATTGCTTTCAGGATTAATCCCGGTAAACCGTTGAATTTCCAGGGACCGTCGCTCACAGGGATTTCCTGTGTGTACCAAGCCGTGTAATTCCTGCCTCTGAAAGAAGTAGTTGCTTTTTTACACAAATAGCCGCATACCGTTGATGTATCGTTGCTTAAATTCCACTTCATATCCGGTAGCGCTTCCTCATACCCAAGACTTTCTCCTCCAAAATGGTTTCTTAAAGTTAAACGGCCCTTTCGTGGATAATGTTTATAAATTTGGAAATCTACTCTTACCGAAACTTTTTTTTGGGAAAGTTTTCCTAATCCATTCAAAAATTCTTGTGCGCCTTCTTGTTCCATTTGACCGCCCCGTGCAGCTGATATACTACTGACAAGCGAATCCGTTAAATATTCATGAAAAGAATAATACCTTGAGCATTGATTACCTATTTGTAGAAACATTAAATCATTGGTTTTCTTTTGGGGTTGCAACGAATCCAGCACACATACCTGTCGGTATAGACAAACAATCTTTACCGTATCCACTCCAGGTTCGTTTAATGTCAGGGAGTGGACCGGTAAAAAGTATAAGCTTGTAATAAAAAGTAAAAATAATTTCTTTTTCATTTACATATAATTTTTTTGCATAAAAAGTAGTTCAGAATGTTTAATCGTCCAAACAAGAAATTGTACAAAAATAGTAGGATTTTTTGAATAAATTATCACCTTTATTGCCTAAAAATTATAAAACTATGGTAATAAGTAATAAAATATTTTGATAACAAATAGTATGGCTAAATAATAAATTGTTGTACTTTTGTACCGAACAACAAATAAAAAATATGAGAACATTTACCAACGTAAAAGATTTGGGAGATTTGAATGCAGCGATTCGAGAAGCGCTGGAAGTGAAAAAAAACCGTTTTGCCTACAAGCCATTGGGAGAAAATAAAACCGTGATGCTGGTGTTTTTCAATTCGAGTTTGCGAACCCGTTTGAGTTCGCAGAAAGCCGCTATGAATCTGGGAATGAACAGCATGGTACTCGATGTAAACCAAGGAGCCTGGCGTCTGGAAACCGAACGCGGCGTCGTAATGGATGGCGACAAAACGGAACATTTGCTGGAAGCCATTCCGGTAATGGGCGCTTACTGTGACATCATCGGCGTACGTTCTTTCGCCCAATTCGAAAGTAAAGAAGACGATTACAACGAAAAGATTCTTAATCAGTTTATTAAATATTCCGGACGACCGGTTTTCAGTATGGAAAGTGCAACGGTTCATCCTTTGCAGGCTTTTGCCGACCTGATTACCATCGAAGAATTTAAAACCAAGAAACGGCCGAAAGTTGTGCTGACTTGGGCGCCTCACCCGAAGGCTTTGCCGCAAGCGGTACCCAATTCTTTTGCCGATTTCATGAACGAAGCCGATGTGGATTTTGTGATTACTCATCCCGAAGGTTATGAACTTGACCCTCAGTTTGTTCGGGGGGCGAAAACGGAATACAACCAAGCGAAGGCTTTTGAAGGCGCTAATTTCATTTACGCCAAAAACTGGGCGGCTTTCAGGGATGAAGATTACGGGAAAATTCTCAGCAAAGACAGGAACTGGACGGTCGATACCGAAAAGATGTCGCTGACCGATTCCGCTTTTTTCATGCACTGCCTGCCGGTTCGCCGCAACATGATTGTGACCGACGATGTGATTGAAAGTCCGCAGTCCATTGTGATTCAGGAAGCTGCCAATCGCGAAATATCCTGTCAGGTGGTTTTGAAACGAATATTGGAGAGTCTTAAATGAATTGTTCAAGCGTTAAATCCTTGCCGTCGAATACAGCATAAGAAAAATATTGCAGCCAGTCGCCGATAATCATCATCCGGCTTTTCTTGCTCAACATTAAATCAAGGAGAATGTGGCGATGTCCGAAAATCAGGTAGTCGGTATCGGGATGCGCTTGGAGATATTGTTTCGCATAAAGCGCCAGATGTTCCTTGTTTTCTCCGAAATAGGGCGCCGGATGCGCTAATTCTTTCATCCGGCTGCTCTTCGCCCAAATATGCGCCAGCCCGATTCCCAGGTCGGGATGGATAAGGGTGAAAAGTTTTTGACATATCCGGTTGTGAAATACCCAACGAATCAATTTGAAAGCGTGAGAATTATCACCCAATCCGTCGCCATGAGCCAGATAAAACGTTTTTCCCGAAATCTCGGTGACTAAAGGTTCTTTGTGCAAAATAACCCCTGTTTCCCGTGGTAAATAATCAAATGCCCAAATGTCGTGATTCCCCGTAAAATAGTGGATTTCCGTACCGGCATCGCTCATTTCGGCGATTTTTCCCAAAAAGCGCGTAAACCCTCTGGGGACTGCTTTTTTGTATTCAAACCAAAAATCGAAGATATCGCCCAGCAGATATAAAGTTTTAACTTCCGCTTGAATAGAATCCAGCCAACGGACAAAACATTTTTCCCGCTCTGTGGACGAGCCGAAAATGTCCGACCCGAAGTGCATATCCGAAACAAAGTATGTTTTGTCTTTCGCCATCCTTACAAAAATCCGAGTTCGAGTTTAGCTTCTTCGCTCATCAGTCCCTGGTGCCATTCCGGTTCAAAGACGATTTTTACCTCTACGTTCCTGATTTCGGGGATGGATTCGATGCGCATTTTAACGTCTTCTGTAATAAAATCGGCGGCAGGACAAGCGGGTGCAGTCAATGTCATCGTGATGATTGCGTTTTTTTCATCGTCAATATCCACCCCGTAAATCAATCCCAAATCATATATATTGACAGGAATTTCAGGGTCATAGACCGTTTTCAGCATCCTGACGATTTCTTCTTCCAGTTCTAAAAATTTATTTTCCATGACTTTTGTTTTTAGAGTTGCAAAGGTACTACATTTTTTGAAAAGCCAAAAGGAATCAATATCTTTGCACCCATTACCGGCAAAAAAGCAAAGAGATAACGATGAATAAAGAACTTCAATTTTTAATATACAATACTCCACAAGAAAATATAAAAATAGATGTGGTGGACGGAAGTGCATATCCAACATTTATCCGACATTATTGATTTCATATTTGGCATCTTTATTTTCTCCTTTTTGAGCCAATCATGAGCCAATTGAGCCAATTATGAGCCAATTACTTTAAGTTGTTAATTCATAGATACTTCCTGCGCCATTTTTTATCCAACATATCCGATATTATCAATTTTTCATTGTGCAATCATTGTGCAATTTGTGCAATTATTGTGCAATTAAAAGTTGATAATAAGAACCTGCCCCTTTTGTTTCACTGCTTTGTAAAATTGATTTATCAACTAAATCATTCAATTCTGAACTTGCAGTATTTCTTGAACAATTATTTAATGTCTGATACTCACTATTAGTAATTTTCCCTTTCTCTTTCACATACAAAACGGCTTTTATTTGCCTGTCATTCAGCCCTAATTTTTGCAGTTGTTCTTCCATAAATCTGTCTTTAAAAAGTTTGACCATAAAACCGCCCATATCTTCTTCGAGGGTAGGCGTTGGCAATCCCGCTGCTTTGCAGGAATTAACGATTTTCATAATGCCACTACCCCAAGAATCAATGTAACTTCCTTTGAAACAAGCCTCTGCAAGTATCGGGTTACGGGGAAACGAAGAATGAGATTTCGACAATTTTTCAAGGGTAATACCAACGGGCAATGTGCCATGATTCCAAAGTTGTAGTTTGTGGTCATAGACACGAAGTTGCGTTGGCGCACCCATATAATTTCTGTGAATGAGGGCGTTAAGTAACATTTCGCGTAATGCAGGCACAGGATATTCAAGTGTTTCAATGCGATTCATTCCTTCAAAAGAAATATTTTTGATAAGAAATTTATAGTCGAGCGTGCGTAAAACCTTTTCTAACACTTCAATAACATTGCCTTCTTCTACTTCTTGGAAACGAATGGTAAAATCATCGTCCTCAAACTTGCCGATTTTGACAAAGGTGTTCGGATAGAACTTGCCGGGGTCTTTGCCGAACAGCACGATTGCGGCACGTTTGAGTTTGCCGTTTTCTGCCAATCGCAGTTTTTCCAAAAGTTCTTCCGTTGTAAGTCCGTCTGCATCGGGCAAACGACCACCTGTTTCGGCTTTTCGCAGATATTTTTTGATTGTATTTTCGTCAATATCTGCTATTGTGGCTCTTTCTTCCGGCATATTATCCCAAGTTTGACCTGCCTTTTTCAACAAAAACTCGCTCAATGCTACTCCTGTGAGTTCCTGTTTTACGCTGCCACTGCGGTAATAATACCTGCCGCGCAGGGAAATAGGCACGGAATAGGACTGCACAACGATTTCAATGTAGTACAGTTCGCCGTCCTGCAAAAGATTGACTTCGGCGGTAATCCCCATATTGTTTTTGATTTTGTTGGGGATTTCTTCCATCAGCGTTTTTTGGTCGGGCAAGCCGACAACGGTGGCGGCATCGTTCATACCGATATAGATTTTGCCGCCTTGCGCATTGGCAAAGCCGCATACCCATTTCAGATAATCATCGTGCCACGAGGATTTGTATTCTATGTTTTGCTGTTCGGGCATAATACTTTATTTTCTAAAAGTTGATATTCTAATACCTTTTTTCTCGCTTTTAAAATCACTGATATATTTTTTATCCTTTAATATTTTTGCAAAATTGGCATTTATGGCATTTTGTGAAAGATTAGGTCTTTTCCCATTCTCGGCAATCTTTGAGTATGGTTCGGAAAAAGATTGCAAAATTACCGTAATATCTTTGTTGTCAAAAATCGAATTTATATTGTTGAATAATGCGATTTTATCATCTGTTTTTAATCGGCTTTTGGTCAATATTGCTTTTTTTATTTCTTTGCTGATATTGAATATGTTTTGCTTTAATAGAATATCACCTATTAAATCTAAAATATTATTATCCGATATTATGTCTGTATCACCATAATAATTGAGTATTTCTTCTTTTATTTTATAAGATAATACAGACGATTTTAACAACGCGCAAATATCGTTTTCGGCAAACGCCAAACTGTTAATTATTTCTGATAATTTCCAATGTCGTTTTTCTATAAGAAAGACATGTAAATTTTCAAAGTTTTCTGTCAGTTTAGAGTAATTTTTTTCCGTTAATTCCAATTTGTTTTTATCAATCAATATTTTCACTTTTTCTTTCGATAAATTTTCAAAACTCAACGACAAGTAAATATAGGGAACTGAATTTAGGATTAAAGCATAAGAATCGTTGTTAATTTCGTCGTTTAGCAAAAATGCTTCTAAAAATTTATCAACCGTTTCTTTGTCCGGTTTTTCTTTTTCAATTTGAGTTTTCGATAATAATTCAGCATTTTCTTTGTTATTCAAAAATTCAACAGCAAATTCAGACATTTCGTTTTCTGCATTTACAAAATTCTCAATAAGATTTGCCCAAATTGGTTTAACTTTTGAATTTTGCAGTAAAAGATTTTCTATCTCAATAGTCTCAATATCTTTTAAATCAGATATTTTAGTTCCTATCTTTTGAATAATTGATATCTTTTGTTCTTTAGACAAAGTTTCATTATTCAAAAGAATTAACAAACAATCTTCACTTTCTTGGGTATTTGATTCTAATTTCAAATAAACATTATTTATGTATTCTGATATATTATCTTCAATATAACTCGCTAATTCAATACAATTTGAATTTTGTATAGCATAATAATTTCGAGTATCAAAATCAACTTGATTAAAGTTGCCTTTTGTTTGTAGCATAACTTGCAATAAATCAACTTTAATTATGTAATGATTATTTTGGTAAATATAATCAAACATATCTTCGGACATATTCTCCTTTCTTATGTTATTCTTGAATTTAACCTTTAATGTTTCTATAATGCCTTTAATTTTTGTTTCGGATAAATTCAAATTGAAAATGCTATAATTATCTGTATTACCTGCAATCAATTCAGGTAAAAAGGATTTCCCCGAACAAATACTTTTAATGTCTGCAATATCTGCATTTTCAATAAACAGTTTGAAATATTGAATACATTTTTTGTCCTGCGTAAACCAACCACTTCTGTAGCCAAAGCCCAAAATATCAAATCCATTGTGGTATGAATCTTTTATAAACAAATCAATTTTGATTCCATTATCAATAAAACCATCAATAAATTTTTCCGATTTTTCTGTTCTATCATTTAGAATACTTAAAAATGATTTCCTGTATTGTTCATAGTTGTCATTTGTCAAAAGATAGTCAATCAATTTATAATTAAGAATATATTCCTTGCTGAAATCGTCAATGTGTATTTTCTTTATCAAGTTCTCAATGTGGTCAAGATTGTGGTTAAAATCTGTGTTAGTTTGAGATTTTACATTTAACAAAAATGCAAAGTCGTTTCTGGATAAACTCCCTTCGTGGAATAATGAAATATAATCTAAATAATCTTCTGCAATATAGCCATTGCGCAATAATGTATTGATAAGTTTTTGTTTATTGTCTTTGCTTTCGACAATTATATTTTTATCATATAATAGTTTACTTATTTTTAATCGGTTTAACTTATTTTTCTTTTGTTCCAATATGGTTATCTTCTGTTTAAATTCTTGTACCTTATTTTTATTCCAATCCTCAATTTGCTGTTCTCGTTCTTTGTATGTATATCCTGCATCAACTTGTTTTTCAATATCCGTAAATTTTAATGATACTTGTGTGCCATTCTGTAGGTAGTAATTGTTATTATATCCATTTCGAGCACAATAATAATTGTAGAAAACTTTATTTTCTACAAAATAAGAGAAAATATCATCATCAAGAACATTGTCTATGTTATAAGTTTGATTGTTTATCTGAAATGTACTTATATTACTTAATTGTTTAACATATTGCAAGATATAAAGTGAACGCAATTCTTTTATATCTTTTATTTTCAGTGCTTCTAATTTCTTTATTTCCTCTTTATGTTCGGCAATTTCTTTTTCAATAATTTCTGATTGCTGTTTAATGTACTCGCGTTTTTTGCTTATTGTTTCATATAAATTGCCCTCGTAATTGCTGAGTTTTACAAAATCGCAGGGGCATATATTTTTATAAACAACCATTGCAAGTAATTTGTCAGGACTTAACTTATCGCTCAAAATCTGCTTATAAATTTGAAATTCATTAACGATATTGAACAACACGCGCATTTCGTCTATAAACAACGAAATATCATCTATCAATGTATCAGACACATTTCTGTCAATTGCCTCAATTTTTCGCAATAGTATTTCATTTGAATTTGAGGCATTTATAATAGGAATTACAGGAATAATAAAATCAAAGAATTTGGTACGGTCTTTATCTGTAAACATTTCATCACGCACAGCATAAATAAATACGACATCTTTATTTATTTTTTTTGAGTTGTTTATTAGCAGATTGACTTCGCGTAGTTTGGTAAAGATTTCGGTTTCTTGAAAGCGGTCTAAATCTTCAATAATCACAACATTATACGGAGTTACTTCAAAAAAGTATAAAATCTCTTCCAAATTATGATTAAGAACAGATTTATTTATTTCAGGGTTGATTTCAATTTCAGCATTTTTGATATTTAATTTGCTGATTTTTAAATTATGTAGTATTCTAATGGACTTGAGAACAAGAAAGAAAAATCCTGCTACACTGAAACATAGTGAAATGTAATGAATTAGCGTTTTGATATTTTCTGATATTGTTATTTGAGGTAAAATAGCAGTTAATATTTGTGGGTTAAAAACAAGCACAAGCGAAATAATAAAAATAACACTGCATAAGGCGTATGTGAGTAATCTCTGTAATGAAAAGTTTGTAATCTTTTTAAGTCGCGAATCTGGTAGCTTTTGGTCTTTTTCTCGGTAAAATAGTTGCTGTAAAATACTTAATTCAATTAGCCGTTGCAATTCTTCGCCTTTGGTTTTGTCATCATTTTCTTTTTCTTCCTTGAATGTTGCCAACGAGATATTTAAGAAGTGCAAATTTTTATCCGTATTAACTTTTTGAAATGATTGAAGAATACTACTTTTCCCTGAGCCATAAGGTCCGGTTAATGCTATATTTTTGATATTTTTTTCATTTCGATTTGATAAAGCCCATGTTAAAGCATCAAAGTAATGCCGCCCATTTTCTATATTGTCAATTGGCGATAATGAGAAGAAATTAGTGACACCCAATTTAGATTGTTCACTTTTACGAAATAGTTTTTTTAACCATTCAGCAATACAATGTCCGATATTATGTATAACTATTTTCATGCTTCTCTTTCTTTAATACCCAATCAAAACAATCCCTCTCAGCGGCAACTGCAATCTACCGTTAATATACAGCGTTTCAAAGAATTGAAAAATCTTTGAAAAGTCATCGTTTCCACGATAATCGTTGCGAACAGCTAACATCAAATAATCAACGCCGTACATCATACAAGCCTGAAACACATCTTTCAAAAACTGATTATTAACATACGCACGACCTGCTTCCACTTCCAATACAATTTTCCCGTCTGCACTTACGGCATCGGCATCGAAGAATTTGTCAATGCGATTATTCAGGCTGAACAAAACAGGCACTTTAATTTTGTCGTCTCTCGCCTTGCTTTCCTCAACATTGAAACCAAGTTCTTTTAAATCGTCCGAAATGATTTTCAGAACGCCATCGCTGTTTAGATTGTTTTCGGGCGATTTTATGGCATCGTAATTCTTTTGAAAACAGTTGATAACTGCTTCAACTTCTGCATTTACGCCGAATGAACGGGGAAATAATTGATATTGTAACATAATTCTACGCGGCTTTAATTTTATATTTATAAGTTGCCCCAAACTCCATTGCCCAAATTGGAAAAGTTGGAAGTTCAGCCTTATTTTCAACAAGTAAATCCAAAAACTCCTGCCAGACTTTCAAATGATTTCGAGTAACTTCTTTCAAAGTCATATAATCATCATCATCGGAAACGATTATGTTATTGATATTACATTCGGGTCGCTCTGTATGGTCTGGAAATTGGAAATTTTTTAATCCCCTTTTGGATTTCAATCTGCCTACAATATAAAAACGAGTTCGGTGCTGAGGTATCCCAAAATAATGTGGTGAAATTATATCATCTTTCGTTTCGTATAACTTTTCAAGAGAATCATGTATTACCTTGTATGTGTTTCCGTTGTCGTGTGATTTAAGATTGGGTACATTTTCAAGAAAAACGAACTCCGGTTTGTGGTATTCTAAAATCTCCATAATTTTGTAAAACAGATTGCCTCTTTCCTTTTCGTCATTGAAGCCTTGCTGAAAACCTGCTTGTGAAAATGGTTGACAAGGAAAACCTGCGCACAAGATTTCATGTTTGGGAATGTCCTTTTCAATATCGACTTCGTTAATGTCGCCAGCACATTCGATGTTGTGATTAATTCTGTAGAGTTCGCGCAGTTCGGGCATGAGTTCGCTTGCGAAAACACACTCATGTCCCAATTTTTGAAGAGCTAAATGGAAGCCTCCAAGTCCGGCAAATAAATCTATGAACCTCAAAATCTTCGATATTTTATTGGTATGATACTTATTTTTAGGGGCAAAGGTATTAAATTCCGTTTAATTTTCGCTATTTCCTCAAATATTTCCTCTCAAAATCCTCCGTTAATTCCACAATTCTCCGGTTGATTGTAACCAATTCTATTGTCGCCTTTTCCAACTTATACAGCATCGCAAGTGCCATCTTTTCTGTAAAAGCAGTTTTAAGATGCTTAACTACTTGATTGTAATTCACACCGATTGCCCGAAACTGAGAATGGAAAGTTGTCAATCGCATATAGTAATCCATTGCTCGCTTGCCCCCCGCTGGTCAGCCTTGTATCAGATTTCTGTACGTCATTACCTCGCTTTTGACTATGGCTTCCTTCAGATTTGCAGTCACCCGCAACACCCTTGCCATTCGCTGTCTCTTCCTTCCAACGCGGCGAGTACAGGGACTTACACCCTGTTAGTGTAGAAATATGCCCAACATACAAAAGTGGTTATTTCCATTTTGGAAACAACCACAGAACACGGTGCAATAGAGGGAAAAAGACAAACGCAGCAAACGCAGTTTTACAACTTGGATGCAATTATTTCCGTCGGTTATCGCGTAAATTCTTCAAAAGCAACACAATTCAGAATATGGGCAACCCAAACACTGAAAGAATTTATCACAAAAGGATTTGTTCTTGACGATGAACGGTTAAAACAGGGGAAAACAGCTTTTGGTAAAGACTATTTTCGTGAATTATTGGAACGTGTTCGTTCCATTCGTGCGAGCGAACGCCGTATCTGGCAACAAATTACCGATATCTTCGCCGAATGTAGCATTGATTATGACAAAAATTCGTTTCCGACTTCGACAAGGCAATTAAAAGTCTAAAGCAGAAAGGTGGTCGCGATGAATAATAATGAATTTAATTATATTCTTTCCTCGTCAGCATAACTATAATATTTCCCTTCGCAAAAAATCAGGTGATCAAGCAAAGAAATTTCAAGCAACTGCAATCCCCTTTTTATGCGAAAAGTCAGTTCATCATCCAGATTGCTGGGTTTCGGATTTCCCGAAGGGTGATTATGGCAGAAGATTACACCTGAAGCCAATCGGGTAAGAGCTTCTTTATAAACTAATTTTCCATCAACAAGTGTTTGTCCGACGCCTCCCTGGCTGATTTTTACCCGGTCAATAATCCGATTGGCATTGTTCAGGAACAGAACCCAAAATTCTTCATACTGCAAGTCGCAAAGCACGGGATAAAAATAGTTGTAGATATCCATGCTGCAAAGAATTTGCTTCCGGTTTTCAAAATCTTCCGCTTTCCTTCTTTTTCCCAATTCGAGGGCTGCAACAATACTGATAGCCTTGGCATTACCAATTCCTTTGAAATTGGATACCAGATGATTGACTGAAAATTTACTCAGTCGGTTGATGTTATTTTCTGCCGTTTGAAGAATGCGTCGGGAGAGTTCTACAGACGTTTCTTCCGTATTTCCCGATCCGATGATGATGGCTAATAATTCCGCATCACTCAAAGCATTTACTCCCTTTGCCAGGAGTTTTTCGCGAGGTTGGTCATCGGGAGACCAGTCTTTCACGCTTAGTTTGGTTACATTATTTTGCTCTCCCCACATAAGAACCGTCGCGGGTATCAATTTCGATTAATTCGCCTTCGTTGATAAACAGCGGAACTCGCACTGTAGCTCCCGATTCAACGGTGGCGGGCTTCAAAGTATTCGTGGCGGTATCGCCTCTCAATCCCGGTTCGGTATAAGTAATTTTCATCTGAACTTTGACAGGCATATCGGCATAGAGTACGGTTTCCGTCGAAGCATCGGAAACGACTTCCAAAACCATTCCTTCGAGAAGAAAATCCACTCCGTTTATCAGGTTGCGAGCAATGGGATGCTGTTCAAATGATTCCTGATTCATAAAAATGAAATCTTCGCCTTCTTTGTATAAATATTGATACGGACGACGTTCTACCCGAACATCTTCCAATTTTTCGCCAATATTAAAGCGGCGTTCTATAACGCGACCGTCAATAACATCTTTAAGGGTCGTGCGCATGAAAGTATTGCCTTTTCCCGGTTTTACGTGCAAAAATTCAATAACAAAGTACAATTTTCCATCCATACGGATACAAGTTCCGTTTTTAATATCTTGGGCATTAATCATAAGATAATTTTATTTTAATGTTTATTATTATTTTCCGGCGCAAAGGTAGGTAAATTTTGCCTGAAAAACAACTTATATTTTCTGCAAAAGGCTCAATGAGTGATTGTATTCATCCGCGATTTCCTTCATAATCGTTTCAACCGGCTCAATTTGGTCAATCAATGATGTAATTTGTCCGATTTCGAGTTCGCCTTCCGTTAAATCACCTTCAAAAATACCGAGCTTGGAGCGGCCGCGTCCCAACAATTGGAGTAATTCTTCAGCCGACGCACCCCGGTCTTCCGCTTCTTTTATCCGGTCGAAAAATGGATTTTTCACCAAACGGGTGGGAGACAATTTCTTCAAAGCCAATAATGTATCTCCTTCCTGCAATTCCGTACACCGTTTTTTGAATTGAAGACTGGCGGAACTTTCTTCCGAAAGGGCAAAACGCGTGCCGATTTGTACGCCGTCGGCTCCCAGACTCATCGCAGCCAACAAACCGGCTCCGGTGGCAATACCTCCCGCAGCAATTAACGGCAAATCAGTCGCTTTCCTCACTTGCGGAATCAATGCCATGGTAGTTGTTTCTTCTTTTCCGTTATGACCTCCCGCTTCAAAACCTTCGGCGACAATAGCATCCACTCCGGCTTCTTCGGCTTTTCGCGCAAACTTGGAACTGGAAACGACATGTACGACCGTTATTCCACAGTCTTTCAATTGTTTAGTCCATGTTTTCGGATTGCCGGCCGAGCTGAAAACCACTTTCACGCCTTCTTCCATGATGACCTTCATGATTCCTTCTATTTCGTGGTAAATCAACGGTACATTCACACCGAAAGGTTTGTCGGTTGCCGTTTTACATTTGATGATATGTTCCCGTAATAAATCGGGAGTCATGGAACCGGCGCCCAAAAGGCCTAATCCGCCGTTGTTACTTACAGCTGACGCTAACCGCCAACCACAACACCACACCATTCCACCCTGAATAATCGGGTATTTTATTTTTAACAGATTTGTTAATTTGTTTTCCATATTTTTTATAAACTTCACTTTATTTCGATTTTTTTACTATCCATGCTGTTAGTGGTAATATTCAATTCATCACCACATATTCTCCACTATTCCCGGTCTTCATTACTTGGTAAGACCGCAAATAGTACTTCGAGCCGGACTGCGGCGTCCCATACCCGTCAATAATATTGTAAACAGCTCCACATTTCGGACATTTAGCCGTAATCGCCGTCGGGATTCCGGTTTGGCTGGTGTTCTCTGGAACTATTAATGCATTCCGGTTGGCTTCATTGGGACAAGCCATATCATACGCATAAATATTAACCGTCTCCTCTCCTATTCCATTGACTGCCAATAAGCCGCCAAATCCCAAACGATCTGTTTCAAGCCGTCTTTGGGTAATACACAAGTAGGCGCCTGTTCCTGCATTTAATGATTGATCCTGAAAATTCAAATAGATTTTATAACTGACCGGTGCATTCGGAATTGTTGAATATATTTCTTCTTTGCAGGAAAAAACAGTACAAATAAATAATATGGATAATCCGATTTTTTTCATCTTTTCGTGTACCATTCACCGTGTACCATGTACCAAAATCGCCTCTGCTTTTTCTATTTTGGCAAAATCGAAACGTCCGATTATTTCATTTTTCAACGCATCAATTTTGTCATTACAGAGATTACCGATACTTCCTTCATGCGTGTGAAGCGCTTTTTTATCGGTAGTAAAACGACCGGATTCGATTTCCAATCCGACTTGCTTGTAGGCATCCCGAAAAGGCATTCCATTCAACACCAATTCGTTAACCTTTTCCACACTGAACAGTAAATCGTATTTTTTGTCTTCCAAAATATGTTCGTTGACTTTTACCGATTGCATCATCCAACCAACCATACGGATACAGTTATTCAATTCGATGAAAGCCGGTAAAAAAACTTCTTTGGTAACCTGCAAATCCCGGAAATAACCCGAAGGTAAATTATTGATAACCAAAGTAATTTGCTGTGGAATACTTTGAATCAAATTGCATTTTGCCCGAGTCAATTCAAAAACATCGGGATTTTTTTTGTGAGGCATGATACTCGATCCGGTCGTAAACTCATCCGGCAAACGAATAAAACCGAAATTCTGGCTGTTGTAAAGACAGGCATCGAAAGCTAATTTTGAAAGAGTCGCCGCGATTCCCGCCAAAGCAAACCCGACCGTGCGTTCCAATTTTCCCCGTCCCATTTGGGCGTAAACGACATTGTAATTCATCGTATCGAATCCCAACAAATCGGTCGTCATCTGCCGATTCAAAGGAAACGAAGAACCGTATCCGGCGGCCGAACCCAGCGGATTGCGGTTACAGATTTTGTAAGCCGCCAACAGCAACTGTAAATCATCGGTCAAACTCTCGGCATAAGCGCCGAACCAAAGTCCAAACGACGAAGGCATGGCAATCTGCAAATGGGTATAGCCCGGAAGAAAAACACTTTTGTATTTTTCACTCTGAGCCAACAAAATATCAATTAATTCCGAAATTTTTCCGACTAAATTTTGAATCGCATCACGGGTAAAAAGTTTCAAATCCAACAACACCTGGTCGTTACGCGAACGTCCGCTGTGAATTTTTTTTCCGGTGTCGCCCACTTCGCGGGTCAATAACAACTCCACTTGCGAATGTACATCTTCGACACCTTCTTCAATGACAAATTCACCGGATAGAATTGTCCGGTAAATAGCCCGAAGTTCGGACAAGAGTGTTTGGAGTTCGTCTCCGGTCAATAATCCAATGCTTTCGAGCATGGTAATATGCGCCATCGAGCCTAAAACATCCGCTTTGGCCAAATACAAATCCATTTCACGATCTTTTCCGATCGTAAATTTTTCTATTTCCTTGTCAATCTTTATGTTCTTCTCCCAAAGTTTCATAGGGTACAGCAGCTAAAACATTTGCGATTTTATCCACACCTTTTTGAAGCGGACCCGACAACATCGGTTTCAGAAACGGATTCAAATCGGCTTTGACGGTCAATTTCATCCGTGTATCTTGTGAGTTCACTTCTTTGAGCTGTATCCACAGATAAACCTCAACCGGCAATTGGTCAGCCACAAATTTAATCGTTTTGTTCGGTTCGCGTTCCACAATGGAAAAACGCACCTGTCCCATGGGATTCACATTGAAAGTACAGGAATCGCGATCGAACGAAAAATCCTGCACTTTATCTTGTGGAATCTGATCTTTTACTTTTTCAAGATTGTTCAGATTGGACAGAACTTCAAAAATAGTCGTCTCACTATAAGGAAGTTGCTTGATTTCACTTGTAAATTCAGTCATACCGGAAATTTATTTAGGGTTTCCAATTAACCGGATCTTTTCTCCATTCCTGAAGCGTTTTAATTTCGGATTCGTCCACATAATCCGTTTTCAGCGCTTCATCCAAGATTGCATCATAATTACATAATGCGGTATATTTTACCTTCGCTTCCTTGAACTTTTCGTCAGCGACAGGAAATCCGTATGTAAAAATAGCAATCATGCCGATTACGTCGCAACCTGCGTTCCGGATGGCTTCAACCGCTTTCAAACTGCTTCCGCCGGTAGAAATCAAATCTTCTACAACCACCACTTTGGAACCCGGCTTCAAATCTCCCTCGATCAGGTTTTCCAAACCGTGATCCTTGGGTGTAGCGCGAATATAGACAAAAGGCAGATTCAATTCTTCAGCGACCATAGCTCCCTGAGCAATAGCGCCTGTTGCAACTCCTGCAATGGTATTTACATTTCCATACTTTTCGATAATTGTACGAGCTAATTCCAATTTAATAAAATTACGCAGAGGCGGATATGACAAAGTTTTCCTGTTGTCACAATAAATCGGCGATTTCCAACCGGAAGCCCAGACGAAAGGATTAGCCGGTTGAAGCTTAACTGCTTTAATTTTAAGTAGTTTATTAGCAAGAATTTGTTCTAACGTTCTCATTGAAAAGATAAATTTTCTATGTTCATAAACTGGTTTTCGTTACAAAAGTAATCAAACCAAATGAAAATTCTGCAAAATATAGGTGTTATTTTAAAAAATTATGCAATTGCAAGGCTTAAAAGGCTTATTTTCACTCCTTTTGCTTTCAGTATACTTTGAGCGACGGCTTCCAGAGTCGAACCGGTTGTCAGCACATCATCCACAATCAGGACATGTTTGTCTTTGAAAAAATCAAGATTATTCACCTCGAACAAATCTTTTGTGTTTCTCCATCGTTCGAAAAGACCTTTTTGGGTTTGAGTCGCATTGGCTTTTTTCCGGAAAACATTTTTCGTATTTACCTGAATACCTGTGATATATGCAATCCCCAAAGCGATCATTTCAGCCTGGTTAAATCCCCGCTTCCGCTCTTTGGACGGATGAAGCGGAACAGGAACCAAACAATCAATACCGCTAAAGAAATCACTTGAAAACCAATCTCTTGCCAGCATAACGCCCATCCATTCACCCAAATTGCGGTTGTCTTTGTATTTGATTTCGGCAATCAGTCTTTGGCCGACTCCTCCTTTATTATAATACAGATACGAAGCGCCTTTCGCCAAAGGAATTTTTCCGGCGAAACGGTCGGTTGCCTGATTATCGGGATTCAAATGGTAATTGGTCTTCGGTAATTTCAGGAAACATTCCAGGCAGAAATAATTTTCGCCGGCAACCAAAGGTTTTCCGCAAATTACGCAAAGTTTCGGATAAAAAAGGGATACGAAATCCGGTAACAGGTTTTTTAAGTTCATTTTGATTAAATATTAATGCGCAAAGATAACTACATTAAACGATTTTACCCAATAACCGTTGAACAATTTTGCATTTAATGTCTCCACGCTCTATTATCTTTCCGCATCAATAATGTCGATAATTTTCTCGTTTTGGATGATTATCATGCCATGGCGGTCGTCCGTGATGCCTTCCTTCAGCCGGTAAGGATATGTGGGAACACCGTTCTTCATGACTGTCGGCATATATACGAATT
>BNTV01000104.1 GCA_025996865.1 Bacteroidia bacterium
CTGAAATTGGAAGATTTTACCGGAAACGGGGAAATTCCTTTGTTCGGTAAAGATTATATCGAATTCGGTAAATACGGCATTCCGAATATGTATTTGTTAATCAAAGGGAAATATCAGCCCCGGCAGTACAAGGAGTCGATTCTGGACTTTAAGATTTCGACCATTCGACCGATGTCGGAGATAAAGGATTCTGTGGCCAACAAGATAACTATCTTTTTGCCGCTGCATCAGTTGGACGAAAAAATGATCGCCGAATTGTCGTCGATGATAAAAAACAATCCGGGAAATTGTGTATTTTATTTCAAAATTGAGGACATGGAAAAACAATTATCCGTATCTTTGTACGCTGAAACGCAAAAATACGCAATAGATAAAAATGTTGTCCGTTTTTTAGAAGACAACCGGATAAAATTTAGTATTAATTCATAAAAAAATAATTATGGCGCAACAAATTACAGATGCCAACTTCAAGGAGTTGGTCAATGGTGATAAACCGCTGATGGTAGATTTTTGGGCAGAATGGTGTGGCCCATGTCGAATGATAGGTCCTTTTGTAGAGGAATTGGCACAGGAATACGAAGACAGAGTCGTCGTCGGCAAAGTCAATGTGGACGAAAACGATGAATTGGCAGGTGAATTCGGAATCCGGAGCATCCCTACCCTACTCTTTTTCAAGAACGGCGAGGTCGTCGATAAACATGTCGGCGCGGCTTCGAAATCCTTATTGGAAGAAAAGTTAAAGAAAATCTTATAACCCCCCAACCCCCTGAAGGGAGAGTTGGAGCAGTAAGTTTAACAATTATGCTGCAACAAAGTCCCCTTTAGGGAAACAACGTTCGGCGTTAGCCAATTTAGGGGTTAACAATTTAAACATTAAAAAAAAATTAATATGGCAAAAGTAACAGTCATTGGCGCCGGAAATGTAGGCGCTACCTGTGCAAATGTGCTTGCTTCCAATAAAATAGCAGGCGAAGTAGTGATGCTCGATGTAAGAGAAGGCGTAGCCGAAGGAAAGGCGATTGATATTATGCAAAGCGCTCAAACCTTAGGCTTTGAAACAAACGTAGTTGGCGTTACGAATGATTATTCCAAAACAGCCGGTTCCGATGTAATTATTGTTACCTCGGGAATTCCCCGCAAACCGGGAATGACACGCGAAGAATTAATCGGTACGAATGCAAATATCGTAAAAAGCGTTATCGAAAACTGCCTTAAATATTCTCCCAATGCGGTTTTCATCATCATTTCCAATCCGATGGATACGATGACTTATTTGACATTAAAGGCTTCGGGTTTACCCAAAAACCGGGTTATCGGTATGGGTGGCGCGCTCGACAGTTCCCGTTTCAAATACTATTTGAGCCAAGCTTTGAATGCCAATCCGGCACAAGTGGACGGAGTAGTAATCGGTGGTCACGGAGACACGACCATGATTCCGCTGAAACGCCTTGCCGCATACAACGGAATCCCCGTATCCGAATTGTTGGATGCAGCCGCTTTGGATAAAGTCGTTGCCGACACAATGGTGGGAGGAGCCACGCTGACCGGTTTGCTGGGAACTTCAGCCTGGTACGCACCGGGAGCTTGCGGAGCTTACGTGGCGGCAGCCGTATTGCACGACTACAAACGCTTGATTCCTTGCTGTGTTTACCTCGACGGTGAATACGGACAGAAAGACATTTGCATCGGCGTTCCGGCAATAATCGGTCGCAACGGCGTTGAAAAAATCGTTGATTTCAAATTGAACGACGAAGAAAAAGCGCTGTTCGAAAAGAGTGCAAATGCCGTTCGTTCAACAAATAACGTTTTGAATTGAGTGTGAAGAACTAAGAGTGAAGAGTGAAGAATTAAAATCCAACCCTTCACTCTTAGTTCTTCACTCTTCACTCCTTTATGTTAAGTATAATCGACATAATTTACAAAGGAATTCTGATTGGTATTTTGGTTTCTGCGCCGATGGGACCAATCGGATTGTTATGTATTCAAAGGACCTTGAACAAAGGTCAATGGCATGGTTTTTTTTCAGGAGTGGGCGCTGCCTGCTCCGATTTATTTTATGCCGGGATTGTCTGCCTTGGGATGGGATTCGTGGTGGACTTCATTGAAGGAAATCGAAGTATTTTACAAATTATCGGCAGTATTTTTTTACTCGTTTTCGGTATTTACATCTTCCGTTCCAATCCGTCGAAACAATTGCACAAACCCAAAGTTCAGGTCAATTCTTTTTCTCAGGACGCTATTTCCGCATTTTTCCTTACCTTATCCAACCCATTAATCATATTTATGTACATCGTTCTTTTCTCCCGGTTTAATTTTATTTCTCCCGAAGAAAAATTACATTCCATGCTGTTGGGCTTGCTGTGTATCTTTGCCGGCGCCCTTTCCTGGTGGTTTTTGATTACTTTTTTAGTCGGGAAGTTACGGAAAGTCATCAATTTGCGGGGATTGTGGTTGATCAATAAAATTGTGGGGACAGTGATTATCATATTGTCGGTTTTGGGGTTGGTTTATCCGCTAGTGACATTACATTTTTAAGATTGATTTTTTTTGTTTGGACACGGTCAAGCAGCGCAAACCGCCTCATGCAGTTGGGCTGTGAGCCGAGTCCTATTGAAAAGCCCATACAATTCTTCGTAATCTTCAGAATTCTTTTTGCTGTCATATCATTTATAGTTTTACTGTTTGTTTTATTCCGGTGTATGTTATCACTTTTTTTACGGGAACAGCCTGTATGTTTTCATATTTTCCATCCACGATAACCAACTGAAACTCTTGTGATTTTCCATTGTTATACTCGCCTTTTTGTGTGTCAATGACCAGCACATTGGTCTTGTCATTCCACGAAAAAGGAATGTAAGCACAATTGTTTTTCGTATATTCAAGTGATTTTCCATCATCTTTGTACAGTTCAAAATATCCATTGCTGCCTTTGTAAATGAAGATTTTGATTGTATTTTCCAACGTATTCGCCTTCTTAGCATCAAGATATGTCGGGATAATAGCTCCTGTTTTTATGTAGAGAGGAATTTTTTCTTTTGGCGCATCAGCAATGAGCGTTTGTCCTCCGGTATATTTTTCACCTGTCCAAAAATCAATCCAGTTACTTCCTTTGGGCAAATATACTTTTCTTTGGGTCGCTCCTGCGTTCAACACCGGACATACGAGCAAGCAAGGTCCATACATAAATTGGTCTTTGCAATCCCAAACATTTTTATCATTCTGGAAATCGAATGCAAGCAGACGCATCGGCGTGTAATTTTTATGTGTAACATCTGCCGTAAGCGTATAAACGTAAGGCATCAACGCATATCGAAAATTGATATAACCGGTGCAAATTTTCTGTACTTCCTGGCCAAACGCCCATAACTCGTTGGGCGCTTTGGTATCGCCCGGATAACGGCGTCCATGACTGCGGAAAATGGGACAAAAAGTTCCATATTCAAACCAGCGGGTAAACAGTTCCCTGTATGCTTCGTTTTCGGGGTCGCCACCCGAATAACCGCCAATATCGGTAGTCCAGTAAGGTATTCCGGTTGCCGTGAAGTTCAACCCTGCCGGGATTTGCTTTTGCAGTTCGTCAAAAGTGGTTGGTATGTCGCCCGACCAGACCGCCGCTCCCGTTCTCTGTTGCGACGCCCATGCACAGCGTGTCAGGATATATGGGCGTTTGTCGGGATATAACGTTAACAAATTATTGTAAAAATTCTCGACATGCAGCAATGGATACAGGTTCCTCACCGTAACCGCCGGTCCTGCAAATGTATTGGTTGGAAGAAACGAGTTGACCAAATCGGGTTCCGGACCATCGAGAAACCAACCGTCAATACCTGTTTTTATGAGTGGAAGAATTTGTTTCCAGTAGATTTTCCGCGCTTCGGGATTGAACACATCATAAATGATTCCGTCCAACGCTTTCGCTCCGTCAAGCAACATTCCTTTTGACTCAAACTCTTCGTAATGAGCAGTCCCTTTTTTAAATGTTGGCCAAACGGTGATAACAGCTTTGGCTTGATAGGCGTCATGCAAGGTTTTTATCATACTTTCGGGGTCGGGAAAAAGATTTTCGTCGAAACGATGCGAACCGGTACCATATTTTTGCCAATAAAAATAATCAATAAAAATGGAACTCATCGGGATGTTTTCTTTGTCCATTTTTTCGGCAATACTCAACACTTCTTCTTGTGTTGCGTATTTATTACGGCTTTGATGATAACCAAGCGACCAATAAGGAAGCATTGGTGTAGCTCCCGTTAAGTAGCGATAGGACGAAATAAGCTCATCAAGTGTATTTCCTGCAAACAGATAACAGTCTATCGTATTCCCGAAATCAGAAGTGAAACTCATTCCTTCCGGTCTGTCTTCAAAAACAGTACGAGACGGATTATCCCAAAACAAACCCCAACCGGCTGTGGAATAAATGACCGGTACGGCTGACTGGGTGTTGAATTGTACCAATTCGCGTTTTGTCCCGCACAAATTTAAAGCATTGTCCCTGAATTGACCTAAACCATAAAGAGCTTCGTCGGGCGTAATGCTGAACAGACTGCGAGGCTGTATTGAATCTTCTTGAACGGGTTCTTGTTTGTAGTTCGCCTCTTGGAGCAATAACTTTCCGTCCGAATTATAAAAACTGAAATTTCCTGTAAATTTGTGCAATACGAACTTATAGTTATCCGTAGTCAACGTTAAATCGCTACCGCTTTCTTCTACTTTGAAGTCGGTTACCGGAAAGTCTTTTATAACTGCATAACTGCTTTTGTTCTCTTTTTGTTTGAGCGGAACAAGCTGATAGTGCAATGCTCCAAATGGATAGGGTCGCAGTGTTAATAAGCCTTCAACCGTTTCGACTAATAGTGCATCATTTTTTTGCTCCCATGAATTAACATAAATATCCCAGGCAGCCACATAAGGTTCATCCGTGGCATTACCCAGAACAAGAATCTGTATGCCCGATAGAAAGAGAAGTATAAAGTTAATCTTTTTTATCATAAAAATTGTATTTAATATTAAACAATCATTTTTTTGCTCACATTTTCCCTTAAGTATGGACTAATGTAGTTACAAGAAAATGATCAATATATTTTTTTCATATATAATGTGATTATTCGTCCGGCAATGAGCGCCCTCATGTTCTTTTTAATAAACAACAGGAAGGCGCTTCCGTGCTTATTTTTGGTATTGACCAAAAAATTTCAATTCAGCTACTTGTGTCATATTTTGAGAGGTCGTACATTTCTTAGTCACCCATCTTATATAGCGGAATGATTGAAAAGCATATTCGGTGTCTATTTCAAAGTCGAAACCGGCACGAAAAAATGCCTGATCTTCAGCCGTTAATACAGAATAATTACCATCAATAGCATTAACTCCAGAGGGGAATCTTATAACACAATCGGCAATTTTCACCCAATCGTTTTTCCATTCATCCGTTCCGCCTATTTCCGGCCATGCCGTCCAATATTTTAAATTGTCTTCAACGCTTCCGTTGCCTACTTCTGAAGGAGCTTTGACATGATTGCTTGCCCACAATTCGAAAACATCCGGTGACGGGGCGGTCATCAATGGCCCTCTATCTCGTATCCAATACTTAAATCGGCTGTAAGATGCATTTTTACCCATATCTATAATAAAATAGAAAGGATACATCATTTTATCATCCGTAGTCGTGATGTAGTTAGTTAGTCTTGTTTCTTCGCTCATCCACCAGTTTGCAGTATAAATTCCGTCGAAAACTTTGGGAAAATTGTTACCACCGCTAATGTTCCTTGAGTCTTGTAATTCTCCTCGATAGAGGACAGTTCTGTCTTCTACGCCGTACAGTGTCCATATAGCCTGCTTGGTAGCCGGATTCATCCCAATAATTTCCTCTTCATATAAAGGCTCAACACTTGTTTCTATATTTTCGGCATAGTTCATCCATTTGTCTCTTATTTCTACACGAATAGGCTGTTCAACAGGGTCAAGTCCACGAAACACACATTTTCCTATGTCTGCATTTGAATGATAAGCGTCGTACCAGTCCCAGGAACCTTCTTCGTTTCGGGTATAAATAGTAATTGAAATGTCTGCCTTGTATTCGTTTTCCCATTTTAAGAAAACACCTCCAAAAGTATTGTTTATCGTAAGTGATTGACGGACTAAATCCACAGGCGGCATAAGTGGTTTTATGCTAACAAGTTCCGGTTCTGATACGTTTCCACTTTTATCAACTGTATAAAGATTTATTATATATTCTTCCGTACCGGGAGCTCCTTCAATTAAAATAGAATCATTGAACTTTGAAGAAAAAGCTTCTCGCGGTTTTTCACCAAATGACATAAGCGCTTTGACACCTAATACATCATTATCCGATGGTAGATTATAGTAAATCCACGCTCCGCCACTAATATTCTTTACACTTACATTAGTTACATTTCCCGGCGGAACGCTGTCTTTCGGATCGTTATAATCTTTCGCCTCTTCACAACTCCATAAAAAAAGTGGAATTATGACCAAATTTATCAATAAATTAAGATATTTTTTCATTTGATTATCATTTATTCTTGTTTTCATACTTTTTATTATTCTGAAATCCAACCTGGATTCTGCACTAAGCTCCTGTTATTCAGCAATTCACTTTGCTTGATAGGCCAAAAATAGTCTTTCTTTTCAAATTTTGTTTTATACAATTCCGTCAAACGATAGAAATCTTCAGTTTTTGTTCCTTTGGCATTCAGACCCATGATGGTTGTATTCCAATATTTATCGGATAATTTCCAACGCCTGACATCCCAATACCTTACTCCTTCGAATGACAACTCTATCATTCGTTCTTGCTGAATGATATCTCTCATTCCTTCTTTTGAGAGAGGTTTGTTTTTCTTGCCATCAATGGCGTATTTAGCCCAGCTGGCAACTACACCTTCTAAACCTGTGCGATTTCTTACCTTGTCTATATAATCAAATACTTCGCCATTAGGCTCAGACATTGTCTCGTTTAATGCTTCGGAATACATCAAATATAAGTCAGCAAGACGAATAATCGGGAATGCGTAATTGTAAATAGCAACACTTGATGTTGTCACGGTTGTTCCGATATTAATCACTTTTTTACACAAGTAACCTGTACAGGGATATTTTTCGGGAGTCAACAATCCGGTCAGTTGACTGGCTTTAGTTGAGATCGTCCACATGTAATTATTGGTATTATTTATATTATCCGAAGAGAGCCTTCCATTGCCGTAGAAAGTTCCTCCATCAAATATAATAGAACCGTAAAAACGAGCTTCTCTATTGAAATGCAATTTTATCGTTTCAAAACCGCTTTGAATATAAGCTCTGTCATTGTCGGTTGCCTTTTGTATTTCATAAGGGTTTACATCCTGCCATTCCTTGTCTTCATCAATAGGCACGCCATTTTTTGAATAGAAAGTTTCGACCATTTTTAATGTCGGCGCATAATTTTTTGAAAAATTTCCGTTGCCGGTATAGGTATCATAGAATAATGGCAGGTTTGGATATTGAATATTGTTTGTATTAGGAGTACTGCTTCCCCAAACTATTTCGCTATTCCATCGTTCAGTGACAGCCCCTCTAACCTGCATGGCTAAAATTGTTTCCGTACTCAATCCTTTTGCGTATGCCGGATAAGCTGTACTGAAGTCGAATAAGGCATGTCCTCCCACATGGGCAGCATCAATTGCTTCTTTTAAAGCGTCTGCTGCTTTTTGCCATTTATTTGCATCGTATGATTGAGGAAAGAGTTCGACTCCTCTATCGTCGATAAGCGAAAACGACGGACTTTCGGTTTCGGATCCATTGAACAAAGGGCTTGCAGCATAGGTCAATACCTGAGCCTTCATTGCTAAAGCTATCGGTTTAGTAACACGACCCAAATCCGTTGCAATTTCTTCGATAGCATCCGGTAAATCTTTTGCAGCTTCATCGAATAATTTTGAAATATATTCAACTACTTCATCAACAGGCGCGCGATACACTTGAACCTCTTTGCCCTTTGCTTCAAGAGAAAGATTTTCATCTACGACAGGAATGGGGCCATACATACGAAACATGAAAAAATGAAAATAAGCTTTCAAAAATTTAGCTTCAGCAATCCATCTAATACGTTCGTTTTCCGGTAAGTCGAATGGTTTGTCAATGTTTTCAATAAACAAGTTACAATCTCTTATAGCCGTCCACAAAGGTTTGCCTCCCTGTAAAACACCACCGCCGCCATATTGTTGGCTTGCCCAATAATTGGCTAAGGGCGTATTTGTACCTTGATTCCCGAGGGCTATGTGCCAAAGACGAGTACTGGGACCGAGCGTTGGTTCAATATACCATGCTTCGTCCCAACCAAGTATGGCTGGATTGTCAGCTATCTGGTTGACATTCGGCAAAAAAGAATAACAGCCATAAAGAAATCCCAATGCTTCGTAACGATTTTTGAAAGCATGATTTATGGTAGGTGTATTATCCGGAACAACGTCCAGATAATTGCAGGAATTTAACAGAACAAGCATAAAAGCTAATCCGTATAATTTATATTCCTTAAATTTTGACAATAAATATTTTATATTTTTCATGTGATTAATTTGTTTTTTTATGGAACCATGGAACCTGCATCTAATCATGCGCTTTGGTGCAACTTTTGCATGCGGGTTTCATATCTTTATTTTACTTATAAGTTATACTTTTATTGAATTAAAATGAAAGATTGACTCCTACGTTAACTACTCTTTGTAGCGGATATTTCAATCCATTTCCACCCATCTCAACGTCCCATATTTTAAATTTGCTGAACAGCAACAGGTTTGTACCGCTTAAATAAATACGGCACGATGAAAATTTTAGCTTTCTTGCAAATTTCTCCGGAATAGAATAGCCGAGTTCTGCGCTTTTCAGGCGAAGGAAAGAACCGTTGCGCATAAAATATGTACTTCTGACGTTATTGTTTTCTAATAATGTATTGGAGAGTCTCGGCCAAATGGCAAACGGGTTTTGCGACTCTTGCGACCAGTAATTGTCGGCAACAAACCGAGATAATCCGACTTCCAATGTTTTTGTGTCACCCGAAGGTACATACGAACGGAAAGGCGACATCGCAGCATGGTCTATCCAGAAAGAATACCGTCCTGTTCCTTGAAAGAAAACCGATGCGTCAAAGCCTTTGAAACCTCCGGATAATCCGAAACCGTAATTTATTTCAGGCGTAGTAGGATAGCCTATCGGAACTCTGTCTAATTCATTAATAACTTTGTCATCATTAATATCCTTATATTTAATGTCTCCCGGTAAATATTGCCCCAAGTCTTGACGTGGAGAGTTGTCGATATCTTCCCCGTCTATGAACAATCTCTCTGCAACATAACCCCATTGCTGACTCACTGCCTTGCCTTTTCTCGAAAGCCAAGCATAACCCATACTTTCATAATCAGACTCTTCGTAAAAATCATAGGTAGAACGAGCGTAAGTTAAATTAGCCCTGCCAACAACCCAAGCATTCCTACCCAATGATTGATTATAGTCGAGCGATAAATCAATGCCTTTGCCGTTGGCTTCTCCTACATTAACGCTCTGCTGCATCCAAAATCCCGTAGTTGATGGAATGTCGGCACGAGGCTGAAGGATGTTGGTCCTATGTTCACGAAAAATATCAATCTGAATTTCTATTTTGTCCCTAAGCAAACCCAATTCGACGCCTAAATTGCTTTTGTATGCAATTTCCCATCCTACGCCCGGATTGGAATAGGTTCTGATGCTAACTCCGTTTCGGTTAATTCCATTAAAATCAAAACCGGTAACATAAGCGCCACCTCCGCCAATCAACACGTCTGAAAGATAAAAGAATCGTGTGTTGCTTATCTGATCATTTCCAACCAATCCGTATGTACCTCTAATTTTAAATTTGGATACGATATCTTTCAGAGAACTTGTCCAGAAATTTTCGTTTGAAACCACCCATCCTAAACCGAATGAAGGAAAGAACCCCCACCGATGACCCTTGTCGAACTTTTCGGAACCGTTATAACCAAAATTGAACTCTCCGAAATACTTATCGCTGAGAGAATACGTGAAGCGTCCTGCTAACCCAAGGTTTCTTTGCGGCAATGATTCACTTAACGTACTCCCGTTTCCTGTCAGATATTCCCTGATTGTTCCGACCAACATACCGCTTAGAGCATGTTTCTCGTTTAATGTCCTGTTGTAGGAAAGCGATGCTTCTCCATAAAAAGTACTGTTGATATTTTTAGCTCCGGGATTATACGAAAGGTATTCTGTCCCAGTTGTGGGGTTAATTTCATGGAGCCTGTATTCTTTATTTATTCTATCATAAAAATCCACTTCGTAATAATACGGAGAGTAGCTCCGTTGTACATCGAACAATGAATAACGCTCCGTATTTCCCAATAAACGACCGGAAAGTCCCTTTACCCATTCCCCGAAATCTTGTTTTAATTCGATTTGCGCCATCATTCTTGATGAACTCTCCTGTCTATATCCTCTTACTAATTCAGCGTAAGGATTCATATACTGACCTATCCCATAGTTTCCGAAAAGAATGTGATCGACACCACTAAACGCCGCGTCAGGCTCGTAATAGGCCGGAAATCGCACAGGACTTACCTGCAATATTTTCTGATACATATCGCTACCGCCTGATATAGGGCCAGTGTAATCGGTAAACGAACCATGAACACGTACGATTGCTTCCAACGTTTTCGTAAGATTCAAATTGATATTGGAACGTATATTGTATGACTTAAAGTTTACATTAGAATTGAAATTGTTCCGTTTATCCACCTTTAATACGCCGTTGTCTTGAGTAATTGCACCTGAAATATAGTAACGTGCCACATTTCCGCCACCGGAAATGTTGATATTAGCCCTTTGATTTGATGTCTGGTCTTTTGTCAGCATGTTCAACCAATCAACAGCAGGATATACGTACCGGTTTCTATCTTCGCGCATCGTATATTCAATCTTGGAATTACTGTATGGCAACTCAGCTAATGGATTGCGAGCAATTGCAGCCTCATTTGCCAACCGCATATAAGTAATAGGATCGGCCATTTCGAGTGTTTTTGTAGGAGCAGAAAAAGAATTTTCCACTCTGACGGATACCTTTGTTTTTCCTTCTGTTCCCTCTTTCGTTGTGACAAGTACCACACCGTTAGCTCCTCTTGCACCATACAAAGCAGTTGCAGTCGCATCTTTCAGGATGGAAAAACTTTGAAGATCATCGGGATGAATCCTTGCGAGTTCTGACGTTGATACTTCTACATTATCAATGAGTATAAGCGGATTTACTTTTCCCGCTCCAAAGGTAGTAATTCCTCGTATAAAAAAATCAGCGTTATCATATCCCGGCTCACCACTTGTCTGGTATGAAATCATACCTGCGATACGTCCGGAAAAAGCTGTCGTCAAGTTACTGCTCGGCATACGTAATTCTTTTACATTTACCGTCTCAATAGCGGAAATCACACTTTCTTTTTTTTGTTTACCAAATGCTACTATAGTTACTTCACCCAATTCGTTGCTTTTTTCTTTAAGCACAATAGTAACATCGGCTTTCCCGTTAAAGATAATCTCTTGCTCCTCCATTCCCAACATAGTGAGTTTTAATTTTGTTCCAATGGGAATTTTATCCAATTCAAAAGAACCGTCAGCATCGGTTACTACCCCCCTTGTACCATCCACATACTGAATGACTACCCCAGGTAAAGGCTCGCCACCAGGGTCAATAACACGGCCTGTCAATTTTTCTTGCACCGGCGATGCCGGTTTAGCCGTCGGAGTCTGCGCATTTACTACTTGAATGCATCCTATACAAAGAAACAATACCACAAATCCCCGAAGCAAAATGCTTAAGCATTCTTTTACCGGTACTGATTTTTTCTTCTTTAATAGATTTTTAAATAAACAAATGTTCTTATTCATAAATGATATTTTTAAGATTAATACAATATCGGACACAAATGTCTTATGCAGCCTTTAGCGTCTGCATTAATTTATCATTAATTTTGAAAAAATTTTGAGTTTATATGATATAGAAGAACATTAACTTATTATTTGGTCAAACGAATATTTATATTCAGTAGCAAACCAAATAGCATACTCCTTAACAAAAGTTGTATAAGTATTTTTAGCCAAACTATTTTTACCCATTTTTACCAAAATAGAACATTTTAGCCTTAATGCGTCCTCATTCAATGGGTCGTGGGTAAAAATGGCATTAGCCATATCAATATAAAGTGAATCGGAAAACCCGGTTTCTTTTCGATTGATAAAAGGTAAGATTAAGTCAACAAAATCATTTGAAAAATCGGATTTAAAAGTGTCCGCCCAGTCTGTCTGTATATTGGGTAAAAGCTCACCTTCCGATACTATGGACAACAACCGTTTTATGTCATTGATATTTATGTCTTTCCTTTCTTTAATTTTTCGGATTAAAATCAATGCTTCGTAATAATCGCAATAAATATCGTTACCAAATTCAATTGTCCAATATACTCCATGTTTCAAAAACCGGACATTGCCAAGGTGTTTCATTATTTGCCGGATTTTACTCATAGCTACTCCACGATTATTATTGGCGCTTTCTTCAGTCATGTCGAACCACAAAATTTCCTTCAATTTCAGAAATGAAATTCCTTTTCCATTTTTTATCGTATTCAATAAAACAAGTAGAAACAAGTTTTTTACTAAAGGCTTAAACTCTGTTGTCAAATCGTTTCCATCCTTATCAATAACTTGAAAACCGCCAAACAGGGATATCGCCTGTTTTCGTACAGATTTGACAGTGCTAATACCGGATGTGCTTTCAGTATCGTTATCTATTTCTGTAATAGTATCACTCTGAATATTCGTCTGCTCAGTCGTTTTCATTTTTCTTTTTTTGTAGAAAAGGAAAAAGAAAAATGAAGCCACTCCTCCAAAAACAAATATGAGTATTATCCCAAAAATTTTGTTTTTTGACTTTTCCGGTTGATACAAATCCGCTTTTAAAAATGGGGGATAAGATAGAGAGTAGATTGATATACTTGCTAATGAGTCCATTGCAATGGATGAAGACGTTACTGCAATTAATTTATGGTTTGTTTTGTCTAAAAATAAATCCACAAATGACCGCCCGTCTTTAAATCCTAAAGAAATGGTATCTGCCAATATTTCATATTTCGGTTCGGTTAATGAAAATTTATACAACATAACCGTGGTATTAAATTTCATAAATGGATAGCATAAAGCATAAAAGCAATTATTTGCCGTATCCACGATTAGTGAATTCGACACTACGAAATTCTCTTCCGGAGTTTTCAGTGTCCATAATTTTTTAGCCTCCATTGTTTCAATATCAATCGAATAAGCATCGTAATAATGTTGGGGTGACAATTCCTGATTACCGCTTTCGCTGCCATATCCTCCAAACCGTAATAATTGATTATCACTTATTACACCCAAGCCGCTCAAATAACGCGGTTCGATATTGTCGCCTGTCAGAGTTTTTTTCAACCAGGTATTATTCGAAGCATTATACATAAATGCATCTCTTTTATACTTATGGTGCCCATATCCTCCAAAAAGATATAATGTATTATTCTTAACCGAGAAGTAACGGTTGTGATGCCAATAGTCGGAGAAATGATTGTGAGGAGTAGTTTCCGCCCATGCTCCGGTTGCCTGATTAAACGCAGCAAATTCACGCCCATCCTCTTCTTTCACCAGATTATAAATATAATAGCTGGAATCCGCTGAATTATATATCATTTGATTGGCGTATCGGGAATACGAAAATCCTTTGTTGACTACTTGTTTTTTAAACTGCTTGTCGTTCAAAAAAAAAGTATAAAACAAGTGTTGGTCAGCTACTGCAACTATATTTTTGTCAGGATTATAGGTTATATAAGGATTTCCTTCGCAAGTAAAAGTGCTCTCTTTTTTCCATATTACATTTTGGGTCAATATCCAGTCGGGATTTTTGCATTCTGCAAAATGATTTTTCAACTCGTCATAAACGCCACTCGAAGCATATTTTGATAATTTCCAATCATACAGGCTTGTATTTCTATTCCCAATTTTTATATCCTTAATTGTCATGTCAGGAACATCCACTGTTTGCGTTTCGGGATAATTGTTTTTCCCGAACACAACACGAACATCATTGAAATTTTTGACTTCAGGTACTTTCCATTTCCGGACAACATTTCCTATGCAGATTTCCAATTCATCTTCCTTTATATTAACGTTCAATCGGATTTTTATCCAATGCTCCGGAAGTAAATTAACCTCGCTGAACGTTTTGATAAAAATAATATCGCCAAGTGAAGAAGAAAAAGATATGTTTTTATCGCCAAGCACAAAATCTATTTTGTGGTTATTTTTATCAATAATTCTAAAAACATATCCATAGGTTTGTGTTTCTTTAAATTCAAATTTTACATCAAAACTGATAGAAAAACCTTTGGGAAATGAAAAAAAGTCATTTGGATACAGGTCTAAACTCGTCCGCATTTCCGGTTCATAGCTGTATGCGTGGAATTTTAACCCATATTGCAGTTCATGAGAAAAAGCAACCATAAACGGGAGAAAAAAAAATAAATAAAGTACGATACTTTTTATATTTGTTAATTTCATGGATTATTGTTTTTCTCATTCAAAATAATAGACAAATTTACTGTTTTAATTTGAATTAATGAATAGTATTCACAAAATTCAGCAGGGCAAACCTTAAGTTTGCCCTTGGCATACGGATGAGCCGACAATTTGAAATCCAAAAAAAAATCGTATCTTTGCATTTTTAATGGTAAAAAAAGAAAATAAGTATGCAATTTACAGCACTTGCCTTTCCTGTTTTCGAAAAGTCTATTGAGGACTATCACAAGTGGGATGATGTGGACGCAACTATTCAAAATCCTTGTCCTGAGAAGTCTATCGAGTATTATCTTTATCTGAAAAACTGGATTGATACGGTTCAATGGCATTTGGAAGATATTATCCGTGATCCGGGAATAGATCCGGTCAAAGCCTTGGAAATCAAACGGAGAATTGACAAATCAAATCAAGACCGTACGGACCTGGTCGAATTGATTGACAGTTATTTTTGGGAAAAATACCGGAATATTCAGCCTTCGGAAAAGGCGACGCTCAACACGGAAAGTCCGGCGTGGGCTATCGACCGCCTGTCTATTTTGGCTTTGAAAATCTTTCACATGCAGAAGGAAGTAGAACGGCGCGATGATAACCAAACGGATAAGGAATTGTACCGGAATAAATTAAATATTCTTTTGGAACAACGGAAAGATTTGTCTTTAGCCATCGACCAACTTTTGGAAGACATTGAGTCGGGCAAAAAATACATGAAGGTCTATAAACAAATGAAAATGTATAATGATCCGGATTCTAATCCGGTGTTGTACGGTAAAAAATAATATGGCGATTACGCTTGTTATCCGCTTGTCATCTTTGGGAGACGTTGCGATTCTGATTCCCACGCTTTATTCGGTTGCCTTAAAAAATCCGGATGACAAGTTTTTTTTGATTACCAAAAAACCTTTACAGCCTTTGTTTTTCAATAAACCGGACAACTTGGAGATTTTTCCGGTGCAAACAAAAGGCAGGCATAAAGGTTTCTTCGGATTAATCCGGTCTGTCCGGGACGTCCATTCGATTATTAACCGGCTGAATGGGAAGGACATAAAAGTAGCCGATTTACATGACGTTATCCGTTCGACAATTGTCGATTTCTTTTTCAGACTGAAAGGTGCGGAAATTGCAGTGATCGATAAAGGAAGGCAAGCTAAAAAAGCGCTTGTCCGCAGAAACAATAAAAAATTCTTGCCTTTACAAACTTCTTTCAGCCGTTATCAGAAAGTTTTTGAAAAATTAGGTTACGATACAAGCCTGAATTTCAAGGGATTTTATCCGAAAGAAAATAAAAAAGCCGAAACGTGGATTGGGATTGCTCCCTTTGCCAAACATCGCGGCAAGATTTATCCTTTCGAACAAATGGAAGAAGTTGTGCGCATCTTGAATAACCGACCGGCCACGAAGATTTTCCTGTTCGGGGGAAAAGAAGAAAGTCCTTTGCTGGAAGAATGGACAACGAAATACGAACACGTGGAATCCGTCGCGGGATTAATGCCTTTCCCCGATGAACTTTCTTTGATGAATCGTTTGGATGTGATGTTGAGCATGGATTCCGCCAATATGCACCTGGCATCTTTGGTTAATACGCCGGTTGTTTCCGTTTGGGGCGCAACGCATCCTTATACCGGCTTTTACGGTTACAATCAAAACCCCGAGAATGCGGTACAAATAGACTTGTCTTGCCGTCCTTGCTCGATTTTCGGGGGTAAACCTTGTTGGCGGGGCGATTATGCTTGTTTAACGCAAATCAGTCCTCCCGTGATTGTTGAAAAAATCTATTCGATAATTTCCTTGTCCTCAAAAAGTTTCTGAAACTCCTCCTCCGTAAGGGTTTTCGGCTCCAGTGTCAGTTTTTCTTTGAGCAAATCCGACAATTTCGTTTCGGCGGATTTGTCAACTAAATGACGAAAGGTTTCTTCTTTTTTCAACATTTTCAGCGAATAATCTTCTATCAGTTCGTCGGGAATATTGTTCATTCCGTATTGGGCAAATTGTGTGCGCGTTGCTTGTTTAGCGGCTTCGCGGATGTCAATGTCCTCCACTTTTATTTCGTAGTCCTTGATTAACTGTTCTTTAATCAAATGGAATTTCAAATCTTCTATAATTTTCGGGAAGTCTTGTTCAAGAGATTCCGGCGTTCTTTCGGCGGAAGATGTCAGCAGCCAACGTTTCAGGAATGTTTCGGGGAATTGTAATTCACCGGCTTTTTCTTCCAGATATTTACGCAGGTCTATCCAAAATTTATAATCGCTTTCGGGAATCAATTGTTGAGAAATGATTTCTTGGGTCTTTTCGCGGAAAGCTTCCTCGGTAGTGACCGTTTCCGGTTCGAATACTTTATCGAATAATTCCTGGTTTATTTCAGCTTCCATGTAACGGGTTATTTCCTTGATTTCAAAAGAAAAATTGCCGGTATAATTCTCTATTTCG
>BNTV01000105.1 GCA_025996865.1 Bacteroidia bacterium
TCCTTGGAAACCTTTGGGGCAACCATGATCGCGAGCAATGGTCAAAATTTGAGCGAAATGTTCTTTCTCCCGTTTCATGTCGGTGTTCAACAAAGAGTAATAGCCTTCGCGACCGCCCCAGAATACATAGTTTGTACCGCCAAGTTCAATCGTAGCATCGATCGCGTTTTTGATTTGTACGGCCGCACGAGCCACCACATCGAAGTCGGGGTTGGTAGCGGCGCCATTGGTGTAGCGTTTGTTACCGAATACGTTAGCTGTTCCCCAAAGCAGTTTGATGCCTGTTTCGGCTTGTTTTTGTTTCGCGTAAGCGAGGATCGCTTTCAGATTGGCTTCGTATTCTTCGATAGAATTGCCTTCTGCAATTAAGTCGGTATCGTGAAAACAATAATATTCGATGCCGGCTTTTTGCATAAATTCAAAACCGGCGTCCAGTTTTTGCTTCGCAATTTCTAAAGCGGAATCGCCTTGCGCCCAGGGAAATGATTTGGTTCCGGGGCCAAAAGGATCGCCGCCGTCCGCACAAAGTGTGTGCCACCATGCCATGGAGAATTTGCACCAATCTTTCATTTTTTTACCATACACTACCTTTTCGGCATCGTAATAACGGAATGCCAAGGGATTTTTACTTTCTTTTCCTTCAAATTTGATTTTCCCGATTTCGGGGAAGAATTCTTTACTTGCCATAATAATTTGTTTTTTTAGTTTTTAAATATTAAAAGTCTATTTTATTTTTACCGGATTGCTTCGTCGTTTCTCCTCGCAAGGGACGGGACAAAAAACTTTTACACTATTATAAATAGGATTTCCATCGTTGATAAGCCTCCGAACAATGACACTGATTTGCTGTTTCCGGCTCAATAACTCCTAATTTTTCGAGGCTGGCAAATGCTTCTTTATTATTTTTATAGATGCCAACGCCGATACCTGCACCTTTGGCCGCACCTGCCGCACCATCCGTATCGAACAATTCAATAGTCGCCCCGCTGATATTCGCTAAAGTCTGACGGAAGAGCGGACTCAGGAACATATTGGCATTTCCTGCACGTATCAGGCTGATGTCCATCCCCATGCCTTGCATAATTTCCATGCCGTACTGGAACGAGAAAACGATTCCTTCCTGTGAGGCGCGGATAATATCCGATTGACTGTGAATATTGAAATTGATACCATGAATAGAACAACCGGTTTCCCTGTTTTCCAAAATCCGTTCCGCTCCATTCCCGAATGGAATGATAGTCAAACCTTTACTACCCACCGGAGATTGTGAAGCCAATACGTTCATGTCATTGTATGAAAGACCTTGCGAAACGAAATTCTTTTTAATCCACGAATTGAGAATTCCTGTTCCGTTGATACACAGCAATACACCCAAACGGGTTTGTTCTTTCGTATGATTAACATGCGCAAAAGTATTTACCCGCGACAACGGATCATAATTGACCTGACCCAAAACACCGTAAACCACACCGGAAGTGCCTGCCGTAGAAGCCACTTCTCCGGGATTGAACACATTCAACGACAACGCATTGTTGGGTTGGTCGCCGGCACGGTAACAAACAGGTGTTCCTTCCTTCAAGCCCAATTCTTTGGCAACGGCAGCGGTCACAAGACCTTGTACGCCGAAAGTCGGTGTGATTTCCGGAATAAAACTGCGGTCAAAACCAAAATAATCCAGCACGGCATCCGACAGTTTGTTTTCCTTGAAATCCCAGAAAATACCTTCGGACAGCCCTTCAACCGTCACACTGATTGTATCGGTCAGTTTCATGGCGATATAGTCGCCAGGCAACATGAGTTTATCGATTTGTGCATAAACCTGCGGTTCGTTTTCCTTCACCCAAGCCAATTTAGCGGCAGTGAAATTCCCCGGCGAATTTAACAAACGGGAGAGACAGCTTTCTTTGCCGATGGTTTGAAAAGCTTTTTCGCCGTAAGGAACCGCACGGCTGTCGCACCAAATAATCGAAGGACGCAAAACCTGTTTGTTCTTGTCCACCAAAACCAAACCATGCATCTGCCAAGAGATTCCGATGGCTTTGATTTCCTCGGCGGCTACGCCTGACTGTTTTAAAACCGACTCGTTGGCCAATTTAAGATTGGCCCACCAAGATTCGGGATTTTGTTCCGCCCAACCCGGTTTTTCGGCAATAATCTGCATTTCCACTTTGGGAAAAAAATCCTGAGCAACAATTTTTCCCGATTCGGCTTCAACCAAACAGGCTTTTACCGATGAACTTCCTACGTCAAATCCTAATAAATACATAAAAAACTTTGTTTTTTTAATTACGAATTACGATTGACTTAACACTAAAAAATCGTAATTTGTAATTTGTAATTCGTAATTTATATTCCTATTCTTTGTTTATTATAAGCCACTCTATCAAATTTATAATATCTTGCAGCCCTGTGTTTTACATTTTTCTGATATTCATCCAAAGGAAGAATAAATTTTATTTGCGCCATTTTCTTGTGAAAATTCCGGGCATCGTAGTCCCGGTTATAAATTGCCTCATACAGAAGCCTGAATTCGGTTACCGTAAACTTTGTAGGCAAAAGTTCGAACAAGGTATCCGGTTCATATTCAACCCAATTCCGAATTTCTTTCAAAGATTCTTCTACAATCTGATTATGGTCGAAAGGCATTTGGGGCAACTGATTAACGGGACACCATTCAACCGTACTGTATTTGGAAACCACGTTTAATTTACGAGTAATTTTACATAAAGAAAGATAAGCAATCGTTATCAACCGGTCAATCTTATTGTGATATTCATATTCCAACCAATTCACGTCGTCACTATCGGCGGTGCGCGTCGGGGAAGTAAAGGTTTTGAACTGCCTCAATTTCATTTTATGGATACCGGTCAGTTCGTTCAGAACGCGGCTTGCTGCTTTGTCGGCATCTTCCGGTTGATAAATCAGGCTTCCGGGAAGTTTCAGGCTTTTTCCGCTACCACTCAAGGTATTCCGTTGGACTAACAAAACATACAATTGGTCTTTATCAAAACCAAATACTACGCAATCCACCGAAACGTGCGTTTTCATGAAAGCTAAATCCGGACTTTTTCCCATCTATATTTTTCTGTTGGTATTATTTAGGCTACAAATGTAATCAATATTTTTTATAAATCAAATTTTACATGAGATTTTTTTTTAATAAATTGTTTTTCAATTTGTTAAATATCGTATTTTATACGCTAACTAAAAGAGGCTTATTGTCATAAATACATTATGTCTATCCTTGAACAGTCGTAAATTGCCGGATATTTTTACCGGCAACCCGGACAGTTGTCACAAGGACCGGATGGTTTGTTTTTCCGAAAGAAAGTCTGATAGATTCTCTTTGCAACAAAAATGACTACTGCAATTCCAATTAATAGGACTATAATATATTGTAACATCTGATAAATGGATTTTAGAACCACAAGCTATTTATCGTATTTTCTCGCCACCTCTTCCATCAGCCATTTCGGCGTGGAAGTTGCTCCGCAAACACCTACCGATTGTACGTTTTTCAGCCATTGGGGATTAATGTCGTCGGGATTGGAAATCAGGTGTGTATTCGCATTGGCTTTGATACATTCGGCCAACAGCACCTTTCCGTTGGAACTTTTTTTCCCGGCAACAAACAAAATCAAATCGTGGCGGGCTGCAAATTCCCGGATATGAGGTATCCGGTTGGCCACCTGCCGGCAAATGGTATCGAAATACCTGAAATTGACATTTTTATGGATACGCATTTGAATTTCAGCGACAATTTCCTTAAAATCATCCACCGACATTGTTGTCTGGGAAAACAAATAAATATTTTTGTTGAAATCCAACAAATTCAAATCCGTTATCTTTTCAATGACAATGGCTTTTCCATCGGTCTGTCCCACTAAACCATTGACCTCTGCATGACCGCTCTTCCCGAATATAACAATCTGTGAATCAATCGGATTCATTTCCTTGTATTGTTTCAGGATTTTCTTTTGCAGTTGCAAAACCACAGGACAAGTGGCATCGATAATCCGTATGGAATTTTTTTCGGCAATTTCGTAGGTCGAAGGCGGTTCACCGTGCGCACGCAGAAGCACTCGCTTGTTGTGCATGTTCTTCAAATCTTCGTGATTAATCGTGCGCAAACCTTTTTTCTGTAACCGGGCTACTTCCTGGCTGTTGTGAACAATGTCACCCAGACAATAAAGCTCTTTATCTATTGTCAGCTCTTTTTCAGCGCTTTGGATAGCATTAACTACGCCGAAACAGAAGCCGGAACCTTCGTCAATCTCAACAGTTCGCATTGTATATTTCATTAAAAAGACATCAAAGTTACGAAAAAATCCTTACATTACCTATTTTTCGGACAGATATGAATATAGGCAAAGAATTTGTACTATTGGTCAGTTTGTCTGTTGAGAACATGGACGAAACGCTCTCAATTATTGAAAATAATTGAAAAAGCAATTTATCCGGAAATACATTCAAAAATCCGTTTTCGTCGATAAACCACCGTGTTTTGTCGAAAAATCCTTTTGTGTATTTTGAACACCTTTATTTTTATCGCGTCAAATTAAAATAGAAAACAGACATGAGAAAACAGGTATTCATTTTATGGGCAATTATGATTATTGGATTATTATCGGTACAGGCGATGGCGCAGCCGGGTGGAAACATTCGGGGTCTCGTCACCGATGCGGCATCGGGACAAACATTATCGTATGTGACGGTGGTAGTGTTGAACACAAATCCCATCGTTGGGACAACAACGGATGAACAGGGGGCGTTTCACCTTCCGCCACTGCCCGTCGGACGCTATAACATTCAGGCGTCATTTGTTGGATATGAACCGGCGACAATCAGGGAAGTGATGGTTTCATCAGCCAAAGAAACCGTACTGGAGATTTCCATGAAGGAAAGGATATTGGCGTTGAATGAAGTGGTTGTCCGACCGAAGACGAACAAGGAAGTTCCACTCAATACGATGGCGCTTGCCGGAGGGCGGATGCTCAGTGTGGAGGAAGCGAGCCGGTATGCCGGAGGATACGATGACCCGGCGCGTTTGGTAAGCGCCTTTGCCGGAGTGGACGGGAGTGTGAGCAGCAACGGTATTTCCATTCGCGGCAATTCGCCGCAGTTCCTGCAATGGCGCCTGGAAGGTGTGGAAGTGCCGAATCCGACACATTTCCAAGATATAACCGGCGTAGGCGGGGGCATCCTTACGGCTTTGAGTTCGCAAGTACTGGGTAATTCCGATTTCTTCACGGGCGCTTTCCCTGCGGAATACGGCAATGCCCTGTCCGGCGTTTTCGACATGCAGTTGCGCAGCGGAAACAATCAAAACTACGAACATACGGCGCAAATCGGCATTACCGGCATTGAATTTGCTTCCGAAGGTCCGTTCCGTAAAGGCGGACAGGCGTCGTACCTGTTCAACTACCGCTATTCGGCGATGGGACTTCTCAACAGCCTTGCGCCCGATATGCTGGGCGGTGCGGGCGGGATGAACTATCAGGATTTGTCGTTCAAGATGAATTTTCCGACACGGAAAGCCGGTACGTTTTCGGTTTGGAGTATCGCGCTGACCAATCATTACCCTGTACATGAACCGCAGGATTCAGCTTTATGGGATGTGCCCGATTATAGAGCCGATGGCGCTTCCCGCCAGATAATGGCTGCCGGAGGTTTCGGGCATAAAATATTTATTGGAAACAATGCCTATATCAAGACTTCGCTCACGGCGAGTTATACAAAAAGCAGCATGAACCAGGAAATATCGCATGTGTATAACAACACCGGGAAAGAAACGCCGGTACCCATATTGGACATGAAGAGCGAGAATCTTAATTTGATGTTGAATACTTATTTCAACCGGAAATTCAGCGCACGGCATACCAACCGCACGGGATTCAGCGTAACAGGAATGTTCTACAACTTGGATTACAGCATCTCCCCCGATTTGTTGCTCGAAAAACCGACGCCGATGGAACGTTATGCCCAAAGCGACGGGCGCACGGCGCAACTTACGGCATACAGCGCCTCCTCGTTGCGCTTGAACGAGCAGTTTACGGCGAACATGGGTGTTCATGCGCTCTATTTCCGGATTAATAACCGGTGGTCGGTCGAGCCGCGCCTTGCCTTAAAATGGCAACCCTTGGCCCGCCATTCTTTCGGACTGGCTTACGGTTTGCACAGCCGCCACGAAAAACCGGATTATTACTTTGTGACAACTCCTGCAACCGGCGACAAATTAGTGAATCAAAATTTGGATTTGGCGAAAGCGCACCACATCGTGCTGTCATACGATTGGTCGGTTTCTGAAAATGTCCACCTGAAAATTGAACCGTATTATCAGGTGTTGAATCATATTCCGGTGGTAAGGGACAGCCTTTGGTCGGTCATTAATTACCGCGACTTTTGGATGACAATGCCTTTGACAAGCGACGGCGCAGGCCGGAACTACGGCATAGACTTCACACTGGAACGTTACTTGGACAACGATTTTTATTATATGCTGGCGGCATCGCTTTTCGAATCGCGTTATAGAGGCGGCGACGGCGTTTGGCGCAACACCCGCCTGAATCGTAATTTCCTTGTAAACGCTCTCGCAGGCAAGGAATGGAAAACGGGCAAGCAGAAGCAAAACATCCTTGGCGTGAATATCCGTTGTACGTATCAGGGCGGCGACCGCTATATTCCTGTGGACATGCCCGCATCGAAAGCGCAAGGCACACTGGTATATGACAATTCACGCGCCTACGAAATGCAGTTGGAACCGGCTTTCATCTCTCACCTGACCGTAAGCTACAAAATCAACCGGAAGAAGCTTGCCCACGAGTTTGCGTTGAAGATGATCAATCTTACCGGATACAGGGAGTTCTATGGCTATCGCTTCAATTACCGCACCGGCGAACCTGAAATGATGCGGGAATCCGTTTCGATACCCAATATTTACTATAAAGTGACGTTTTAAAAGAAACATGAAACGGAAGATAGTAAATAATTTGGCGCTTGTTGCGATATTGGGCTTTATCGCTTTTGGGAAGATATATGTAGTTTCTCCGGAGGGACTGCGGATTGCCCGCACGGCTTTGATGGAAGAGGTTACGGTGCTTACGCTGGCTTATTTCACGGCAATAATTTTGAACATCCGTGTACTGGCGCCTCGCCTGCTGCTGCAAAACCGTTTCATGGCATACATGCTTTCACTGCTGGTGTTCGCAATGATTTTTACTGCCATTGAACTGTGTTTCGAGCGTTTATTAATTGACCATTATCATTTGGCGCCCGAAGAATACTGGTATTTTTCGGAAAGCCGCAGTCTGTTTTTCGAAGTACTGTCTTCCATTGCAGCCTATTTTGTCAGCGTGGCAGGTACGGCGATTGTTATCTTCTTGCATCTCTGGAATCAGTCGGGCAAGCGGATGCGCGATTTGGAAGAACAAAACGCCCGGAGCGAACTGGAAAAAGTCAGAACACGGATTGATTCCGAGGTTTTGTTCGGAACGCTCGACAGGGCGGCTGCTATTGTCCGGCAATCGCCTTCCGAAGCATCCTCCCTGTTGATGGAGTTAAGCAAATTGCTCCGTCGCCAACTGTACGAAAGTGAACACAAGCGGCATACTATACCGCAAGAATTGTCCGCACAAACGTTCAATCTGTCATCGCCCGCCATGAATTTTTTGACGGAGAAACGTTATCGCATACAACGACATCTGCTGATGATAACGGTTTTCATGCTGATAGCATACGGCGATTTCGATGGAACATGGCCATCGTTCCTGGACCGGTTGCCATCACTGTTTATTTTTCTAAGCCTGGTATATTTTAATATCCATGTATTAATGCCGAAATTGATGATGCGAAACAGGACGGGCGCTTACCTGACGTTTCTGGGGCTGTCGGTACTCGTACCTGTAATACCCGCGGTGGCTTATTATCTGAGAATAGTCAGTAACAACGTGCATTTCCCCGTATGGATGCAGGCGCTTTTTATCGTTAGCAATGTTGTCAAGATAAGTTTCCCGATAATTTGCGTGAGTTTTCTGATTCTTTTCCGGTATTGGGTGCGGAACGAACGGCATATCGCCGAACTCGAAGCGGCAAGGCTGCGCTCGGAACTGGAACAGTTGCAAAATCAGGTAAATCCCCATTTCCTGTTCAATATGCTCAACAATATTATTGTCCTGACAAAGAAAAATCCCGACGAGGCGGCTAATGTCCTCCATAAATTGAGCAACATGCTGCAATATCAGTTCCACGGCTTCACGAAGCAATCCATACGCCTTGGCGATGATATACGTTTCCTGACCGACTATCTGAACCTCGAAAAGCTGCGGAGGGATAATTTCGAGTTCAGCATTACGGCAGACGACGGCGTAGAAGAAATTCCATTGCCTCCGCTGTTGTTTATTCCTTTTGTGGAAAATGCCGTGAAACACAACAACGACAACCGTAACCTCTCTTTCGTCCGGCTCCGGTTTGCCAGGGAAAACGGCAATTTGTGTTTCGGGTGTGTCAATTCCAAACCGCTCCGCCCGATGCGTAAGGACGAAGCCGGCGGACTGGGGCTTCCCAATGTGCGCCGCCGCCTCGATTTGCTGTATGGAAACAGGTATCGGCTGGAGATAACCGAAAACGAAACCTCCTACACGGTGCAATTAAGTATTGAACTTAAATATAAAAAGATATGAACTGTATTATTGTTGATGACGAACCTTTAGGCCGCGAAGCTATCCGCCTGCTGGTGGAAGATACCCCGGCGCTGGACTTGTCGGGAAGTTTCGGCGATGCCGAATCGGCAGGAAATTTCCTGCTCGACCATCCCGTTGATTTGGTATTCCTCGACATCCGTATGCCCGGCACGGACGGGATAACGTTTGCCCGCACCGTCAAGGACAACACTTTAGTGATATTCACTACCGCCTATCCCGAATATGCGGTGGACAGTTATGAACTCGATGCCGTGGATTACCTTCTGAAGCCCATTGAACCGCAACGTTTCCAAAAAGCCGTTTCCAAAGCCTGCGATTACTTGCAACTCTTGCAGGACAAATCACAGAAAAGCAGCGTGGAAACCATTACGCAGGAACATATCTTCGTGAAGTCAGACCGCCGCTACTTCAAAATCCTTTTCCGCGACATCCTGTTTATCGAAGGATTGAAAGATTACGTAGTCTTTCAAACGGCAGACCGGAAAATCATTACGAAGCATACGCTGAAAGCCATTCAGGAGCAACTTCCATCGAAAATATTCCTGCGTACCAACAAGTCGTATATTGTCAATCTGGAAAAGATTGATTCCTTCGATGTGAACGATATTTATATAGGCACGCACGAACTGGCTATCGGCAGCCGTTACAGGGACAGTTTTATGGAGAAGTTTGTGAATGGGAAACTTGTTTAGCAAGATTCGTTCTTGACCGCGTCTGTCCTGCCTTTGTCGCATAAAACTTCAAAGCAAAATTATAAACTATTTTTCGATAAACAACGATTTTGTATGGCAAATATTTGATTTTTCCAAAATAACTTCCTGTGCCAAAACTACCACGCAAACTCCATAAACTATTCGGCATAAGCCGATGTTTCTAACTTCGGACAAACTTCGGAAACTTCGGACATCAATCGGACAAACTTCGGACATTTAAGCAAAAATATATTTAGAATTATTTGTATCTCCTTCATTTTTAATAAGTTGTCTTTCTATTAATTCGGATAAATCTCGCCTTGCCGTTCTATCGGAAACATTATATTTTGCTGCGTATTCCGAAGTCGTTATTTCGCCTTTTGACCTGTAATACAAAATGGCATCTACCTGCCTTTCATTCAATCCGAGTTTTACTAACTGTTCTTCGGTCAAATTGTTTTTGAAAAGTGTAACCAAAAATCCGCCGTCCCGCTCTGTGAGTTCAGGTTCAGGAAGTTCCGCCTCCTTACAGGTGTCAATGATACGAATTGTGCCGCGCCCCCAAGCATCAATCAAACCACCCTTGAAACACACATCGGCAATAAGCGGGTTGCGCGGTCTTGACGAATGAGAACGTCGCAACGATTCCAAACTGATACCTTCGGGCAACATTCCTTCGTTCCAGATATTGATTTTATCATCATACACACGGATTTGAATAAAACTGCCCATATAATTACGGTGTACCAGAGCATTAAGCAACATTTCACGAAGGGCAGGCACAGGATATTCGCCTTTTTCAACACGGAAAAATCCTTCAAATTCGATATTCCGAATAAGGAATTTGTGATTTAACTGTTCTAAAACATTGCGTAAAAGTGCAATAAGATTGCCTTCTTCCACTTCCTGAAAACGCAAATCGGCATCGTCTTTGGCAAAACGACCAATTTTGACAAATGTATTCGGATAAAAGCGACCGGGGTCTTTGCCGAACAAAACGATTGCGGCGCGTTTGAGTTGTCCGTTTTCGGTAAGGCGCAATTTATCCAATATTTCCTCCGTTGTCAAGCCTTCTACATCGGGCAAACGACCTTTTTCTTTCGACATCACAATATACGCTTTCAACGATTTTTCGTCAATGTCGGCGAATGTGGCTCGCTGTTCTACAACATCGTCCCAAGTTTGACCGCTACGTTTGAGCAAGAACTCGTTGAGTGCAGCGCCTGTCAATTCCTGTTTAACGCTGCCGCTACGGTAGTAGTACCTGCCGCGCAAAGAAATAGGAACGGAATAAGGCTGCACGATAATTTCAATGAAATTCTTATCATCTTCCTGCAAAAGGTTCACTTCAGCGGTAATTCCCATCAGGTTTTTGATTTTGTTGGGAATATCGTCCATCAGGCGTTTGTAATCTTCCACGCCAACGACTGTACCGACATCATTTTTACCGATATAGATTTTGCCGCCTTGTGCATTGGCAAAGCCGCATATCCATTTCAGGTAATCATCGTGCCACGAGGACTTGTATTCTATGTTTTGTTGTTCGGGCATAATTATTATGTTTATTAATCAAACCACTTATTATTATTCGCTATTTGTCCAACAATTTTCACATTTCTACTTGCAGATAATCGACAAGATTTTTCAGCCATTGACGCTATAATTCTTGGATAAGATTTCGAATCTTCCATAACACTTGTTGCTATATCTATTGGGATTATATTGGTATCGCTTTCAATATGGTAGTATCGGAAATATCTATGAAATAAATATTCTTCATCAATATCATAATTAGAAACCGATTTGTAATATTCTTTGATTTCATCTAACAGTTTAATATTTTTGGTATCATCAAAATATTTTTTTAATAAGGATTCAAATTTTATCTCTACAATATCACCTCTAAAAATGTTAAATATATTATTATTTTGCTTGCATATAAAATCTATTCGTATTCCACTTGTGAGTCGGCGAGAAATAAGAAAATCAATATCAGAAAATATAGATTTTGATTGTAAGAAAAGTTTCATTTCTTTTAATTGTGCTTTTTCTAATTCTTTTTCTCTTGTTGTTTTTATTAAACTATCAAATAATTGTCGAACATTATCTTCTGAAAATTGAGCAATGATATAATTTAATTCATCGTATAATTTAATAATTACTTTTGGGGTAGCCCAAGTAAAAAATACAAGACAAACCAGCATTAAATCAGAAGATTGATTGATTTGTTGTTTCCAATAATCTACATCTCCACTTCTATTACGAGCATACTTTATTCGTTTACACAAAGATTTAGAAGTATCAGTCAAAGAAGAATATTCTTCACTTGGCAATTCTTTATCCTTTATGCCTGCAATTATTGTTGATATAACCTTGAAAGCCCATTTATCATCAAAACTTTTTCTAAGATTTTCAATTAAGAAATCCCAGTTTTTTAAATTACATTTCCAATCAGATAAATTAGAATTTAAAGAGTTACCAACATTGTCAAAAATTTTTTTTATTGTTTTGTCAATGTCATCGCTCGAAGAAGTTCTTGCATTTGAAGCGTTGTCATCTTTTTCATCTTCATCGTAAAATCTAAAACGATTACTGACGAAATCCATAAAATTTCCGTTTATTTTGTCTGTTTCGTATATAATATTGCTGGTAATAAATGGGTGTAATAATATAGATAACTGTTGCAAACTTGAGCCATAATTTTTTTTATGGGGCATTGCCAAAATCTTGCCATTAAGAATGCTTTCCAATGTCATTTGTTTTATTTTATTATTTTGATTAATTACATCGAATCTATTGCCGTTAATAATAATTTGTAATTTTCGTTCTTGAGAAGATTTCTTTGTGTCTTTTAGTACAATATCAATCAAAATATTTGCTTCTATTTTATGGATAATTCTCATTTTGTATGCATATTCAAGCCATTGTAATGTCTTTTCCTGCGAGATATTTTGCAATTCTTTTATCCAAAATTCTAAAACTTCTTTGCAAGGATTATTTACTACCAAACCTATTAATTCATTTGCATAATCGTTATGTGGAAAATATTTAAGTTGCTCAAAACATTCTTTGATTATTTCAATGCGACCACATTCAGTAGGCAGTAAAATCGGTTCATCTCCACCACGAAATTGATTGTTTTGATTAATTATATTACCAATGTTTATACCATCTACGATAATTTTTACTACATCTTTAAGGTATTTGGGATATTGTGTGAAGACATAATCGGAAAGTAATTGCGAAGTAAGCAATCTTGGATAATTAGTATATTTCAATAGATTATCTTTTTGTAATTCTTTTAATTCATCTACCAACATTGGCAGTTCACCTTTATCAAAACAGCCTGAGTAGAAACGAACAACATTATTCCAATAGAAATCACGTGCAATAGCATTAAATCTATCAGGCTTGGTTCCGTTCTTTTCGTTTCCTGTCGGAGAATAACGAGCTGTTTCATAAAGGTATTTGGCACAAAAATACTCTCTTAACGGCTGTACTTCAAACTCGTAAGTTCCTTGAACTCTTGATACTAATGCGCACACTCTTTCTTTAACCACTTGAAATAAGTTTTCTGCAATATCGGTCGTGTGTCCTTCCTTTTCTAGATAACTTTTTAATTTTTCTATCAAATGTTCCAATGATATACTTCCATTGTTATTATACAATTCTGCTTCTGAATGAAGAACCCACGCAAGATATTTATGAATATCAATTATCAAATCTCGTTTATCTCTAATTTGTTGATTCTTTTCTGCTTCCCGATTAAAAAATAAATCAATATAACTATCATACAAGGCCGTTCTTTTGTTAGGTAATGACTCACCTCTTGTTTTTAGCAAACTTAAAAAAATTGCCAACTGCATAGGGCTTTTTGCTAATTCTTGCAAATGTGGCACTTGCAATTTTTCTTTTACTAATCTTCTTATTTCATTTCCATCTCTACTGTCCATTTTGTTTGCTTTTATCCATTTTTCTACATATTCATTTGTACAGGGAGGCGTAATGTCCGTCAGTTCAAAATGAGGATATTTATCAATGGGAAAACTATTGGAATTAGAGAAAGCCGCAGGGCGAGAGGTTATTACTACTTGTATAAACTTTGTATTTGCCTTTAATCTTTCTATTCCACTGTCTATGAAATCAATTACTTCTTGTCTGATTTTAATATCTGCTATTTCATCAAATCCATCAAATACTATTAAAACAGGGTGATTTTTAATTATTGCGTGTAAATCTGAAATCTTAAAATCATTATTTGGAGAGTGATATGAAATATGTCCAATCATAAACGATTCTAATGATTTTGACCAAATATGATTAAAAACATCTTCATTTAACTGCGAAATATAAGGATTTTTCTTTTCAACCCATGAGGCTATATGCCGTAAATCAATCTTAAATGGGATTCTGACAGGACACTTCTTGATATTATCAGGTAATAAATTTAAATCGTCCTTTTTATTTAGAAGTTTTGCTCTGTGAACTTGGCAAATGTACTGAGATACTGTGGATTTTCCCTGACCTGGTCCACCTTCAAGTAAAATCCTTTCTATTTCATTTTGAACTTTATGATTTAACAAAAATTCGGCGGCTCTGGTATTTTCGTCTCTTTCAAATCTGTGAAATGATAAATCATCCTCAAATACATTTCTTCTATGAGAGATATTTATTGATTCAAAAATTCTTATTATACCTTTATCCTTTTTGTTAAACTCTTTTATTCGTAATGGAACATCTGTATATAAATCAATAAGATTATCCTCAAGGTCTATTTGTTTGAATTTTACTTTGTTATCTAATTTGTATTGGTCGGTTAAATATGCTTTAATGACAGCTTCTCTATTCTCTTTATTCTCATTGATATTCTGAAATATCAATGAATTCAATATGTCTTGTCCGTTAATAATTTCAGGGAAAGACCATTTAAACAGAGGGTCTTTTTCAAATCTGCGTGAAATATCATCTCTCCACCAACATTGTGCAGGAATAGGTATGCTTTCTTCAAGTATTTTATTTACTTTATCTTTTGAGCCACTGTCTAAATGGGCAGTACCATCTACGTTTGTAAGCAAATAATATTCTTTGGCTCCATTGGGTATTAATTTGTTGATTTTCTCAACTTCGCCTTTTAGAACATCTGTTAGCCATTTATGTGAGTCCGGGTATGATTTTGGATTTCTTACAAACTTTACCTGAAACACAATAAAACCTTTCTTTGGAGAATCCCTAAAATATACTAATGAGTCTCGTCCTCCATCAGGTTGCCCTACAGGGAATGCTTGTAAGTTAGAGAATTCTTTTGCAATAAGAGTACTACAAAATTCTTGAAATCTCTCGTCACCTAAATTTTCATATAAATAGTCCATAATTTATTATTTTATTCGTTTATATTCTTCTTAGCAATTTCCAACACTTCATTCGACAACTCCTTATCATCCGCCACTATTGCCATAACTTGCTCTGCAAGCCAAAGAATTAAAAGTTCCTCCCTGTCACCCTGCAAAAGTTCGGCAATAACAGGTATATGTTCTTTACGGGCGCGGCGTTCGCCACGCTCAATTTTACAATACGAAGCAGTATCAATATCCAACGCTGCCGCCAATTTTCGCTGTGGAATTTGGCGGTCTTCGCGTAACTGTTTTATTCTATCATTGAACATCATAACTATAATTTTAACATCTTGTAATTTTTCGGCAAAGGTACGACTTTTTTCTCATCTGTTATTGAAAAATTTACATTTTGCTGTGCTATGGCAATGGATTTGTTGAGTTTGTCAATAAACCATTGCTTGTCGGGCAGGGCGGTTAAGTATTGCGCCACCTTGATATTATTTTCGTCAAGCATCAGCAGTTCAATGTGTTCCGTGTTACCCTCGCTGCAAAGCAGTAAGCCGACAGGCGAATTTTCGTGGGGCTGACGGTCGTGTTTTTGCAGATATTTCAGGTAGAGTTCCATTTGCCCTTTGTATTTGGGTTGAAACTTGCCGAGTTTCAGGTCAATAGCAATTAAACGATTCAGTTTTCGGTGAAAGAAAAGCAGGTCGAGCGAATAATCAACGCTGTCAATCGGAATGCGCTTTTGCTTCCGCTACTTTTACCATACGATTTAGAGCAGAATAGGTATAGCCTTTACCATATTTTCAGTCAAAGTTCGCGACAGTGTCGCGATAATTTGGTTGCCGTACCCTGAATAAAATTCATACCCAATTTTAGTCAGAATGTAATTGCCTATTGACCAATACAGACGGCTGATTGTGGTATTTAGATACACCGCAACTTGCCTGCCCGTTTTGCTCAATCAGTTGCTCTATTCCAAACAATAATTGTTCGCTGTTTTCTTTTATTTTTGCTATTTTCATTTTATTTTTAGTTTATCGCTTGAAAATCATCTCTATTTTACAATACGAAGCGGTATCAATATCTAATGCCGCCGCCAATTTTCGCTGTGGAATTTGGCGGTCTCCCCGTAACTGTTTTATCCTTTCATTGAACATCATAACTTACAATTTTAACGTCTTGCAATTTTTCGGCAAAATACAACTTTTTTCTGAACTTCCTGATATTTCTCTCTAAACCACAGCGATTCAGTTATCAGATTGCTAAAATCATTAAATAACCGTACTTTTGTACTTTAATTCGACAGAAAAAAGATGAAACAGCATAACGATTTAACATCACTCTCCAACATAGGGAAAGTAATAGCCGCAAGGCTTCGCGAAGTCGGCATCGAAACGCCCGAAGACTTGAAAACCATCGGTAGCGAAAATGCTTTCATCCGCCTGAAAACGGTGGATGAAGGCGCTTGTATCAATGAACTGCTCGGACTGGAAGGCGCTATACAGGGCGTTCGCGACCATGATTTGGATGAAAACAGGAAATCCGAACTGAAAGCGTTTTATAAGATGACGAAAATAAATACGAAGATAAAATATAAATATAAAAAATAGGAATTATTATGAAATTTAGTAATGTTAGATTGTTAGTCAAAGACTACAAAAGTTGTTTCAAGTTTTACAATGAAAAACTTGGTTTGGAGCCTGCTTGGGGCGATGAAAACGGTAGTTACGTTTCATTCAAAGTGGCAGAAGGAATAGAGGGTTTTGCCCTGTTTGTTTCCGATTTTATGGCTCCTGTAGTGGGTAATGCTGAAAAAACTCAACCGTCAGGATACCGCGAAAAATCAATGGTGTCTTTTGAAGTTGAAAACGTTGATGACACTTATCAGGCATTGTTGGCAAAGGGTATTACTTTTGTTAATCAGCCAACAGATATGCCTGATTGGGGAATGCGAGTTGTTCATTTGCGCGACCCCGAAGAAAATCTGATTGAACTTTTTATGCCATTAGCAATGCAGGCACAATAAACAAACATGAAGTACAGAACAGTTAATTTAGACGCATTCAGCGTCATTGGAGTAAAGAATTTTACATCCATCGAAAACGGCGAGAATTTCATCAAAATTCCGCAAATGTGGGCAAGTTTGCCCGAAGAAACAA
>BNTV01000106.1 GCA_025996865.1 Bacteroidia bacterium
CATGAACTGACATTTATTTCGGAATATGCCTCCGATTGTTTTGCGGAACTGATAGAGTTATTACACCGGACAACCGGCAAAAAAGTTGTTGTACTCATTGACGAATACGACAGTCCGATATTGGATACAATGGGAGAACCCGAAGCTCAAGATGTCCGGAAATGGCTTCAGGATTTTTACAAGATACTGAAAGCTAAAGACGACCACCTGAAATTCGTCTTTTTGACAGGCGTAACAAAAGTGGCTAAAGTGTCGATATTTTCGGTGTTAAACAGTCCTGACGATATCACGATGGACAACCGGTATGCCTCTATCTGCGGTTATACCCAGGAAGAATTGGAACGTGATTTTTCGGAACGTATCAACAATACGGCAGTACGTTTGGAGATGACAAGGGAAGATTTGTTGGCAAAGATTCGTAAAATGTATGATGGTTATACCTGGGATGGCAAAACATCGGTCTATAATCCATATTCTACCCTGTCGTTTTTCAGAAAGAATGAGTTTTCCAATTACTGGTTCGAAACGGGTACGCCTACTTTTCTGATCAACCGGCTCAAAAAACGCGGTCTTGCCAAAACCGTATTAGAACCTGTCATTGTTGATTCTTCGGCTTTCGACAGTTACGACCCTGATGCACTTGGTGATATTCCCTTATTATTTCAGACAGGCTATCTGACTGTCAAAAACAAAAAAATGATTAATGGAGATTCTCAATACACGCTTGAAGTTCCCAATCTGGAAGTGAGAGAATCGTTGATGAAGCATTTGTTAAACGCATTTACCCAATACCCTGTGGAACAGTTGGGAACACTTGGAAAAGAGATGCTGCAACAGATACTTGATTTCGATGCGGAAGGCTTTGCGAATAATATGCGTAAGATGCTTGCCGACGTTCCCTACACATTAAAAGCATCCAAGTCGAGAAACAAAGCTAGGGCGGAAGCAGAAAATGTAGAAAATGAAGCCCGTTATCATATCCTGTTTCAGATATGGATGACCATGCTCGGTTTCAATATTCAAAGCGAAAAGATTACCAACCGGGGGCGTATAGATGCGGTGTTGCAGCAACCCGGACTGGCGGTAGTGGCAGAGTTGAAATACCACGTCGCCACAAAACCGGATGCCCTACTCGACCAGGCTATCGCGCAAATCCGCGAGAAACGGTATTATGAGCCGTTTCTTGACCGGAAAGTCATTCTGCTGGGCATTGCATTCAGTGGAAAAGAGGTTGGTTGCAGGATAGAACAATTGACCGTTGAAAATTAAAAAAAAATGAAGTTATGGTTTGATAATCATATATTTACACAAAAACCTGCTCAGTAACATATAAAAAAAATTTAGATATAATTTTGTATATAAAAAAATAACCATAATTTTGCACTTGAATAATAAGTGTGAATTGAAACACTTAATTATTTTAGAAAATTGATTAAAGTCAAACTATTATGCAAATGAATTACACATACCATCTTTCCGAAAGTCCTTTAATAAAGGGATTTCCGCTTCTTTTTTGCGGTGAGGAGAGATTATTTTGCAATTTTTCTTGCAAAATATTTGGTAGTGTGGAAATTTTTTTTAACACACACACACACACACACACACACACACACACACATCACCATCAGCCATTTTCCCACCCGACCCTCTTTGGTTTAAAAGGGCAAAGGGAAGCATTTTATTTGAATTTTCCAACTTTTTTATTAAAATTTTTTCCTCTACCCAACGCTTACGCATTGGGCCAAGATATAAATGGCTGAAAGCCATTTTTATAATAATAACTAAAAATTTGAACATTTATGAACAACAACAAAAATTTATTCCTTAGTGGAATTTTCATTTTGGTAATTTTCGTTTTTAGCTACGGTTGTAAAAACGAAACTTATGTTTTTCAGCAAGACAAGATTGGCGGTGATCCCTATAATCCTGCTTTGCCTGTGGAAATAACCGGATTCACCCCCGACGCGGGCAGAATACGGGAAAAGGTGATCATTACAGGGTCTAATTTCGGCAATGATCCATCTCAAGTAGAGGTCTTCTTTAGTGATGACATTTCTGATAAGAAGGCAATTGTACTCAGTGTAAACGGTACTGCTATTTACTGCCTTGCACCCAGGCAGAGTAGTGGAAATAACCGGATTAAAGTAAGCGTATCCGGTAGCTCCGAGGTGACTGCTTCCGGGACATTTGGCTATAAAGCTGTTGAAACCGTTTCATGGTTTGCCGGGGCTGGAAACGCAAATGGAAACTATGGTCAAAACGATGCTCGTGGCGCTTTGGATGGTCCCTTGGCGAGTGCTACATTCTTTAAACCACAGGGTATTGTCGCCCTTGGCGGCGGACAGGTAATGACTTTTGGTTTTCATCAGGGTATTGCCGCGAGAACGCGCTTTGTATCGGAGCCGGACAATACGGTAATTACCTTACAGTATAACGCTTATATGGGTAAACCGGCTGTAAACGAGGAAAAAACCATAGTATATAATACATTTCTGAACACTCCATATACGGTTTACCAATACGCAAAGACAAATGGTTGGGCGCCGGAAAATATCGGCGAAATTAAAGTTCCAAATGAAGCAACAGCAACCGACAAGATACGCACGCTTGTCATGATGGATAAAGCTCATGACCCCAATCAGGAGTGGCTGTATTTCTGTCATAGAGAGAAAAAATTCGGACGTTACAACGTGAATACGAATGTAACTGAGGTGATAAGCGAAGACATCGCGGGTTTGCCGACTGCCAATTGGGGAGGCTACTTGGTGTATGACCGGTTCAAAGACTGTTTTTACGTTTCCTATTTCGAAAGGTTCAGCATTTATAAAATCACCAAAACCGGAGCCAACTGGGGCGACGGAGTAGAGGCGGCGCTCTATGCCGGAAGTCCGGCGGGAGGGGAAAACCGCGTTGTTGACGGGGCTTTACAGGACGCCCGTTTCTTCCAACCGAAGGGTATGTGTATGGACGACGAAGGCAATCTCTACATTTGCGAAAGTAACTTTACTGATGAAAGTGGTGGAACCAGCATAGCAGGTCAGGGCGATGTGATCCGGAAAATATCGGGAATTGACGGTTATGTATCCACCATTGCCGGAAGGCTCGGCGTTGAAGGTCCTCCTCCAAGACCAAAAGGAGTGCCGCTTGAATCGGTTCTTCTCGACCCGCAGGATATTTCGTATGACGGCGAAGGTAACTTTTACATCCTCGAATGGTGGGAATGTCAAATCTGTAAATATAGCATTGAATAATTTTTTAATATAAATAAAATATGAGATATATAATATTAATATTGTTTACACTCGGTTTGTCGCTCACGGCATTTGCACAGGGTGGAACTGTTAAAGTGGCGGGTGTCGTAATGGATGAACAGGGAGTAACACTGCCCGGTGTTGTCGTCCAGATAAAAGGAACAAGCACAGGTACAACTACGGATGCCGATGGTAGATTCAGGCTGGAAAACGTTCCTTCAGGCTCTGTTGTGAGCTATTCCTATCTTGGATATAAAATGATTGAAATCACTTATACATCAAGCAAGGAAAGGGAAAGAATAGGTATGGCGCCCGATGTGAGCGAACTGGAGGAGGTTGTAGTATCGGGACGCGGTTCTCAGCGTAAAATATCGGTGGTAGGCGCTATTACAAATGTTGAAACAAAGGAGCTGCAAGTACCCGCCACTTCGGTTAGCAATATGCTGGGCGCGCGTGTGCCCGGAATTATTGCAGTAACCCGCAGCGGCGAACCCGGCAATGATTTCTCCGAATTTTGGATACGGGGTATCAGCACTTTCGGCGCCAGTCAATCGGCGCTGATACTCATTGACGGTGTAGAAGGCAATCTGAATGACCTTGACCCTGCAGATATTGAAAGTTTCTCCATCTTAAAGGATGCTTCGGCAACAGCGGTTTATGGAACGCGCGGAGCCAACGGCGTGGTAGTGGTAACCACCAAACGTGGAAAATCCGGTAAAATGCATATCAATTTCAAGACGAATACCACTTATTCTTATTCGCCGCGTATGCCGGAATATGTAGATGCTTATCAATATGCCGGTTTGGCAAATGAAGCAAGGGTAGTAAGAGGCAATCCGGCTGTATATACTCCCACAGAATTGGAACTGTACAAAACGGGACTTGACCCTGATTTGTATCCCAATGTAAACTGGAGAGATGTGATTATGAAAGACCATGCATGGAATACACAGCACCACCTGAGTATAGCCGGCGGAGGTGAAAACGCCCGTTATTATGTAAGCCTCGGCGCTCTTAACAACGAAGCGCTGTTTAAACAGGATGCAAACTCTCCATACAGCGCCAATGTGGACTATCACAAATACAATTTCCGGGCTAATGTGGACGCCAATGTCACCAAATCAACCACGCTTTCGATGAATATTGAAACCGTTTTCGTAACCCAAAATGCCCCGGGATTCGGAGATAATAACGACGCACTGTGGCAGGCGCAGGCAAATCTGCCTCCGACAATTGTTCCAGTTCGCTATTCCAACGATCAACTACCTTCTTTTGGTGCTACCGGCAACCAGATGTCGCCGTATATCCAGTTGAACTACACCGGATACAAAGCCATTGAGCGATACACTGCCAAATCAAATCTTGCCTTGAAGCAAGACTTGGGTATGTTTGTGGAAGGATTGTCCGTACAGGGATTGTTCTCTCTGTCAACCAACGGTAACCATATTATCGTAAACAGCATGACGCCCGAACTGTATATTGCCATTCCCAGCTCAGGCCGCAACCTGGACGGCTCCCTGAATACGAGAAAAATTGTAAATGCCTCTGCACTGAGTTCAGTACAAACCTCCCGGTCGGACAGGCAGTATTACTTCGAAGCGCAGGCTAATTACAATCATGTCTTCAATAACGATCACCGCGTTACCGGTTTGTTCCATTTTTACCGGCAGGATGGTAAAGACAGCGGATGGGGCAACACCATGTTCGATGTAATACCGAAACGTTATCAGGCTTATTCGGGAAGGGCTACCTATTCGTATCGGGATACCTATCTGATTGAAGGAAATCTTGGATACACAGGCTCGGAGAACTTTAACAAAGAACGGCGTTGGGGTCTGTTCCCTTCCATAGCGCTCGGATGGATTCCCAGTCAATACGATTTTTTCAATAAAGCATTGCCCTTCTTCAATTACCTGAAATTCCGCGGATCGTACGGACAGGTGGGTAATGACCGTCTGAAGGTTCGCTTTCCATACCTTACCACTGTTGGAAGCGGCACTGCAGGTATATGGGGCGGGCCGACGCTCAGGGAAACACAGATCGGCTCACCCAATATGCAGTGGGAAACCACCTCTAAATTTGACTTGGGTATTGATGGAAAACTGTTTGACAACAGGATTGATTTCGTTGTGGACTTTTACCGGAATAAAACCACCGGCATTTTCCAGCAACGTGAAAGCATTCCGCTTGAATCGGGCTTGAATTTGACGCTTCCTTATGCCAATATAGGCGAAATGTCATCGTGGGGACTTGACGGAAACATCACTTTCACCCAGCCCATTGCAAAAGATATGAGCGCTACGGTGCGCGGTAACTTTACGCTGGCACGAAACAAAGTGGATTACTGGGAACAGTCGGGCGTAAACTACCCGTATCAGGCATACGCCGGCAAACCGTACGGGATATTGAGAGGGCTGATTGCCGAAGGTTTGTTCAGCGATGAATTAGATATTCTCAGCAGCCCCAAGCAGACCTTCATGAACAATGTCCGGCCCGGAGACATCAAATACAAAGATGTAAACGGCGACGGAGTGATTGACGCAGAGGATAATGTTCCTTTGTCTTTCTCCAACATACCTCAGATACAGTATGGACTGGCTTTGGAGTACAAATACAAAAATCTCAGTGTAAGCGCGCTGTTTGAAGGTGTGAAAGATGTAGAGTACTTTATGGGAGGCATCGGTTATTATCCGTTTGCAGGAGGCGAAACCGGCAACGTGCTGGCGACGGTGGCAGACCAGGCCAATCGCTGGACACCGGCTTCTTTTTCGGGCGACCCTTCGACTGAAAATCCCGATGCACGTTTTCCCCGCCTGACTTACGGAGAGAACGCCAACAACAATCGTGCATCGACGTTCTGGCTGGCTGACGGATCTTACGTGCGTCTGAAAAATGTAGAATTGGCTTACTCCATCCCCCGGAATTGGCTGTCAAAAGCTAAGATTTTCGAAACGGCAACTGTCAGTCTGTTGGGCGAAAACCTCTGTGTGTGGGATAAGGTAAAATTGTGGGACCCCGCACAGGCTTCGGACAATGGCGCCGTTTATCCCCTGCAACGCAAATATACCATTCAGTTAGTTGTAACTTTTTAAAATAAATAATAATGAAAACATTTATAAAAGAAATATATATAAAGATGCGAGTGCTGAGTATTTGCATATCAGGCATGCTCCTGTACTCATGTAATGATTTTCTTGATGTGGACGACTACTTCAAAAATACGCAGCAGTTTGATTCCATATTCACGAGAAGAGATAAGGTGGAACAGTACCTGAAAGAAGCGGCCAGTTATTTACCGAACGAAGGGAATTTATGGACGAATAGTCCGGGAACTTTTGATATAGTTGTTTTGCCTTTCCAGGGCGCATCGGATGAGAACTTCCTCTCGTTCACCGACGCCCGTCATGCCTCCAACTTGTTTCTGCTTGACGAACTCACGCCGACCACTACGATAGGAGGATTGCAGCCGTACGAAAATTATTCCAAGTGTTATATAGGGATACGGAAAGCAAGTATTATTCTGCAACGCATCAACGAGGTGCAGGATATCTCCGACATAGACAGGAGGGATTTCATGGGAAGATGCTATTTCATGAGGGGATATTATTACTATCTGCTCCTGTCGCAGTATGGTCCGGTGCCTGTCCTGCCCGAGAAAGCGTTTGCCGTGGACGCCACAGCGGACGTACTGTCCGTTGAACGTTCCACTTACGATGAATGTGTTGAGCAAATTTGTAAAGATTTGGAACAAGCGGTAACATTCCTTCCGTCACGCACAACCCGATCGTCTTCCGATATAGGCATTCCGGTCCGCGAGGCAGCCATGGCAGCTATTTCCCGCGTCCGGTTATATGCAGCCAGTCCCTGGTTTAACGGAGGAAGTGGCGGATTATATAGCGACTGGACCCGCAAAAGCGATGGCGCACATTTCATCAGTCAAACCAAAGAAAATGAAAAGTGGGGAAAAGCCGCTGTAGCAGCCAGGCGCGTTATGAATACGGGATTATACGAACTTCACACCGCCAAAAAAAAGCCGGATACCCAAGCTTTGCCTGTAGCGGTAACAACAGCTTATGCCACCCGTCCCGTTTCTCAGTTCGACCCCTCTGAAATTGACACCTACCGCTCTTTTGCCGAAGTATTTAATGGAGATGTGCTTCTTCGACTGAATGACGAAATCATCTATTCCAGCGGAGATATATGGACAGGAGGCAACAGCCCTGCCGGCATTGCCATGTCTTCAGCAATGGGTGGCATGAACGGATTGAACCTTACACATGATGTGGCGTCCGCTTTTTACATGGCAGACGGAACGCCCTTTACCATGCAGGCAGATGCTGCGGACGAAATCGGAGCCGATAAAACTTTTTCAGGCTATTTGTTAAGAAGCGTAGCCGCTAAAATGTATGACAACCGCGAAATGCGTTTTTATGTTACCATGGGATTTCAATATTGTTTTTGGCCCGGCACATCAAGTACAAACAATAATGTTAAGAATGTCACTATAGACTATTCTATCGGCGGAAATGCGGGAGCCAACCCACTATACCCCGTGGACTATAACCATACGGGTTACACCTGCAAAAAATACGTTCACCCCGAAGATATGATTAATAACGGGAGCATAAAAGCCAAATCATTCCCGATTTTTCGCTATGCGGAAACGCTGCTGAACTATGCGGAGGCTCTGAACGAATTGGACGGCAATTATAGCGAGAACGACATCGCGGTAACGGGAAGAGATGAAAATGAGATTCTGAACGCTTTCAATCAGATACGCTATCGCGCAGGATTACCCGGTTTAACTGCCCTCCCGTCCCGTGAAGAGATGCGCGACCTTATCAAAAAGGAACGGCGCGTTGAATTTGCCTGCGAAGGACGCCGATACCACGACCTCCGTCGTTGGGGCGATGCGTACGATGCTTATAACCGGCCCGTAACAGGAATGAATATTAGAGCATTGAATACCGACCGCATGGGTTTCCATACCTTAACCACCATCAACGATGATAAAGGTCGCAGGTTTTTCGATTACAAGAATTATTTTTGGCCCATCCCTAAAACGGCTCTGAATAATAACAGTAATTTAGTTCAAAATCCCGGATGGTAAAATCAATTACGAATTACGAATTCATTCAATAATTTTAAAAATAAAAAAACATGAATAATATTAAAAACATCAAACAAATTATAGTTTTTATGCTGCTTGCAGCGCTGATTTTCTCTGCATGCGAAGTGGTTGACCCCTTGGCTTCCGAACAATATCAAAAAGACATTTACATTGTCGGAGCAAACGAGCGGATAGCAAGCTTTAACGTACCTTTTGGCAGCCAGGAAGGGACTTTCGTTTCTATTTCGGCAAGCGGTACGAAGAGGGTTGAGCAGGATGTAGAAATTACACTCCGTCAAAACGATGGCCTTATCGACTGGTATAACGGCAAATATATGCTTGACGCGAAGGTGAAGTACCAACCCTTGGCTCCTTCTCTGGTGAATGTTCCCTCTTGGAAAGCGACTCTTGCTGCGGGGGAAATCTATACCCGTTTCCCGTTTTCTATCAATACGTCAGTTCTGCATTGCGATTCGCTGTACGCTATCGGCATGGCTATCGAGTCGGTATCCAATTACCAAAAAGCCGAGAAGGGAACAGACTTAGTATTTGTCCTGAAATTAGTGAACGATTGGTCGGGAAATTATTATCTTGATGCAACAAAAACCAAACTTAAAGATGACGGCAATTCTCAATGGATAGATGACGGACCGCCTACTTCGATAAGATTCTCACGCATATTGACGGCGACGTCTGCCGATGCAGTCCGTTTTTTTCATGAGAGCACGAAAGAGACACTGACAGAATACAAAAATTCATCCTTTGATCCGTCTGCGAGTTATTTTGAAGCATTGGGAAAATTTGGTATCCGGTTTGTCCGTACCAACGGCAACAAATTTACCGTTGAAGCCTGGGATAGCATGCCGATTCTCGACGGTGAAGCAGAATACGTTGCCGGATCCGTTGATTCGGGGTTCAAGTTTTGGTACGACTATATGGACGGTGCAAATCGCTACCGCATGAGTGGCGTATTTCGAGTTCTCCAATAGATAAATTTGAAATAACAAACACCGTAAATCTTGGTGTGGTTGCCCTATATATTTTTATGTGGTTGGAAATATCGAAATTTACATCTAATTTTGCACTGAAAAATGATAGTTACGTATAAGGATAAAACAAATTAATTACACATGAAAATAATTAAATTCTCAACCTGTTTCTTTTTATTGGGCTTTTTGGGCTTTTGTGTCTATGATAAAGAAGAAATCCGCCCGTATTCCGTTCTGCCCGAACCGCAGCAAGTGGAATACACCAACGGTTCTTTCAAACTGAAAGATAAACTTACGATTGCTTTTCCATCGGAGTTGGCAAGCGAAGCGGCATATTGTAGAGACGCGATTAATCGCGTCTCTACCGTCAACCCTATTTTGAAGGAAGGTAAAAAATCGGGTGACATAACCCTCGTTTTAGATGCCTCGGTATTGCCTCAAAAGCCTGAAGGGTATATTTTAGACATTCAGTCGAAAGGCATTGTCATCAAAGCCAATGCACCTGCCGGTATTTTGTACGGCATCCAAACCTTGCGGCAATTGCTCGGGACGACATCGGGACAGACGGTAGAGACGTGGCGCGCCGCGTCTCTACGATGCGGCACAATTACAGATTATCCGACCTTGGGTTGGCGCGCCTTTATGTTGGACGTATCCCGCCATTTCCATGGGAAAGAGGTCGTGCTGAAATTGCTGGACAATATGGCCCGGTTAAAAATGAATGTCTTTCACTGGCATATTGTGGACTCTGACGGTTGGCGCATCGAAATCAAAAAATATCCCGAACTGACAAAAACAGGCGCTTTCCGCGAGCCATACCAAAGAAAAGGATGGGGAGCGGTTGGTTACGAATACGGTATTTTTGACCGCAAACCCGCCGGAGGTTTCTATACGCAGGACGAAATCAGGGAAGTGGTTGCTTATGCTGCCGCACGGAACATTACCATTGTGCCTGAAATAGAAATGCCGGGGCATGCCGATGCAGCTATTGGCTCCTATCCGTGGTTGGGAATACCAAAAGAAGGTACCCGAAAAACACCCGACAATCTCATCGGAACGTATGTATTTGATGTAACAGACCCCAAAGTAATTGAGTTCTTTCACGATGTACTCACGGAGGTGATGGCTTTATTTCCGAGTAAGATAATTCATATCGGTGGAGATGAGGTGAATTATGATCATTGGAAAAATTCACCTGCCGTCAGCCAATACATGAAAGAGAAGGGCATCAAAACGCCTGCCGACCTGCAAATTGGCTTTACCAATAAAATGTCGCAATGGATTACCTCCAAAAAACGGCGTATGATGGGATGGAACGAAATAACCGGTGCGAATATCCACGGGGGAAAAAATGATGACCATACTACCGAACAGCGTCTTGCCCCCGGTACGGTTGTTCATTTTTGGGAGGGAAACCCGTCCCTCGTCAAAAAAGCAATAGAAGATGGCTATGATGTCGTCAATTCGCATAATCAATTTACGTATCTGGATTTTACCCATAAAAAAATCTCTTTGGAAAGAGCTTATTCATTCACCCCTGTACCCGAAGGTCTGACGGAAGAACAGAAAAAAAGAGTGCTGGGCCTGGGTTGTCAGCTGTGGACAGAGTTTGTACCCGACGAAAAAGCCGTGAACTATAGGCTCTATCCCCGCATAGCCGCTTATGCCGAAACAGGATGGACTGCCCCCGAAAAAAAGGATTACAAGCGTTTCCTGAAAGCGCTGGATTATTTTCTGGCAGAATGGGAGAAACAAGGTATTGAGTATGGCCAAGTTCAACCCACTTTCCTTGATTGGGGGGAGAAAAGATGGAAAGACCTGCCTCAAAATCCATTGATAGACCCCGAAGTTTATGGGCTACCGGAATTGGTTATCGGAGACCCACAAATTTTGACGCCCGGTAAGTTTGATGACAAATGGCATGCCTTTTTTCATGGCTTTTCGCATGATACAAAATGGCATAGTTGGTTTTTTCACTCCGTTTCAAATGATGGACTTCACTGGACGGATGCTTTCCATGAAGAAGGGGAAATCGGCGTACAATACATTTTTTGCGATGGAGACCGGTGGATACAGTATTATTCGGCTACCACCGAATATAAAGATCCGAAAACGGAAAAACAATATCACGTCGTGATACGTGCACGAACAACGACCGATTTTGTTACCTGGTCGGAACCTGTTACGCTTGTGGTTCCGGATTTGCCGAAAGAACGTGAAGGACCAAGAATAGAAGCGCGCAATCCATGTGTCATACTGTTACCGAATGGCCGCTATCGGATGTATTACAGTGGCGGTACGGTTTATTTGAATGATGCCGGTTATGAGGAACCCAAATACATTTATTGCGCGGAGGCTGATAATCCGTTGGGTCCGTTCATAAAAAGAGAAGAGCCTGTTCTGGAGCCTGATGTAAATTTGCCGTTCCGAAACTATGGCTGTGGCGGTTTTAAGGTATTTGGTTATAGGAATGGTTACGTAGCTTTTTATAATCCGATTTATATTGATGCGGAAGGAAAATCACGCTCGGAAATCCGTTTGTTGTTGAGTGACGACGGACTGCAATGGAAAGAAGCCGATTGTAATCCGATTGTCAAACCCGACCCGAATATCCCCTGGCGTTCGGCGATTATTTATCAGTTGGACGTAGTGCATTGGGAAAAGTCTCTGCTGATGTATTTCAACGCTCGTGAAGGCTGGCGCGGCGGCGCAGAGCGGATAGGAGCAGTCAGGCTGGATTTGAATGGCGAGGCGCCTGCCGTGAAGTTGGAAAAACCATTTAATCATAAATAATATAAAAAAAATATAAAAGTACACATGAAAAAAATAACTCTATTCTGCATGGCAATGGCTATATTTATGGCGGCTATTGGGTGGGCGAAAATTCGCCGATTCCCAACACACACGGCATCCGCAATGATGTGGTGAAAGCCTTGAAAGACATTCAGATTCCGAATCTTCGCTGGCCCGGCGGCTGCTTTGCCGACGAATACCATTGGATGGACGGGATCGGCCCGCGCGACAAACGTCCCAAAATGGTGAATACACATTGGGGCGGCGTAGTAGAAGACAACAGTTTCGGCACGCACGAATTTCTCGACCTTTGCGAACAGCTGGGTTGCGAACCCTATATCTGCGGAAACGGGGGCAGCGGTACGGTGGAAGAAATGTCGAAATGGGTGGAATACATCACTTCCGATGGCGAATCTCCCATGGCAAATCTCCGCAAACAAAACGGACGCGAAAAACCCTGGAAAGTGAAATTCTGGGGCGTAAGCAACGAAAACTGGGGCTGCGGCGGTAACATGACTGCCGAATTTTATACCGACCAATACCGCCGTTACGCTACCTATTGCCGCAACTATGGCGATAATCGCCTGTACAAAATCGCCGAAGGTTCGCTTTCGGTAACGTTACCGGCTAAATCCGTTGTAATGCTTGAAGATGTAACGCTTTCATTGATTCCTTATTACGCATGGAATCATCGTGGCAGTTTATTAAATTATTAAATTATTTTTGTATGAAATCTTTATTTTATTTTTTAATGGCTCTTTTTGTGATTTCCTCTAATGTGAAAGCTCAAAAGACTTATCCTACAGAGAAAAAAATCACTTCTGTGTTAAGTAAATATGTCGATAACAATGAGATAGCAGGTATTATTACCGTTGTCGCAAAAGGAGACAATATTCTCAACATTAATTGCTTAGGATACAGGGATATTGAGAATAAAAAAGAAATGAATCAGAATACATTATTCTGGATTGCTTCTCAATCTAAACCGGTGACCGGAGTGGCTGTTATGATGTTAGTTGATGAAGGATTAGTTGACTTGGACGTGCCGGTCACCACTTATTTGCCCGAATTGAAAAAAATGTATGTTGTGCAAGAAACAAAAGAAAATGAGAAATCGGCAAAACTTCTAACGAAACCAATCACTCTCCGCCATCTCCTTTCTCATACCGGCGGCATGACATTTCTTGCAGATGTACAACAACAAATGGGACACATTGATGTTCTTCCGCTTCATATCAGTACGTATGTGTCGGCAATGACCCCATTGCTTTCCGAACCGGGAGAAAAATACAACTATTCCAATCAAGGCATTAATGTAGTTGGCGCTGTTATTGAAAAAGTATCCGGACAAACATTGGATCAATTTCTACAAGAAAGGCTTTTTGGTCCTTTAGAAATGACCAATACAACTTTCTGGCCTACAAAAAAACAGTTGGAAAATTTTACTCCACCCTATACTAAAAACGAAGAAGGTAAACTTGTACCCTCCTTGATTGGCCAATTACAATATCCATTAACCGACAGGAAAAAAAGATTTCCGGAAGCCGGCGGAGGAATCTTTTCAACCCCTGTAGATCTGGTGAAATTCTATCAAATGGTAGCCAATAAAGGCGTTTATAAAGGAAAACGGATATTGTCGGAAAAAGCCATTGCCGAAATAGGCAAAAAACAAACCGGCGATAAAGTATCAAACAATTATGGATTAGGTTGGAATTTATCTTCCGGACAAATGGGGCATGGCGGCGCTTGTGGAACCGAGTCGAAAGTATATAGAGACAATGGATATGTTTTGATGTATATTGTTCAGGAAAATAATCTGAAGATAAACAAAGATATTCAACAGGTATTCTTTGAAACGGCTGAGCAATTATATAACCTGCGTTTGCCGGCTATTTCTCAACCGAAAAGCAGCAGCAATCACATGACCCCTGTACCGATCTCCTCCGTAAAAAATATAGGTGGATTCTTCGGTCATCGGATGGAACTCAACAGGAACAATTATATCAAAACATTTCCCATTGATCAATATGTTCAATTTATTGAAACAAGGGAACATACAGCTTGGGGTTGGCAACAAGCCGAGCAACATGGGAAATGGATTGAATCCGCTTTATTGTCCTCCATACAGAGCGAAGATCAAGCGTTGAGTACGAAAGTACATGAAATGTTGACCCGGATTATTCGTTCGCAAGAGGCAGATGGATATGTAGGAGCTACGGCAAAAAATTATCGTTCGCCGGAAAGACCTTTGCGCGGAATGGATGCGTATGAATTGTATTTTGTGATTCACGCATTCATCACCGCCTACGAAGAAACCGGCAATCAAGACGCATTAGCTTCTGCCGAAAAGCTATGCGATTATATCACACGATACATCGGTCCCGGAAAAGCCGAATTTTGGCCTTCAGACTTGAGATACCCCGACAATGTGCACAAAGTAGTAGCAGGTCAATCCCTTTTGGCAGGCCATTCCGTGCATTATTCGTGGGAAGGAACCCTGTTGATAGACCCTTTTTTGCGATTATATGAAATAACAAACAAAAAAGAGTACTTGGATTGGAGTAAATGGGTTGTGCAAAACATTGATAAATGGAGTGGATGGAATGCTTTCTCAAAATTAGATTCGGTGGCTGACGGCACTATGGGCGTACACCAACTTCAGCCCTACGTACACTCTCATACTTTCCACATGAATTTCATGGGATTCTTGCGACTTTATCGCATCACGGGCGACGAATCGCTCCTGAGAAAAGTGACAGGCGCCTGGGATGACATAAGTCTCAGGCAAATGTACATTACAGGAGGTGTGAGCGTAGCAGAACATTATGAACACGGTTTTGTAAAACCCTTGTCGGGTAATACCGTGGAAACATGCGCTACCATGTCGTGGATGCAATTGACACAATTTTTGCTGGAATTGACGGGTGATGTTAAATATGCCGATGCAATGGAACGTTTGATGCTCAATCATGTTTTTGCCGCACAATCCTGTGATGGTGACGGATTGCGCTATCACACAGCGCCTAACGGAACCAAACCTGCGGGTTACTTTCGGCGTCCCGATTGTTGCACAGCCAGTGGGCACCGCATTATTTCACTATTGCCGACATTCCTTTATGCTGAAGGAGACAATGGTTTGTATGTGAATCAATATTTGGACTCGGAGTATGCCGGTAAAGATTTCCGGTTCAAAGTTGAAACCCAATATCCTGAAACAGAGAATATCAGCATCAAAATATCTTCTGCTGTTTCCACGAAGCAAAAACTTCATTTGCGTTTGCCCCAATGGTGCAACCGGCCCCAAGTGAAGTTGAACGGCAAGAAAATAAATGATTTACATTCCGGAACCTATTTGACACTCTCCCAAAAATGGAAAAAAGGAGATGTTATTGAAATAACCTTTCCCATGGACTTAAAATGGGTAAAACGGGAGAACCATAGTGACTATTCATATACGGACCTTCCCGGAGGAGAACACATGTACAGCGAATTACCAACGGACAGAATCCCATACGCATGGATGCGCGGGCCTGTTATTTACGCTTTGGATATGGTTTGGAACGATAATATTGCCGATAAAGCCATTCAAACAAGTACGGAACTATTGATCCATACAGATAAAACACCTGTAATAACCTCCAAACCGGAGAATGACATGTTAGGTCCGGTATATCAAACTATGGCTACTTGCAAGAATCAAGAGGTAAATATATTGCTGACTCCATTTGCTAATATAGGTCAATGGTATCAGGATAAAAATAACAAACCGGAGAAAGGGAAAGGTATATATTCGTATGCTATTTGGTTATATGATAAATAGGCTTTGTTCGTGGTTTCGCCGCGAAGCGGTTAATAACGCCGAAAAATTTAGGATTTCTTTTTACTTTCAATTCTTTTGTTTATCTTCGTAGGTATTTTAAAACCAAAAGGTATGAAGAATTTACCGATAGGCATACAGTCATTTGAGGATTTGAGAAGTAGTGATTATCTTTATGTTGATAAGACAGAAGATATTTACAGGCTTGTTACGTCAGGAAAAATAATTTTTCTTTCGCGTCCACGTCGTTTTGGAAAGTCGCTACTTATTAGCACGCTGGGAGAACTTTACAAAGGCAATCAATCGCTGTTTGAAGGTCTTTACATTTACGACAAATGGGATTGGACACAGCAGTATCCGGTAATACGGATAGACTGGACTCAAATCAAACATCGCAACGAAGAGATGATAGAGCGAAGTATGCTCTCTTTTTTGAAACAACAGGCCAATCTACATGAACTGACATTTATTTCGGAATATGCCTCCGATTGTTTTGCGGAACTGATAGAGTTATTACACCGGACAACCGGCAAAAAAGTTGTTGTACTCATTGACGAATACGACAGTCCGATATTGGATA
>BNTV01000107.1 GCA_025996865.1 Bacteroidia bacterium
CAGACCACCACATCAAGAATGTGAACGTGGAGGATTTTCCCGAAGAATACAGACCTATTATTCGTCGTTTGCAGATGGCACAATCTACCGCAGAAGTGCGCCAACAAATGATTACCGAAGACTATTACCTCGTAGTGCTCCGCAATGAAGAACGAAAAGTAGGCGAACTAAGTAAAGTGATAGAAGAAAAAGACAAAGAAATAGCTGAATTGAAACGGCTGTTAAAGAATAAATAACAACATATTAGTGTTAAGTTAATTTTATGTAGTCGTCAATGACGTAGCGACAAATAACCCCTAATAGCAAGCGCCGAAGAAAAAATATGCCGTATAACATATTTTTTCTTCGGTACTTTCTTTTTAATCCCTTGTCTTTACTGATAGCTTCGGCTAAAATATTTTTATAAACAATTTAATCTATTATCGATGAATCCATTAACAAAAAAACGAACATTTGGTATCATTTTGTTTTTGATTGTTGGCTGTATCGGTTTGAAAGCGCAAGAGCAACGGATAACGGTCAATGTGGAAAACAAAACATTAAGAGATTTATTTTCAGTAATTGAGAAGCAGAGCGCCTATCGCTTTTCTTACCGGAATGTAGTGCTTGACAACAAAAAGGATGTAACCATTCACAAAAAAGATGCAAGCGTGTCGGAAATTCTTAAAACGGCTCTTGCCGGAAGAAATTTGGATTTCAACATCGTTTCGGAAAAATCGATTGTCATTTCCGACAAACGGCAAAGTCAATCAAACCAACCGGACAGTAAGAAAATTTCCGGCATTCTCACTGACGAAAACGGTGAACCGATTATCGGTGCAAATGTAGCTGTTAAAGGGACAACCAAAGGTATCAGAACCGATGTGGATGGAAAATTCAGTTTGGATGTTCAGAATAATGCAGTCCTGCAAGTAAGCTACATCGGCTACAAAACGCAAGAAATTGTCGTTGGCAACCAAACCAACTTGAACATCACGCTAAACGAAGACAGTCAGGTGTTGAAGGCAGTGGTGGTGGTCGGTTATGGCACGCAACGGAAACAAGCCATCACAGGCGCTGTTTCCGTTGCCAATCTGGAGACATTTAAAGATCTGCCGTCCAACAATATTATCGACAAACTGAAAGGATCAATTGCCGGATTAAATATCGGCGGAGTCAACAAAGCCGGGGCTGTCGGGGACATTGTGATACGGGGACAAAACACCGTTGCAGGCAATTATCCCTTAATCGTGGTGGATGGGGCTATTTTTGCAGGGGGTACCATTGCAGACATTGCCCCCGGCGACATTGAAAGTTTTACCGTATTGAAAGACGCCAGTTCTGCAGCCGTTTATGGCTCGCGTTCCGCCAATGGCGTTATTCTGATTGAAACCAAACGCGGCAGAGGAAAAGAAGGCAAACCGGTATTCAACGTTAATCTGAACTATGGTCTCAGCAACGAATTGGAACGACTGAAAATATATGGTCCCGAAGACTATCTGCAACGCATATTGGATATTCGGGAAGCCAACGGTATAGAATCCGACCCCAACCGAATAGACTACTATCTGGAACCCGAAGAACGGAAAAATTATGAAGCAATGCCGAATCACCTGCCCACCATGACCGACCCTTACGACGTAATGCGCCAGACGGCTTATAACCGGAATTTGAGCGTCAGTGTCGCTAACCAGACGGATAAATCACGGTATTATTTGTCGGTTAATCTGATTGACCAGCAGGGTGTTATTTTGAATGACCGGTACAAACATATTTCAGGCAGGATGAATATTGACAGCGACATCACTAAATGGCTGAATATCGGCGTGAAGGCTTTTTATAGCTTTCGCGACAATTCAGGCACTCTTCCGTATGCTGATGCTGCTACCCGTTTCAGTCCATGGGCTTCACTTTATAATGAAGACGGCTCGTATGCGTATGCTCCCCAAAGCACGGTTTCTTTTATCAATCCATTCTGGAATATTGCCACTGAAGACACCAAACAGATGAATAATTTGAACTCCATTTTTACGGCAACTATTAAAGCGCCCTGGGTAGAGGGACTGACCTATACGACCAATCTGTCCAATACCATCCGATGGGAAAACTTTTACCAGTTCTATGGTGAAAATACGGTTGCCGGAGCAGCGGCGAACGGTATCGGAGGCAGATCTGAACTACATTATAATAACTTGTTGTGGGACAACATTGTTAAATACAATCGTATATTCAAGGAAAAACACTATGTGGATGCGACCTTATTGTTTTCGCAGGAAAAGTATTCTTATGAATCAACCAGAGCCAACGCAGAAGATTTTGATAATTTGACACTGGGAAGCTATCGCCTGCAAGACGGAAAAAAACAGACTGTAAGTACAGGTGGTGGCGGTTCCGAAGCCATCGGTATGATGGCGCGCGGCACTTATACCTACGACAATCGCTATTCTCTTACAGGTACTATCCGCCGAGACGGTTATTCCGCTTTCAGCAAAAACAGGAAATTCGGTATTTTCCCGTCCACAGGCGTCAACTGGCAGATTTCAAACGAAAGTTTCATGCGCGATATTTCGTATCTGAATAATTTGGCTCTCCGCGCCACTTACGGAACGAACGGAAACCAGTCCATCGGTTTGTATCAAACGCTGGCAAAAGTAGGCACCGATAAATACATATATGCCGGTAGTCCTTCTTATGTTACAACGCAGTATATCAGCTCACTGCCTACCGATGACCTGAGTTGGGAATCCACTACCGGACTGAATCTCGGACTTGATTTTGGATGGTTAAATAACCGTATTTCAGGTTCTGTAGATGTCTATCAGACCAATACTCACGATATGTTGTTCACATTGCAGCTTCCAAAAGCTTCCGGTATAGCCAATATCACCTCTAATTTGGGCAAAATACAAAACAGGGGAATTGAAGTTAGCTTGAATACTTTACCAATTGACCATAGCGATTTCAAATGGAATTCCATAATAACTTTTTCGTTGAACCGCAATAAAATTGTTTCCATTTACGGTGACGATAACGACGGCGACGGCAAAGAAGATGACTTAATCTCCTCCGGCTATTTTATCGGGAAATCATTAGGAAACATTTATGCTTATAAAGTGCTTGGAATGTATCAGCAGGAAGATGTGGACAACGGAACCATCATGACCGGTATGCGCCCCGGCGAATATCAATTGGAGGATGTGGACGGCGACGGAGACATCACCTCTGACAAAGACCGTCAACACCTTGGCAACAGCAAGGAGAATTTTCGCTGGAGTTGGACCAATACGTTCAAATACAAGGGCTTTTCATTGATGGTCTATTTATATTCTATTTGGGGCGGCAAAGGCTGGTATCAGTCGGGGAATAATACACCGTATTTTGACTATTTTGTCAATAACAGTTCTATTAATCACCCTGTCTATGATTACTGGACACCAACCAACACCAACGCCATGTTCCCCCGCCCTAATTACCGGGACGCGTCTCGTCAAGGGACAAAATACTACGACCGCAGCTTTATCAAGTTGCAAAAAATATCCCTGTCCTACGATGTAGGCAAATGGGTACGTCCGTGGGGAATCAACGATTTGACGGTGGCGGTTAGCGCCGACAACCTGTTGACCTACGCTCCCTATTGGATAGGATTAGACCCTGAAATGGACCAGGGATTGAGAGATAATGCTATTCCTTCCATCCGTACTTATAATTTTTCACTAGTTATTAATTTTTAAAAACAACCCAATGAAAAAGATTCAATATTTTATAATTGCATTGATAGGATTTCTACCTGTTTCTTGCATTGTTGACCTTGATTTGCAGGAGGTGCCCAAAGATTTTCTAAGCCCCGAAAATTCTCTTCAAAATCAAGCCGGTTTTGAAGCGGCAATCGCCCATGTCTATCTGACCGTACGCACCGAAATGTACGCGAGTGAAAAAACTATAGCCAGTTCGGATTTGATGGGGATGGATGCCGATTTCACTGCAATGGGACTCGGAACGAATGCCTATTGGGAATATTTTTTCTGGAATACCATCAATAAGGATAACGGACAGGCGCGTAAATGGTGGCAGCGCTTTTACAAATTGATATTCCAGACCAATGTTATCATTGACCGGGCTGAGAGTGAACTCGTCACTTGGGAATCGGAGGAAGCGAAAAATCAAATTGTGGCGGAAGCCCGGTTTGTACGTGCTTATGCCTATCATTTCTTAGTCAATCTATTCGGAGATGTTCCCTTGGTATTGCACGAAACTTCCGAGCCTAAATTTGACTACACCCGCGCTCCCCAGCAGGACGTGCTGCAACAATGCAAAGACGACCTGACGTTTGCCATTCAATGGTTGAAAACCGTTGACCGGCAGCAAGGAGGAAGAGCGCCACGCGCAGCCGCTTACCATTTGCTCAGCGAAATAGAAATTTGCAGGGCTAACTATCAGGAGGCCATTGATGCCGCATCGGCAGTAATTAACGACCCGAATTTCTATCTGATGACCGAACGATTCGGAACGCGAAAGAACTTCACTTTCTCCGGCTATGACTACCAGGGACCTCAGGAGCCTTGGGGTGACGTCTTTTGGGATTTGTTTCAGGAAGGCAATATGAACTGGAGCGAAGGCAACCATGAAGCCATCTGGAACATAGAAATGGATTTCAAAATACTTGGAGGAGGAAATACTGAAACGTATGGCAGTAAATTCGGTATGGAAGAATTTTGGACTCCGGATTGGTGGCGAGCTGTTGACGTTGACGGTGTAAACAATTTACAGAAAGACACCTTGTGTGGTATGCCTAATGGTCAGTCCCGTGTGACGGATTATGCCGGCAAACTGATTTGGGAATATAAAGCCGATTGGGACAACGATATACGCAATTCGCAGTATAATATTCAGCGTACTTTTTACTGGAATAACCCGGTCAGCAAATTTTACGGACAAGAGATTACGTTGGATAACATCGGAGACCCTTATATGTTCGGCAGATGGATAAATCCTTCGTACAAAAAAGGGGTTACCACCGTGCATTACGGGGTTTCCACTGACCCTGCAAGCGGAGAAAATCATGACGGCGGCGGTATTTTCAAAGACTGGTATATTATGCGTTTAGCAGAAACCTATCTGCTTCGTGCCGAAGCGTATTATCGCAAAGGCGACAATCAGAGCGCTGCCAACGACATCAATGTAATCCGGAAAAGGGCGCATTGTCAATATATGGTCACAGCCGACGACGTGAATTTGGACTTGATTTTGGATGAACGGGCGCGGGAGCTTATCATGGAAGATTTCCGCATCAGCACCCTGACACGTATGGGAAAGTTACCCGAATATCTGATGAAATACAATCCCGTTGTGATAAAAAACGGGTATCAATTGCCGGATTATCTGAACAAGTTCCCGATTCCGCAATCGGAAATTGAAGCGAATAAGGGAACAAAATTGGAACAAAATCCGGGATACGACAAGTAAATATAAATCATTCTATAATTCTATTAAAATTAAAAAAATCATGAATATTATATTTTTCAAAACAACAGGAAAGTTGGCAGTGTTCCTTTGCGCGTTGGCGCTGATGTGGACAAGCTGCGAGGACAAGAATGGCATACCCCCCAAGCTGTCGATAGAGATTGAGGCGATACAAACCTATCCGGGAGACGAAATCTTGATACAGGGAACGGCAGGCGCCGTAAACGCTCTGAAATCCGTCGAAATCGTCTGCGAAGCGTGGAATATCCGGAAGAGTTATGATATACCGGACGGAAAACTGAACGTGCTGACCATTGATTACAAGTTTACAATTCCCAATGTGTCCATTGCAGAGATGAATCAAACGCTGCGGATTACGGTGGTGGATGTGGATGGAAATATTTCGGAAAAAGAAATCCCCATCAGCTTTATCGCCGACGAGACAGCTCCTGTGTTCAGCAGCAAGCCTGCCACGCCGGCCGCTGTCGATTTCGTTTCAGCAGAGGGAGTCGGTAATTATTTTCTACGTCTGACGGTAACCGACGACCGGGCATTATCCGATTTGCAGATTGCCATTCCGGATATCGGTTATATGAAGGATATTCCACTTTCCGGTAAAACGCAGGATATAGTGGAAAGCATTCCATTCCATTCTCTCGGGTCGTTTGATGGAACGCTTACTCTGAAAGACAAAACGGGAAACCAAAGCATTTATGCCATAACATTTATAACCCTTAACGAGGATGGAGACCCGATAAGCGATTACCCTTACATGTATCTGATTGACACCTCAGATTCGCCTGCTAATTATTTGCATGGATATTACAAATACATGGCTCGAACGGACGCATACAAATATACGACCAAGTTTTATGCGCCTGTTGATAATACCCCTATAGCCTTTGTTCCGACGCGCATTTTAACCGGTGATTATTACGGCGTAAGTCCTTCTGTAACGACTAAACTTTTGAACAAGAACGGATATGTTGTCCCTATTACATTGGTGCATAAAGGTTATTATGAGGTGGAAATAGATATTCAGAACAAGTCATACGTCATTACATCTTACACACCTGCGCCTGATTATACGGGTCTCTTATGTATCACGGGGATTAATGGATGGTCTTTGACGCCGAATATGGTGAATAAATATCCAGACAATGATTACCTTCGCACATTAGATGTAGAAGTAGTCCAGGAACCCGTGTCATTGACCTTCACTACTCCTGCATGGAATCCTATTTTCAGAGCTATTATGCTTAATGGACAAGGAGGTGGAACATTTCTACAGAATGCAGGATGGACTACCTTAGATTTAGGGAACTTCAGCGACAATTTCCAAGGTCCGGGTTTCTATACTATTACCTTCGATTTGGAAACATATTGGGCAACAGTTTCCCAAAAGCATTAAAAAGTAAGTTGAGGGGCGGAAAAAACCTTTCCGCCCCCTCAACTTTTTTGAAAAATGAAAAAGAAAAACAACGAAGTAATGAATATAATTAATACTTAAATAATATGAAGCGAAATATTGTCCTTTTTTTATTGTTAATGTCTGTAAATGCAACAAAAGCAACCGAATGGACACTCTCAAACAGTTCTCTTACTGTTAAATTCGATGACCTGTCAAACCAACTGTCAGTTTTGGATAAACGGTGTGGCAAAACATGGAGCCAACACCCTGTATCCGGAGCTGCCCTGACAGCAAATACAGTGGTACAAAATGGGGACAGTTTGCAAATCCAATTTAACGGTACAAGTGGGTTGTCTGCAAGCTTGATTTTGTCCGGCAATTCCTCTTTAGAGGTTATTCTTTCAGGACCGGTTTCCTCTACTTTTTCTGAAACATCGTTTCCCGGAGCCTTGTTTGCCGAGAACAAGGAGCATTATCTTGTAGCTACAGACGGAGAAGGATTGCTGGTTCGTGTTGACGATACAGAATACCCCCTTGGTCGTGATACGAAACCTTATTGTGTGGTAAGGGGACAGTTGATGTCTTGGTACGGTGTGGTTGATATAGCCTGCAAAACCGGTTATATGATTATCCTGGAAACGCCCGACGATGCTTTGTTCAACACATACAGGGAAAATGGAATGGCCGGATTTGAACCCTATTGGTTGCCCCAAATGGGAAAGTTTGGTTATGAAAGAAAAGCGGTATATCATTTTTTCGATGAAGGCGGTTATGTGGCGCAATGTAAAAAATACAAGGACTACATATACCCAAAAAATGAGGTGCTTACCTTGAGAGAGAACCAACAACGTATCCCCTCAATTGATAAAATGGTAGGCGGCGTCCATATTTATGTATGGGATAATGCACGGGAGGTCGAATTTGCACAACACCTGAAAGATATAGGTGTTGATAAAGCCTTTTTTCTATGGGACCCGAATCACTTCCCTTACCCTGTCGATGGATATGACAACTATCTCATAGAAATGGGATTTGCTTCAGGTGTTTATGACCTGTTCAGAGATATACATGCCAACGAAGCAACTTATTACAAAATAGAGAAAGACCCCGGCAAAAAATATTTAGCCCGGTGGCAACACCCCGGCGAATATCCGGCTATTACCCTAAAAAATAGTTTGGGAGGTATAGCAAGTAATCAATTCGGAAATGTGGTATGTCCTATCCCTGCAATAGAATGTGTAAAAAAACGTGTTCCGTTTGAAAACGCCATATACCCGCACGAATCTCATTTTTTGGATGTTTATCTGTCAGACGGATTATACGAATGTTACGACCCCATTCTCCTCCGCAAAATTTATGGTAGGTATCCGTAAACAAATCGTATATTTTGACTACTGCTTCCTTATATTGTGTGCGTGTTGCGGGATGAATGGGGTCGTAACATTCGTATAATCCGTCTGACAGATAAACATCCAAAAAATGAGATTCGTGCGGGTATATGGCGTTTTCAAACGGAACACGTTTTTTTACACATTCTATTGCAGGGATAGGACATACCACATTTCCGAATTGATTACTTGCTATACCTCCCAAACTATTTTTTAGGGTAATAGCCGGATATTCGCCGGGGTGTTGCCACCGGGCTAAATATTTTTTGCCGGGGTCTTTCTCTATTTTGTAATAAGTTGCTTCGTTGGCATGTATATCTCTGAACAGGTCATAAACACCTGAAGCAAATCCCATTTCTATGAGATAGTTGTCATATCCATCGACAGGGTAAGGGAAGTGATTCGGGTCCCATAGAAAAAAGGCTTTATCAACACCTATATCTTTCAGGTGTTGTGCAAATTCGACCTCCCGTGCATTATCCCATACATAAATATGGACGCCGCCTACCATTTTATCAATTGAGGGGATACGTTGTTGGTTCTCTCTCAAGGTAAGCACCTCATTTTTTGGGTATATGTAGTCCTTGTATTTTTTACATTGCGCCACATAACCGCCTTCATCGAAAAAATGATATACCGCTTTTCTTTCATAACCAAACTTTCCCATTTGGGGCAACCAATAGGGTTCAAATCCGGCCATTCCATTTTCCCTGTATGTGTTGAACAAAGCATCGTCGGGCGTTTCCAGGATAATCATATAACCGGTTTTGCAGGCTATATCAACCACACCGTACCAAGACATCAACTGTCCCCTTACCACACAATAAGGTTTCGTATCACGACCAAGGGGGTATTCTGTATCGTCAACACGAACCAGCAATCCTTCTCCGTCTGTAGCTACAAGATAATGCTCCTTGTTCTCGGCAAACAAGGCTCCGGGAAACGATGTTTCAGAAAAAGTAGAGGAAACCGGTCCTGAAAGAATAACCTCTAAAGAGGAATTGCCGGACAAAATCAAGCTTGCAGACAACCCACTTGTACCGTTAAATTGGATTTGCAAACTGTCCCCATTTTGTACCACTGTATTTGCTGTCAGGGCAGCTCCGGATACAGGGTGTTGGCTCCATGTTTTGCCACACCGTTTATCCAAAACTGACAGTTGGTTTGACAGGTCATCGAATTTAACAGTAAGAGAACTGTTTGAGAGTGTCCATTCGGTTGCTTTTGTTGCATTTACAGACATTAACAATAAAAAAAGGACAATATTTCGCTTCATATTATTTAAGTATTAATTATATTCATTACTTCGTTGTTTTTCTTTTTCATTTTTCAAAAAAGTTGAGGGGGCGGAAAGGTTTTTTCCGCCCCTCAACTTACTTTTTAATGCTTTTGGGAAACTGTTGCCCAATATGTTTCCAAATCGAAGGTAATAGTATAGAAACCCGGACCTTGGAAATTGTCGCTGAAGTTCCCTAAATCTAAGGTAGTCCATCCTGCATTCTGTAGAAATGTTCCACCTCCTTGTCCATTAAGCATAATAGCTCTGAAAATAGGATTCCATGCAGGAGTAGTGAAGGTCAATGACACGGGTTCCTGGACTACTTCTACATCTAATGTGCGAAGGTAATCATTGTCTGGATATTTATTCACCATATTCGGCGTCAAAGACCATCCATTAATCCCCGTGATACATAAGAGACCCGTATAATCAGGCGCAGGTGTGTAAGATGTAATGACGTATGACTTGTTCTGAATATCTATTTCCACCTCATAATAACCTTTATGCACCAATGTAATAGGGACAACATATCCGTTCTTGTTCAAAAGTTTAGTCGTTACAGAAGGACTTACGCCGTAATAATCACCGGTTAAAATGCGCGTCGGAACAAAGGCTATAGGGGTATTATCAACAGGCGCATAAAACTTGGTCGTATATTTGTATGCGTCCGTTCGAGCCATGTATTTGTAATATCCATGCAAATAATTAGCAGGCGAATCTGAGGTGTCAATCAGATACATGTAAGGGTAATCGCTTATCGGGTCTCCATCCTCGTTAAGGGTTATAAATGTTATGGCATAAATGCTTTGGTTTCCCGTTTTGTCTTTCAGAGTAAGCGTTCCATCAAACGACCCGAGAGAATGGAATGGAATGCTTTCCACTATATCCTGCGTTTTACCGGAAAGTGGAATATCCTTCATATAACCGATATCCGGAATGGCAATCTGCAAATCGGATAATGCCCGGTCGTCGGTTACCGTCAGACGTAGAAAATAATTACCGACTCCCTCTGCTGAAACGAAATCGACAGCGGCCGGCGTGGCAGGCTTGCTGCTGAACACAGGAGCTGTCTCGTCGGCGATAAAGCTGATGGGGATTTCTTTTTCCGAAATATTTCCATCCACATCCACCACCGTAATCCGCAGCGTTTGATTCATCTCTGCAATGGACACATTGGGAATTGTAAACTTGTAATCAATGGTCAGCACGTTCAGTTTTCCGTCCGGTATATCATAACTCTTCCGGATATTCCACGCTTCGCAGACGATTTCGACGGATTTCAGAGCGTTTACGGCGCCTGCCGTTCCCTGTATCAAGATTTCGTCTCCCGGATAGGTTTGTATCGCCTCAATCTCTATCGACAGCTTGGGGGGTATGCCATTCTTGTCCTCGCAGCTTGTCCACATCAGCGCCAACGCGCAAAGGAACACTGCCAACTTTCCTGTTGTTTTGAAAAATATAATATTCATGATTTTTTTAATTTTAATAGAATTATAGAATGATTTATATTTACTTGTCGTATCCCGGATTTTGTTCCAATTTTGTTCCCTTATTCGCTTCAATTTCCGATTGCGGAATCGGGAACTTGTTCAGATAATCCGGCAATTGATACCCGTTTTTTATCACAACGGGATTGTATTTCATCAGATATTCGGGTAACTTTCCCATACGTGTCAGGGTGCTGATGCGGAAATCTTCCATGATAAGCTCCCGCGCCCGTTCATCCAAAATCAAGTCCAAATTCACGTCGTCGGCTGTGACCATATATTGACAATGCGCCCTTTTCCGGATTACATTGATGTCGTTGGCAGCGCTCTGATTGTCGCCTTTGCGATAATACGCTTCGGCACGAAGCAGATAGGTTTCTGCTAAACGCATAATATACCAGTCTTTGAAAATACCGCCGCCGTCATGATTTTCTCCGCTTGCAGGGTCAGTGGAAACCCCGTAATGCACGGTGGTAACCCCTTTTTTGTACGAAGGATTTATCCATCTGCCGAACATATAAGGGTCTCCGATGTTATCCAACGTAATCTCTTGTCCGTAAAATTTGCTGACCGGGTTATTCCAGTAAAAAGTACGCTGAATATTATACTGCGAATTGCGTATATCGTTGTCCCAATCGGCTTTATATTCCCAAATCAGTTTGCCGGCATAATCCGTCACACGGGACTGACCATTAGGCATACCACACAAGGTGTCTTTCTGTAAATTGTTTACACCGTCAACGTCAACAGCTCGCCACCAATCCGGAGTCCAAAATTCTTCCATACCGAATTTACTGCCATACGTTTCAGTATTTCCTCCTCCAAGTATTTTGAAATCCATTTCTATGTTCCAGATGGCTTCATGGTTGCCTTCGCTCCAGTTCATATTGCCTTCCTGAAACAAATCCCAAAAGACGTCACCCCAAGGCTCCTGAGGTCCCTGGTAGTCATAGCCGGAGAAAGTGAAGTTCTTTCGCGTTCCGAATCGTTCGGTCATCAGATAGAAATTCGGGTCGTTAATTACTGCCGATGCGGCATCAATGGCCTCCTGATAGTTAGCCCTGCAAATTTCTATTTCGCTGAGCAAATGGTAAGCGGCTGCGCGTGGCGCTCTTCCTCCTTGCTGCCGGTCAACGGTTTTCAACCATTGAATGGCAAACGTCAGGTCGTCTTTGCATTGTTGCAGCACGTCCTGCTGGGGAGCGCGGGTGTAGTCAAATTTAGGCTCGGAAGTTTCGTGCAATACCAAGGGAACATCTCCGAATAGATTGACTAAGAAATGATAGGCATAAGCACGTACAAACCGGGCTTCCGCCACAATTTGATTTTTCGCTTCCTCCGATTCCCAAGTGACGAGTTCACTCTCAGCCCGGTCAATGATAACATTGGTCTGGAATATCAATTTGTAAAAGCGCTGCCACCATTTACGCGCCTGTCCGTTATCCTTATTGATGGTATTCCAGAAAAAATATTCCCAATAGGCATTCGTTCCGAGTCCCATTGCAGTGAAATCGGCATCCATCCCCATCAAATCCGAACTGGCTATAGTTTTTTCACTCGCGTACATTTCGGTGCGTACGGTCAGATAGACATGGGCGATTGCCGCTTCAAAACCGGCTTGATTTTGAAGAGAATTTTCGGGGCTTAGAAAATCTTTGGGCACCTCCTGCAAATCAAGGTCAACAATGCAAGAAACAGGTAGAAATCCTATCAATGCAATTATAAAATATTGAATCTTTTTCATTGGGTTGTTTTTAAAAATTAATAACTAGTGAAAAATTATAAGTACGGATGGAAGGAATAGCATTATCTCTCAATCCCTGGTCCATTTCAGGGTCTAATCCTATCCAATAGGGAGCGTAGGTCAACAGGTTGTCGGCGCTAACCGCCACCGTCAAATCGTTGATTCCCCACGGACGTACCCATTTGCCTACATCGTAGGACAGGGATATTTTTTGCAACTTGATAAAGCTGCGGTCGTAGTATTTTGTCCCTTGACGAGACGCGTCCCGGTAATTAGGGCGGGGGAACATGGCGTTGGTGTTGGTTGGTGTCCAGTAATCATAGACAGGGTGATTAATAGAACTGTTATTGACAAAATAGTCAAAATACGGTGTATTATTCCCCGACTGATACCAGCCTTTGCCGCCCCAAATAGAATATAAATAGACCATCAATGAAAAGCCCTTGTATTTGAACGTATTGGTCCAACTCCAGCGAAAATTCTCCTTGCTGTTGCCAAGGTGTTGACGGTCTTTGTCAGAGGTGATGTCTCCGTCGCCGTCCACATCCTCCAATTGATATTCGCCGGGGCGCATACCGGTCATGATGGTTCCGTTGTCCACATCTTCCTGCTGATACATTCCAAGCACTTTATAAGCATAAATGTTTCCTAATGATTTCCCGATAAAATAGCCGGAGGAGATTAAGTCATCTTCTTTGCCGTCGCCGTCGTTATCGTCACCGTAAATGGAAACAATTTTATTGCGGTTCAACGAAAAAGTTATTATGGAATTCCATTTGAAATCGCTATGGTCAATTGGTAAAGTATTCAAGCTAACTTCAATTCCCCTGTTTTGTATTTTGCCCAAATTAGAGGTGATATTGGCTATACCGGAAGCTTTTGGAAGCTGCAATGTGAACAACATATCGTGAGTATTGGTCTGATAGACATCTACAGAACCTGAAATACGGTTATTTAACCATCCAAAATCAAGTCCGAGATTCAGTCCGGTAGTGGATTCCCAACTCAGGTCATCGGTAGGCAGTGAGCTGATATACTGCGTTGTAACATAAGAAGGACTACCGGCATATATGTATTTATCGGTGCCTACTTTTGCCAGCGTTTGATACAAACCGATGGACTGGTTTCCGTTCGTTCCGTAAGTGGCGCGGAGAGCCAAATTATTCAGATACGAAATATCGCGCATGAAACTTTCGTTTGAAATCTGCCAGTTGACGCCTGTGGACGGGAAAATACCGAATTTCCTGTTTTTGCTGAAAGCGGAATAACCGTCTCGGCGGATAGTACCTGTAAGAGAATAGCGATTGTCGTAGGTATAAGTGCCGCGCGCCATCATACCGATGGCTTCGGAACCGCCACCACCTGTACTTACAGTCTGTTTTTTTCCGTCTTGCAGGCGATAGCTTCCCAGTGTCAAATTATCAAAATCTTCTGCGTTGGCTCTGGTTGATTCATAAGAATACTTTTCCTGCGAAAACAATAAGGTCGCATCCACATAGTGTTTTTCCTTGAATATACGATTGTATTTAACAATGTTGTCCCACAACAAGTTATTATAATGTAGTTCAGATCTGCCTCCGATACCGTTCGCCGCTGCTCCGGCAACCGTATTTTCACCATAGAACTGGTAAAAGTTTTCCCATCGGATGGTATTGGACAGATTGGTCGTATAGGTCAGTCCCTCTACCCAGGGCGCTTTAATAGTTGCCGTAAAAATGGAGTTCAAATTATTCATCTGTTTGGTGTCTTCAGTGGCAATATTCCAGAATGGATTGATAAAAGAAACCGTGCTTTGGGGAGCATACGCATACGAGCCGTCTTCATTATAAAGTGAAGCCCATGGACTGAAACGGGTAGCAGCATCAGCATACGGAAGAGTGCCTGAATTGTCGCGAAAGCTATAAAAAGCCTTCACGCCGATATTCAGCCATTTAGTGATGTCGCTGTCAATATTCATCCTGCCTGAAATATGTTTGTACCGGTCATTCAAAATAACACCCTGCTGGTCAATCAGATTAACCGACAAATAATACCGTGATTTATCCGTCTGGTTAGCGACACTGACGCTCAAATTCCGGTTATAAGCCGTCTGGCGCATTACGTCGTAAGGGTCGGTCATGGTGGGCAGGTGATTCGGCATTGCTTCATAATTTTTCCGTTCTTCGGGTTCCAGATAGTAGTCTATTCGGTTGGGGTCGGATTCTATACCGTTGGCTTCCCGAATATCCAATATGCGTTGCAGATAGTCTTCGGGACCATATATTTTCAGTCGTTCCAATTCGTTGCTGAGACCATAGTTCAGATTAACGTTGAATACCGGTTTGCCTTCTTTTCCTCTGCCGCGTTTGGTTTCAATCAGAATAACGCCATTGGCGGAACGCGAGCCATAAACGGCTGCAGAACTGGCGTCTTTCAATACGGTAAAACTTTCAATGTCGCCGGGGGCAATGTCTGCAATGGTACCCCCTGCAAAAATAGCCCCATCCACCACGATTAAGGGATAATTGCCTGCAACGGTGTTTTGTCCCCGTATCACAATGTCCCCGACAGCCCCGGCTTTGTTGACTCCGCCGATATTTAATCCGGCAATTGATCCTTTCAGTTTGTCGATAATATTGTTGGACGGCAGATCTTTAAATGTCTCCAGATTGGCAACGGAAACAGCGCCTGTGATGGCTTGTTTCCGTTGCGTGCCATAACCGACCACCACCACTGCCTTCAACACCTGACTGTCTTCGTTTAGCGTGATGTTCAAGTTGGTTTGGTTGCCAACGACAATTTCTTGCGTTTTGTAGCCGATGTAGCTTACTTGCAGGACTGCATTATTCTGAACATCCAAACTGAATTTTCCATCCACATCGGTTCTGATACCTTTGGTTGTCCCTTTAACAGCTACATTTGCACCGATAATCGGTTCACCGTTTTCGTCAGTGAGAATGCCGGAAATTTTCTTACTGTCCGGTTGGTTTGATTGACTTTGCCGTTTGTCGGAAATGACAATCGATTTTTCCGAAACGATGTTGAAATCCAAATTTCTTCCGGCAAGAGCCGTTTTAAGAATTTCCGACACGCTTGCATCTTTTTTGTGAATGGTTACATCCTTTTTGTTGTCAAGCACTACATTCCGGTAAGAAAAGCGATAGGCGCTCTGCTTCTCAATTACTGAAAATAAATCTCTTAATGTTTTGTTTTCCACATTGACCGTTATCCGTTGCTCTTGCGCTTTCAAACCGATACAGCCAACAATCAAAAACAAAATGATACCAAATGTTCGTTTTTTTGTTAATGGATTCATCGATAATAGATTAAATTGTTTATAAAAATATTTTAGCCGAAGCTATCAGTAAAGACAAGGGATTAAAAAGAAAGTACCGAAGAAAAAATATGTTATACGGCATATTTTTTCTTCGGCGCTTGCTATTAGGGGTTATTTGTCGCTACGTCATTGACGACTACATAAAATTAACTTAACACTAATATGTTGTTATTTATTCTTTAACAGCCGTTTCAATTCAGCTATTTCTTTGTCTTTTTCTTCTATCACTTTACTTAGTTCGCCTACTTTTCGTTCTTCATTGCGGAGCACTACGAGGTAATAGTCTTCGGTAATCATTTGTTGGCGCACTTCTGCGGTAGATTGTGCCATCTGCAAACGACGAATAATAGGTCTGTATTCTTCGGGAAAATCCTCCACGTTCACATTCTTGATGTGGTGGTCTG
>BNTV01000108.1 GCA_025996865.1 Bacteroidia bacterium
GGACAATAAATTGGTGGAAACCATTGACTTGCCTGTCGATTATGCTAAACGGCGTCACGAATTGTTCTGGAAGTACCAGCTGCCCGCAGGACAGCACAATGTCAGTTTCAAATGGCTGAATCCTCGTACCGATGCAAGAATAAGGATGAACGAAGCGATTATATATTCGGAACTCCTATAAACAATTTCTTTAAGGATTATAAAAAATCCCCATTTTTTGCGGATAATGTAAAAATATATTAGTACCTTTGTAGCGAGAAAATAAGATGGCATGAAAATTAGTTTTGAAAAGGATTATTTGAGAGAACTATACGAAACGGGAAAGACAACGGACAAAAGACATCGTTTCCAACCACAAATCGTAAAGCGATTTCAATTGCGCATTCAGACACTTGAAAAAACGGTACATGTTGATGACTTGTTTGTGCTCAATTCTTTGCATTACGAAGTTTTGCATGGTGATAAAGAGGGTATAGAATCAATTCGGGTCAATGACCAATACAGGATTGAGTTTACCACAAGTCAGGTTGTTACAGAAACAGTTGTAACAATATGCAATATAATAGAACTTTCAAATCATTACAAATAAAATAGTTATGGAAAATTATGTATGTGCTCGCCCTATTCATCCGGGCGAATTACTGAAAGAAGAAGTGGAATATAGAGGCATTTCACAAAGCAAACTGGCTGCGCAAATGGGAATGTCTTACAAAGCGTTAAATGATATTCTTAACGAACGTCGTCCGCTTACACCAACTTCAGCTATGCTTTTTAACGCAGCATTAGGAGTAGAACCGGGCATGCTAATGCGAATGCAATTAGATTACAATATGCGACTGCTATACAGTGACAAAACTTTTGCCAAACGACTTGCAGAAGTCCGAAAGATAGTTGCTACAGTGACACTTTAATCCCTATATCCGGCTTCCCATCTCGCATAATTGCATGGTAACGGTATTGATATAAAACAATAAAGGCTGTCTCCAAATAAATGAGACAGCCTTTATCTTTTATTGCGCTTTGTTATGCGATAATCACTCTTTTGTCAACCTTATATCGGCGACATACAGGACAACTTCTTTATCCTTGTCATAACTGAATGCTTCGCCCGGTTCGTGTCCTATATTGAATACGATGACACGGTTGCGGCGATTGGATGTGGGACCTCCGTCATTTGCCGTCATGTCAACCGTATATTCTTTCCAGTTGGTGCGAATATCCGAAATTGTCATCCTGTCGAAAGACACATCCCAGTTCTGTTGACCGTAAATACTGTTGTTTCCGAAGTTCCACATATAGTTCATGGGACGAATCCACGGTGCAAGGAAATTTCCATTGTAGCCCGACATGTCGGCGCTTGCAGTTCCGCAGAACATCTTGAATTTCAATTTCTTGTACCTTTGATTGTCATAACGGTATTCTTTCGGCAAGTTCATGGCAAACGAGGCGCTTCTCATTTTTATCACGCACTTGTAAACATTATTTCCGTCGCTCTGTATCAACTGGTTCAACTGCAGGTTCACCGGATCGCCGTTGACGACTTCGTTTTGTGCATCGAACTTTCCGCAATCGGTCAGTCCCGCACGGGGATGGAAACCACCGGAATAGAAACACGACATCTCCCAGTTGTTATCCACCGGTTGCCCTTTTACATGAAACTGCGGCTCAATAAATACCTGATCGGGGAAAATCGGATCATCGGGTCCTACCGGTTCAATGACGCCGCTTTCAAGGTATGGCAACAAATCCGCGTTGTCATCCAAAGCCAAAGAATTGGGTATGTAGCGAATCTTCTTTATTTGTCCCGACTGTATGAGGCTAAGCAACAATGGAATACCGGCGATTTTTATATCGGCGGGTTTATCCACTCTTGCCATGAAAGGTTGCCATGCTCCGCCGCCGCACTGGGTTTTGACGCTGTTGCGTTCGTAGGTCAAAACCGGTAACACATTTTGCAGACCGGCGCCTGTCAGGTCCAGTTCCTGAAGGTTCGGGAAATACAACAAATCGGCAAACGAAGCTACATGCAGCGGATAAACCAGTTTTGTTACCGACTGGCATGCTGTCGAAGTAAACGTCCTGATGCCGTTAGCCTGCAGGATAATGGACTCCGAAGGAGTGAACGGAGTGTTCGCATTCGGGGTAGTAATAGATAACGGTTTGCTTACTTCGACGGTATCAATTATTTTAGCTCCATCGCTTAATATTGGAACAATACGGTAAGTAATATTCACGGTAACGTCTTTGCTTGCAGCCAAATTATTGCAGATAAAAAACGTACCGGAAACACTTCCGGACTTGTCGGCTCCGTCACTATCTTTGTATGAATACGTCAAACTCTGATATTCCATGATGGGAGAATTAAGTCCGTTCGGCCAGTCCACAACCAAGGCTGTGGGCGTAATCGTCAGTTTGGGCGACGAAACATCCAGCAAATCACGGTCGAACGAGGTAAACGGGATCACGGCTATTTCCTGCGGTATGGAATGATTTCCAAATTCATCTTCGGTATAGCACTTGATTCTGTACAATTTGGATTCCGTCAATCCGGTAACATTTACCCACGAGCAAACGGAATCAATATAGTGCTTTGCACCATCGTATTCAACGACCGTTTTAGAGGCTTTACCCATTTTCAGTTCGCTCGACGGGATTCGTCCCGCCTTCAGCAGGTCTATTTCAATCCGCTCAAATCCTACATGTCCTACAATAGTGTCGAATGTAGCCGGATAAACTACTTCCCCCGCATATTTCTTAACATTGTCAAACTCTCCGGTACATGAAGACAGGATCAGGACAACGCTTGCTATTATTGAAAAAACTATATATTTCATAAATTGTTAATTATTAATTATTATATCATTCAACCTTAATTCCGTATAGAGTCAATTCGGACATGCAGTTGGCGCCGGTAGATGAATAATTGTCGTCAAAGCAATGCAGTCCTTCATAGCGAAACCATCTGGTGGGTTGCGTATAATCAGGTTCGTCGGGATAGAAATACGTCATGTCGCCGGCTTCGCCTGCTTTCACGAATTGCAGTTCATTGATAAAATTCGGAATGGCAGTGCGCTGGGTAGAAATCGAATCCCACTGAAGGGTTGATTCGTTATAAACCCATAAACGAAATTCTCCGCAGTTTTCAGACCTGTAATACTGTCCGCGTGAAATATTGTCCAGTCCGCCGGAATGCCTCTGCACCGTACTTATACGGCTCAGGCGGTAATAGCCGCCAAGGTCGATGATTATGTTCCAGGGCATGTTACCGTCTTTAGAGAAACCGGTACGTCCGCGTCCGGCTGTGTGGAAAAAGTTCAGGTTGTCTCCCCTGTCTATAATCCCGTCTATCAGTTTGCTCATACGTCCTTCCAAATTGTTCCCGAACATGGCGGGAACGCCCGCATTGACCCTTGTTCCGTTGCGCAGGACCACAGTCGAGTCATTAGCTTCCGGAATGTGAAATAGCGTTTTATCCAGTTCGAAGTCTTCACGCAGGTTAATGCTGCCATACGATTTTTCTTCCGTAACATTGCCGTAAATGTCTTCCACTTTAATACTTATTTCGATAGGATCCTGCGGACTAAGTTTGAGATCGTTGATAAACCGCCGTTCCTTTTCCATGTTTGAGGAAAAAACGGAAATCAGATCGCGAGCCGTGCCGCTGTCGGTAAATTTGAAATGGATATATACGTTGATCACCTGCTTCAACTCGTTTTCCCAGTCAACAAAAAACGAACTGAAGCCCGGTTTTACGACTACGGATCTCAATACGCGGGTAATCGCCGATTCTTTGGGTGTTATTTCCACGACTACAGGTTCGGAACGGTTGCCGGTGCGGTCAACGCCGTAAAGACTGACTTTATGCGGATTCATATCGCCGAAACCGAGAACGTCCAGAGAGTCCAGATAGAACGACGACGTAAAATGGAACGTCTTGCCGTTTTCCGCCACATATTCGGCGTCCACGCTCAACAAATCTTCATCAGGAGGCAGTTTATAGAAAAAACGCGCTCCGCCGTACAGGGGTTCCCACCTTATAATTTCCGGTTTTCCGGGAGGCGTTTTATCATTCGAAGCGGATTCGAAGCGCATACTTTCCGTGCACGCTCCCAAGCCCAGTACAAATATCAATAACAGGAATAAATTCTTTCTTGTTTTCATATCCTTATAATTTTATTCTTTAATTCTTAACTCTTAGTTCTTAACTCAATTTACCACCCCGGATTTTGTATGAGTTTTCCGTTGGTATTCAATTCATTTAAGCTAATAGGCCACAAGTAATCGCGAACGGTAAACCTGCGGCTTTGTACTACGCCCAGCACGAAGAAAGCGGAAGTATTTGTTCCCTTGTAATTCCAGCCCTGAACAGGGGAAGAAAATTCTATATGAGCGCGTTTGTGCCGCAGCATGTCCCAATAGCGGCTTCCTTCAAAGGCAAATTCTATGCCTCTTTCCTGAAGGATAATATCCCTCATTCCCGCTTTGGTAGTGTGCTTGTTGGCTGTTCTCGCATTTGCCCACGATGCCTGTACGGTCGGGATGCCTGCACGGGCGCGCACCCTGTTAATTTCGTTCCATACTTCGGCGTCGGGCGTTTCCTTGATTTCGTTCAGAATTTCCGCCTTCATCAAATACAGGTCAGCCATGCGGATAATCGGGAACGGGAAACGGATAACGCGCTGCCAGTTCGACGAACGCGATTCCGGATGGACTAATTTTTGGATACCTATGCCGGTACAAAAGAAGTCGGTGCCGTTGATACTCGGATTGTACCCGCCGCTTGTTCCCTGCATCATGTATGTGGGAATAATTTCAAAATGCGAGCGGAAATATCCTCCGGTTATGCCGAGGTTGGCATAAAAGCGCATTTCACGATTCAGGTACAGGTTGACTATCGGCTGATTGGGCTGTACAAGTCCTGCTATTGCAGGATAATCGGGATCTTCCGCTCCGGGAGTTGTAACGATGTCATGACGCGAATTGTAGTTGAACAGGGGATCTTCTGTAATCGGAAGGCCGTTTTCCGTGTAATACCGTTCCGCTGTACGGTATGGAGTGCCCAACCATTGCCAGGAAAAAGGTGCAGCATTGAAATCGCCTTCGGAAATACCCACGTCCGCCGGAAGGCGGATATTGGTTGCGCTTGACAAATCGCCCTGGTCATAGACGTTTACATTGGAATTACCCCAAATCAACTCCTTGTTCCACGGATCAACAACTACCATGCGTACATCGTAATAGGTTTTCAATTTTTCGGGATTAAGGCTGTAATATTTTTCATCCTTTATGTAAATTGGCTTTTCGTAGGTATATAACGTTTTTCCGTAACTTTCCGCCATTTGGATAGCCGTGTTTACCGCTGTCAGCGCTTCGTTCCATTTTTCTTTGGTGCGTTCGGGAGTGTCAAAAACCGGAAAATAAGGTTTACCGTCTTCGGGGTCAAGAAAATCCTCGAAAAAATCCCTGTTGCCGCTATAAAAAGGACTTGCCCTGAACAGCATGATGCGGGCTTTGATCGCTGTGGCTATACCCCGGTCAATCATTCCCATATCAATGGATGACGTTTGCTCTTTCAGTTTCGGAATCGCCTCGTCTATCAGGTTGATGATATAGTCGAAACAGTCTTCCACTTTTGAACGCGCAAGGAATAAATCATCAGAAACGGCATCCGGCGTTATTGCCTTGTCCGAAATGATGATTGGACCGTATTTCTGCAGAAGCAGGAAATGATAGTAGGCTTTCAGGAATTTTGCCTGCGCCATCCAGTCTTCACGCTCCACATCCGTCAGGTTCCTTGTATTGAGAATATATTGCAGGAAAACGTTTGTCGTGCGGATGGCTTGATAGTAATGATATCCGCCGTTTGATCCCGACCAGTTTCCCAAGATGGGATCGCCGGTAACCTGCAAGCCGCGCATGATTCGTTCCGCACGCAGTTGGTTTACATCGTTCTGCACCGAGGCGTCGATACGCCCTATAAAATCGTCTCCCATCTCCCACATTGTTGTATGCGTCATGTCATCCTTCGGGAGGAAATGGTATATCCTTGCCAGGGCATTCCATGCGTCGTCCTTGGTGGCAAATACATTTTCAAGTTTCATCGTGTTGTCGGGTACGACCTGAAGGTATTCGGAACATGCGCCGGTCAGCAACACGAGTACAAGCGATATTATATAATTATATTTTTTCATTTTAATATCCGTTTAATAATTAATTGAAATCAAATTTCAGGCCTACGCTGAATCGCCTGTTGGGCGGGTATTTCAAGCCGTCTCCTCCCATTTCGGGATCCCACAGATTGAAACCGGTGATGGCAAATACATTTTCGGCTGTCACATAAAATCTCAGGTTGCTCAACTTGAACTGTTTCAAATTCCTGATGTTATATCCCAGCTCTACCGTTTTCAAACGCATGAACGAAGCGTCCCGCATCCACCATGAAGATCTCTGGGTATTGTTTGCAACGACATTCGTCGAGAGGCGCGGCCAAAAAGCGTGGGGATCGGGATTCGTTTCGCTCCAGTAGTCATCGGCGATAAGCGGCAGGGCGTTGCGGTAAGCTATGAACGGAGCTATGCCTTCAGGCGAATCGCTCGGATTGATAAACAGGGATACCCGCGCATTTCCCTGAAAGAAAAACGACAGGTCCCAGTTTTTCCATCCTCCGGACAAACCATAGCCGTACTGTATTTCCGGTTTTGTGGGATATCCCATGGGGACCTGGTCATTCTCATTGATAACACCGTCTCCGTTTACGTCCTTGTACTTGATATCTCCCGCCATGTACGGTCCGAAGTCCTGGTGCGGGGAATTGGCTATTTCCGCTTCGTCAACGAAAAGGCGTTCGGCTATAAGTCCCCACTGTTGATCCCAGTTGTGTCCCTTGCGTTTCCTGTATTCGTCGGGATAGTTCTTTTCGTCAAGTTCTACTAATTTGTTGGTAGCATAAGTATAATTGGCGCGTCCCTGAATCCATGTGTCCCTGTTGAAAATCCACTGACCGTCCAGGGAAAGATCCACTCCGTTGGCTTCCATCTTTCCCACGTTACCGCTGATAGCGGCTTCCAATCCTGCCGAACTCGGAAAGTTCTGGCGCTCCATATAAATATTGTCGGTATAATTTTTGAAAACGTCCGCCTGAAATTTGATGGCCTCGTCCTTCAAAAAACTGAGTTCCATTCCTGCATTGTATTTGGTGGAGGTTTCCCATGTGATAGCGGGATTTGCGTAGCGACTGACTACATAACCGGGATAGCTGTTCATAAATGTTTCGCCCCAGCGATATCCGTCAACAGCATTGTTACCGCCCAGCCTTATGTCCGACAGGAAGAAGAACCGTCCGCTACGACCGGCAATGGCGTCGTTACCGCCTTTACCCCAGCTTGCTTTCAATTTCAGCAGTGTGATTTTATCTTTCAGCGATTCGAAAAACTTTTCGTTGGAAACTAACCAGGCTCCTGCAAGAGCGGGGAAGAATCCGTATTGCTTTGAGCCTGTAAACTTTTCGGAACCGTTGTATCCCCATGAAAAGTCAGCAAAATAGCGGCTGTCGAAATCATAAGTAAAACGTCCCGAAACACCAAGGTTCTTTTCCGGCAGGGTTTCATAGATACTTGTGCTACTTCCACCGGTCAGCAGGTTTTCCTGCGCAAGACCTACTACGGTTAATCCCAGATGGTGAAGATCTTTGAGATCTTTATTCCATGTCAAAACGCCTTCATAATAATATCGTCCGTTGGCGTCGCGTCCGGGGTACACATCACCGAGATAGGGCCTGCCGTAGGTGGGATTCAACGGGAAAAGCGTAAATTCCTCCGTAACCTGGTTATAACTTTCCAAAGCATAAAAGTACGGCATAAGATAGCGTCTACTTGTATATTCACTCCAGCTGTCGGCGGCAATTTTCAGGCTCAGTTTCAGGTTTTCGGTAATGAAACCCAAATCCTGCAGCAAGGTAGCCTGAACGTTCAGGCGTGTCTCGTTCCTGTCTTCATAGCCCTGCACCATACGTGCATACGGGTTTACCTTGAACATAGCATCACCCTCATTTCCCACCAGCATGCTTCCGAATAACTGGTGTTCCGCGTATTTTCTTTCCTCGTCCGGTTCATAAAGGGCAGGAAAATCAACCGGATTCGACCACATTATGCTCTGAAACAGGTCGGTGGCGTTAACATACGGGCCATTGTAACGTTCAAACCGTCCCGTAACACGGGTATCCAGCGTTGTAGTGCTTGAGAGTTTGAAAATTACGTTGCTGCGAATCTGTGTGCGCATGATGTCAATGTTGTTGTTAAAGTTGTTTCTTTTATCAACTTTCATCAAACCTGTTTCGTGGTCAAGGGCGCCTGCGATGTAATAGGTCGCAACTTTCCCGCCGCCCGAAATGTTAATGTTCGCCTTTTCGTTATACGTTTGCTTGTTGAACAGTTCGTCATACCACTGCACGTTCGGATAAATCATCGGGTTTTCGCCCCTGATGGTGGACTGGATTTTCTGTTCGTCGTAGTAGGCTCCCAGCAACGGATTTCGCGTAATCTGCGCTTCATTGTACAGGCGCATGTACCTTACGCCGTCAAGAAAATCAATACTGCGTGTCGGCGTAGCCATGTTCACGTCTGCACGAACGCTGATGCGCACATCGCCCTCAACGCCCGATTTTGTAGTGACGGAAATGATACCGTTTGCGCTTCGTGCACCGTACATGACGGTTGCCGAGGCGTCTTTCATCACCGAGAACGATTCGATATCGTCGGGGTGAAGTCTCGCCAAGTCGTCTCTTGTTGATTCGAAACCGTCGATAAGGATAAGCGGATCCGCCTTGTATCCGAATGTCCCTACGCCTCGAATGAAGAAGTCGGCGTTGTCGGCTCCCGGCTCGCCGGTAGTCTGGTAGGAAATAAGTCCCGGAATACGTCCTGCCAAAGCCGAAGTAAGGTTCGAGCCGGGTACCCGCAAATCGGAGGCTTTAACTGTCGAAATAGACGATACGACGCTTTGCTTCTTTTGCCGTCCGAAAGCTACGACCGTTACTTCTCCAAGCAAAGCGGCGTTGTCTTCAAGAACGATCTCAAGTTCCTTGCCTTCAAACGTAACGTTTTTGTCTATCATACCGAGATAAGTGATTTTAAACTTTGTCCCGACCGAAACATTCGTCAGTTCAAATCTTCCGTTTTCATCGGATGTAACACCCCTTGTACTACCGAGGACGAGAACAGCCGCACCCGGTAAAGGTTCCCCCGCCGCATCTGTGATGCGTCCTTTTGCCGTCATTCCCGATTGCGCATAAAGCGAACCGATGGAACAACAGAAAATGTACGCAATCCATACGGCCATTTTTAGTTTTTTTCTGAAATTGAAGTTAATGCTCATAATGTATAGTATTAATTGTATATGGTTTTTATCTGCAAATGTAAATATCTTTTTTTAAATTAACAAATTTTGATGAAAAAAAATTCATTGACACGGAAAAAGAATAAATAATACATTATTCCTAAATGATTTTTATGATTGTTTGATGGAACTCAGGTTTTTTCGTGAAAGAATAAAAGAAAGTGAATTTTATTTGGAAAACGAAAAATAATATACTATTTTTGTAACGAAATATTTCTAATATCAAAGTTTAAGGAGAAAAGAAGATGGCGATATTCAAAAAAAACATGGAATATTTGATGCTTGCCGCAGTATGTATTGTTGCCTTTTTTCCTGTGCTAAATAATGATTTCCTCTATTCTTGGGATGACCAGTGGATGGTAATGAACGAATATACTGAAGGCGGAATAAATATCCGGAACCTGAAATTACTACTTACAAGTATTTATCATGGGCAATACGCTCCGGTAAATCAGTTATTGTTTCTATTCTTATATAACACGGTTGGCTATAATGCCTTTTATTTCCATTTAACGAGCCTGATATTACATATTTCATGCGTATGTTTTGTTTATACCATCATTATGCGCCTGTTCAAACAAACGAAGCGTGATAAAACATTCATTAATGATGGTAATATAAAAGTAATAGCTTTTATAACAATCTTAATTTTTGCCGTTCATCCCTTGAATGTTGAATCTGTCGCCTGGATAAGCGCAATAAAGGTATTGAATTACGCTTTTTTCTATTTATTGGCAACGCTGACGTATCTGTCCTATTTGAGAAAAGAGAAAATCATATATTATTTTTTAACGATGATACTTTTCGCCCTGTCGTTTGGCAGTAAAGATCAGGCTGTTATGTTTTCCGTTTGGATATTGTTAATGTATTATATTTTGGGCTACGATTTGAAAAGCAAAAGAGTCTGGGTAAGTTTAACGCCTTTATTTTTATTGTCTCTCCTTTTCGGATTTATCACAATCCATTCCTCCGGTCGTAATGAATATAATGCGAGCGACCTTTATCCTTTATGGCAGAGGGTTGTTTTTGCCTGCTATTCACTTGCAGAATATTTAAGCAAATTTGTTTTTCCCTACAAGTTATTGTACATATACCCTTTCCCCATGGCTGTAGGAGAGCCTTTGCCGGTGTGGCTATTGGTATATCCTCCGTTGGTAGTTATCATTCTTGTAACGCTGAAAAATTTCCTGTTAAAAAAACCTTACGCCTTCGGCGTTTTATTCTTTCTTTTACACATCGCCATTACTCTTTATATCATACCATTATCACGTTTTGCCATTGTTGCCGACAGATACATCTATCTGGCGAGTATCGGATTGGCATTTATAATTGCTTGTTGTTTTGTATGGGTCAGAGGGTTGCATAATGGAAAGTATAAATTGATTTCAAGTATTGCAATAGTATGTTTGTGCACATATTGGGGAATATTCTCCAATTTGCGATGCAAAGAGTGGAGAGACAGTGATTCCATTAAAAAGGAATTCAGGGAAATGAGACAAGTGGAAACCGTAAAAAAAAATGTAAACGAATGAAAAAAGTCGGAAAAATTTCGGCTCGTTAAATTATTTATAAACTATCTAAATTTTTAAAATTATGACAAAAAAGATTTTATTTGCATTGGGAGCCTTGGCCTTTTTAGTAGCCATGACATTGAATTTGAATCATGCAGCTAACGACTATGGGTTGAAAACAAACAGCCTTTGGACAACCGTAGCAGCATCTACTACATCAACTGGTACGGGGACTGGCGGCGGCGGCAGTATATGTGTTGAAATAGACTGCATAGGTAATAAGGCGATAGAAACATATTGGTGGTATTGTTTTACGGCTACAGATGGTCATACTTATTGTTATTATGTTGCAGGAGATACAGGGTATGAAGAATTTCTTGGAAAAAAATATGAATGCTCGTATAACCAGCCAAACAATTGGAGTGGTTATAATCCATGTGAGGAATGTAATCCATTTTGTAGAGAAGAGGTAAGTACTTCAAATTGATTGAGTATTGGATAACAGTTTTTGCATGTAGCAGTCATTGGTTGACACGAAACAGTCCATGCAAGTGCGCAACCAGATTGTTTTGTGTCTTACAATGACGAGAAATAACATTCACAAAAACAACGCTCTACAACCGCATGTCATCTCGTTTCTTTCATCGCGGTAGCGGGGGGCGCGCAATGACGACGTCGGCAAACACTTGTTGTATTGACTATGTCCTTTGGAGGTGGTGTTGAACATGGCTGAAGTAGTGATTTGGAGAGATTGACAGTTAAATATTTATATGTAAATGAAGACAAAACAAAAAATACTTGCGTTCTTGATTAGTTCTTCCTGTGTATTTACAGCTTGTTATCAGGAAACTTTAAAGATAGAAGAAAGCCCTTTTTTATTCGAAAATGAGGTTCATTCTATTGATATAAAGCCAAACGACGAACGTTTTGATATTTCGCAATACATAGATTCCGTCGTTTACGTTAAGTTGGAACTGACGGATGAATCTATTATCGGAAACATAGAAAAGGTTCTGGTTTTTGAGAATTGCATCTATGTCATGGACGGTCAGACTTCGAGCCTTTTCATGTTCGATATGGAGGGAAATTATTTATCTAAAATATGTAAAATAGGCAATGGTCCAGGCGAATATACCAGATTGGATTTCTTTAATATTGATGTAGAAAAACGCCATATTGTTCTGACGGATTTAATGTCATACTGGAATATCCGTTATGATATGAACGGAAATTATTTATCACGAAAAAAAATTCCAGTCAATACTGAAGGCTTCGCCCCTCTTGCAAAGGAGCAATATATATCTTTTTCGAATTTCAGGAACAACAAGCGTTTTTTTGAACAGGAATACAACCTGGTATATTTGGATTCGCTGATGCAAATACAGAAAGCGTATTTTCCTTATAACTCATCTGTTCTTTATGACCCTTTTGTGCAGTTTTCAATTATTCCGTGCGGACCGTTTTACACATATTCAAATGAATTGTATTTCCATTACAAAATGAAGAACGAAATATACCGTGTTTCTCCTGAAGGCGTATCCCTGAAATACAAGTTTAATATTGACAATAATAATTTTGATTATTCGCGGATTAACAAAAAAAACAATTTGATGGAATATGTAAATGATGGAAAATATTGGACAATCTATAATGTATGCGAGACGCACGACATTCTTTTTTTATCTTTCTCGGAAAATACATACCCAAAGGCTTTTATGTGTTACTATTCCAAACTTTCCGGCAAATCCATAAACTCATCCGCATTTACCTTATCTAAATTTAATTTTTCCGGCATTCCGATTGCAAGTTCTAACGAATGGTTTATTTGTGAATTATCTGTTGATAATTTACTTGATTATAAAAATTTTGTCGATAAGGTAAACAACTCATTTCAAGAACAGGGGTACAAGGGAGAGCGCGATCTCTTTTTAGAGCACCCTGCACTTATTGAAAGAAAGCGGTTAGCCGATAAACTTACATTGGATGATAACTCAGTTTTAATGTTTTACAAATTAAAATCATTTTAACAAACATTAATTATGAAATTTCCAAAAATCATATTATTATTTCTATCGGCAGGTATATTGTTTGTCTTTTTCTATTGGATGAATACAAAAGATTCTACCTCAAATATCCATTTGAAAAAAGAAATCGCAGAGTTAAAACAATATATCGAAGATGTATATACCATCAATCCCTATGAGTTTAATATTGCTTCTTTGGAGCATTATAACGACTCTGCATATCAATCAATAACCGAAAGACTTGATAGCGATAAGCCGCAGCTTGTTTTATATATTCCGGAAAATGCCTGCCTGGATTGTATCATTAATGAATATGAAAAATTGAAAACTTTGCCCAATTGTATGCAGGACCGGATTTTTATTATGGTTTCATACCCCAGAAAGCGTGATGTTATGATGTGGATAAGTTCTCACAAATATATTTACCCTGTATATAACAATCCGTATTTTGGCATGTCTGCATTTGGCTCCAAAAACCAACTCACGTTGTTTGTGGTTAATAAAACGGGGATTCCTGCAAATTTCCTGATTTTAAAAAGAGATTTACACAACATGTCAGATGATTATTACAAGATGATAATTCCAAAATTCGAAAAATATTCCGGAATCACCCCTGTTGAAGAAGTTATCTCAAATGATCAAAAATCGGAAGTAGAATTTACCGGTAAACATAATTTCGGCTTGTTACATTTAAAAAACAAGGGATTTACCGTCTTTGAATTTGAAAACATATCATCTGTTCCTTTTGTTATAAAGGATATAAAGACAAATTGCGGATGTACGGTGCCGGAATGGGATCGTAAACCTGTAGCGAAAGGAGAAAAAGCAAAAGTGACAGTAGAATTTGCAGCAATGCAGAAAGGTGTTTTCTCAAAGAGGATTACTGTTTTTTCAAATGCAAAAGACAGTCCACATACATTAACTATAACCGGAAACGTGGAATAAAAAAAAACATATTATAAGAACGTTATTATGAAATCATTTTTTATACACCTAAGTTTGTTGTTATCTTCAATTACAATTCTTTCAGCCCAAACGACGCTGCAAGGTACGGTTTTAGATACCAAAACCAAAGAACCGGTTGCTTATGCTAGTGTGTATCTGGATGGAACTACCATCGGCACAGCTACCGATTTGGATGGTAGATTCTCTTTGACTGTGAAAAATCGTATCCATACCCGGTTGGTTGTCAGTTTTATGGGATATGAAAGTGTGGTCATATCGAATCCTTATGAGTCGATTCCTGAAATTATCTATCTTGATGAAAAAGATATAAATCTTGGTGAAGTGATTGTTTGGGGCAAACCTACATTTACCGAAAAACAAAAAATGGAAGCCTTCAAAGATCAATTTCTTGGCATGACAGAAGCAGGATATTCATGTAAAATACTGAACGAAGATGTTATACGCTTGAGTTACAATCCGGAAACAAACAAACTTTACGGCTATGCAGACGTTCCCATTGAAATAGAAAACAAGTATCTCGGATACAAAATACGATTCGAACTTATAGAATTTACTTTGCATTTAAAACGGAAAAAGTCGCTGGCTTTGATAGATACGGTTTCTATAATAGGACTATCTTTTTTTGAAGATTTGAAAAAGAACGAAATCAACTATGCGGAACGAAGGGAAAAAATCTATAAATTTTCTTCAAGACGATTCTTTAAATTATTGGCTGAAAGAAAAATAGAGCTATCCGATTTTCGAATATACAATTACAATGTAAAGGCTAAGGTATTAACACATCCTTTACAAGCAAGAAACTTATTTGCATTAAAAAAAAATTCTTCCGATTCAACCACAACGATTGTATTGAATTCCAAAAAAAAAGACGATTTTGGTATATTCAATATTTCCGTGATAAATGTAGGAAAATTATCAGAAAGAGTAATTCGTGATACTCCATATAAAACCATAGCATCTTCAAAATTACATTTTTTTGTTGATACTTTCAGCGTAGATAAATATGGAAACACTAATTTAATCAAAGGTATCTTTATAAACGGAATCATGGGTAAGCAGAGGGTTGGAGATACGATGCCGACAGATTATTTGCCACAGTGAAATTAATAAAAACATCGCCATGAAACAATTTTTTATACATCTGTATCTGTTAATATTCTCAATCACAACCCTTTCAGCCCAAACAACGCTGAAGGGTAGGGTGGTGGATGCGAAGACCAAAGAACCTCTGATTAACGCAAGCGTATATCTGAATGGAACGACCATCGGTAATGTTACGGATGCGGAAGGCAGGTTTGAATTATTCCCAAAGGAACATATTTTTGCACAATTGATTATCAGTTATACAGGATATGAAAAGACTGTAATAGAAAATCCGTTTGAGTTCATGCCGGATACGATATTTCTGAAAGAGAGCGACAATACTCTGAATGAAGTAGTTGTAAAAGGTGGAAAAGCAAGATTCACGGAAAAGCAGAAAAGGAAAGCGTTCCGCGAACAGTTTCTCGGAATGTCGAAAGGCGGCAAGTCATGCAAGATACTGAACGAGGATTCCATACGCCTGATTTACGACCCGGAAGCAAACGAACTGCACGCTTACTGCAACGTCCCTGTTGAAGTGGAGAATCCGTATCTCGGATACAGGATACGATGGGAATTGATAGATTTTACGCTTGTGTTGAACCACCGGAAATCATTATATCATGGAAATTTGAAGCATATTTCGGTGATTGGTACAGCTTCATTTACAGACCTCGAACCTGATAATGATAAAGTTAACAAGCGAAGAGAAGACGACTATAAATTATCTAAAAATCGTTTTTTCAAACTTTTAGCAAACGGGGAACTGGAAGGTTCCAACATACATTTGATACAGGTAGGGAAAGATGGTAAAGGTTTTGGCGCCAGCTGTCATTACGGCAACTGGTTCAATGTACCAAATAACTATACGGATGAAAACAACGTCAAGGATATAGCTGTTAATAAATATGCAACAAGAAATGCTGCAGGAGAAGTAAGTGTTATTGTAATTATATCACTAAGACATATAACAGATATTCGTGGATCATTTCTTATGAAAACATACTATATCGACTCTCATTCCAAATTTAATTTTCTTGCAGACACTTTTAAGGTTGATATGTACGGGAATACAAACCTGACGAAAGATTTCTATATTTTGGGAGACATGGGAAACATGAGGTTGGGAGACCAGTTGCCGACGGATTATTTACCGCAGTGAGATTAATAAAAACATCGCCATGAAACAATTTTTTATACATCTGTATCTGTTAATATTCTCAATCACAACCCTTTCAGCCCAAACAACGCTGAAGGGTAGGGTGGTGGATGCGAAGACCAAAGAACCTC
>BNTV01000109.1 GCA_025996865.1 Bacteroidia bacterium
TAATGTGACAAAATTATTACTTGTCATCAAGAGAAAAAAGTCTTTGAAAACGCCAAGTCGCTCCACTATAAGACCATAGATTACAGCCTGTTATCTGTCAAATCGTGTGCAAAATTAGGCATTTTTTTGGCTTTGGTTGTCCTCACAACCTTTTGCCGTTTTGTTGGCGTTAGTGGACCTGGAGGGATTCGAACCCTCGTCCAACACCTATTTTCTCTCATGTGTCGGTTATTGTTATAGGGCTTCTATCGAAATCCAAGTTTTGTGTTGAGAAGAAGGAATTTCGCCGGTGTGCAGATAACAATCGGTGCGGCCGCATTGCGTACAATCGCCCATTGCATCGGGGGGCGACGGTTTGTACTGACATTCGGGACGATTAGCAATAATTACTTGAACGCAACCGTTTTACCTGTCCGTGCGCTTTTTTTAGCATCTTCCAAAATCTTCACAACAATCCGGTTGTTTTCAATGGAAGCCAAATCCGTTGCTTTGAGTTTCAATTTGCCGTTAATCAAATTGGCAAAATAGTTGAACGGCTCGTTTTCCAATTCCGGCAGTTCGGTCAACCGGAGGGAAACGGCGGGTACTTCTCGTTTTAACCGGTATTCGAAATTATTGGCATTCAATGCTTTCACATAACCTGCTGCGCCATAAACCTCCATGTCTTTCCGGTCAACCGGCCAGTTCCATGAGCCTTGAATAATGGCTTGTGCATGTTTATATTTCAGGATAATCGTTGCCTGATCATCAACTTTGGGATAGACCTCCGGCTTGATAGTTTGCAAAACAGCCGTGACGGATTCCGGAGCCTCGTTTTTCATCAACCAAGTCACCAGATTGGCTCCGTAGCAGCCGAAATCGATGACAGCGCCTCCGCCGTTTAAGACCGGATCGGTCAGCCATGCCAGAAATTCCTTGCTGCAACCGATTTCCACCGGGCCTTTGTGGCCGTCATTGACAAGTACTTTGTTGATAGCGCCGATTTCATTGTTGGCCGTAGCCATTTCAAACGCTTTCCGGTTGGTCGGATACCAGGATGTTTCGTAATTGGTCAAAACCAGGATGTTGTATTTTTTCGCCAGTCCGGACATGCGGTTGGCGTGATCGACACTCACTGCCAAAGGCTTTTCGACCATGACATGAATCCCGTGCGGTGCGCAAACTTCGACAGTATGCAAATGGTCATAAATGGAATTAAAAGCCACCACACCTTGCGGCTTTGTTTTTGCAACCATGGTTTCCAAATCATCATAGACCAAGTCCATGTCGAATTTGAAGCGATCGGCCAATCGCTTTACCAATTCTTTGTTTTTCTCGGCAATGCCTACAATTTGGATATCCGTACGTTTCCCGTAGTCTTTCAGTAAACCGTTGATGTGGTCGTGACTTAATCCGTCAATTCCTATCCGAACCGGTTTTTCGGTTTGCGAAAAGGATTGTTGGAAACAAAAAATGCTAAAGCAAAAAAATAAAATTAAACGTGTTTTCATATCATGCTAAAATTATAAGAGCACAAAGTTAGCATAAAATCTTCACTTACACACAAACGCATAAAAATGTAATTCAAAATTTATAGGGGAAATATACAAAAATTTCTATTCAATCTTTTTAAAACATTTTTTATGGGTGCATTTATGATAGATACAGACCAGTATTTGGTTAGCGTTTTTTACGTCGATCTTGTGTTTTAGACGTTTCATTCAACTGGGATTCCATATACAGCGACCTAAATCTGTCCAAATGGCATCGAAATTTTTCTCGTAATCATAAAAGATGCAATAGAGTTTATCGAGATTGCTTTGCATACCAAACTCATTTATCATTTGTCTCAGGCGTATTGCACCAAAGAGCATGAAACAACGTTCGGCGGAGCCAAATTGTTGCGGGTTCCATGTGACCATAAAAAAACAAATTAATTACACATGAAAATATACGATTTGGTGGATTTCGGGCAAACATTCTTAACCAAACATACCATTTGAATATTTTTATGACTACCTTTGTAAGAAATTTTTTTTAATTCACGATGGATAATTATATTGTTTCGGCGAGAAAGTATCGTCCTTCCACTTTTCAGTCGGTGGTTGGTCAAAAATCATTGACTACTACGCTTAAAAATGCGATTATCAACAATAAATTGGCGCATGCTTATTTGTTTTGTGGTCCGCGCGGGGTCGGGAAGACCACTTGTGCGCGCATTTTTGCCAAGACCATCAATTGTTTTCACCCAACGCCGGAAGGCGAAGCCTGTAATGAATGTGAATCTTGCTGTTCGTTCAATGAAAACCGTTCGCTGAACATTCACGAGTTGGATGCAGCGTCGAACAATTCGGTCGATGACATCCGCGCGTTGACCGAGCAAGTGCGTATTATGCCTCAACTGGGGAAATACAAAGTGTATATCATCGACGAGGTACACATGCTCACTCAGTCTGCTTTCAACGCTTTTTTGAAGACTCTGGAAGAGCCGCCTCATCATGCCGTTTTTATTTTGGCGACTACCGAAAAACATAAAATTCTGCCGACCATTCTTTCGCGTTGCCAGATTTACGATTTTAGTCGAATCGGTATCAATGACATTGTTGATTATCTGGAATATGTTGCCAAACAGGAAAATATATCCTACGAACGGGAAGCGTTGAATATCATTGCACAAAAAGCCGATGGTGGAATGCGTGATGCCTTGTCGATTTTCGACCAGGTAGTCAGTTTTTCGCAAGGGAACGTAACTTACAAGACCGTAATTGATAACCTGAATGTCTTGGATTACGATTATTATTTCCGCATAACGGACGCCATTTTGCAGAACAATGTTGCCCAATGCCTGTTGCTGCTGAATGAAATTTTGAGTAAAGGCTTTGACGGACAGCATATTATCAGTGGTTTGGCTTTGTTCTTGCGGGATTTATTGGTTTGCAAAGATCCGCAAACGATTGTTTTGTTTGAGGTAGGTGATGCCGTCAAAGAGAAATACCTTGAGTTGGCGCGTCGCTGCGAAGCGCCTTTCTTGTACAAAGCCATGGAGCTGACGAATGAAACGGATTTGAGCTACCGGTACAGCAAGAATAAACGGTTTGCGATTGAATTGCTGCTCATTCGGCTTTGTCAGGTGAAGGCTTCTCCCGAGGAAGGCGATAAAAAAAAAATTGTAATTGAAGCGATTGGTGGGAAAAATGAGAGTAAAGAGGAAAATTTTAAGGATTTTGAAAATCTTAATGACTCTAAGACCGTTACCCAAACAAATAATATTCCAAAAGTTTCTAATGAGAATAGCCTTTTAGTAAAACCAATCGCTCGCGTAAGGCTCAACGGTGATCCGGAACAAGCGAGCAAGCCTGAAACGGGTTCTTCACAAGCTGAAAACCCGACTCAAACGGATCCTTCCTGGGAAGACAGGGTCAAGTCATGGAAAGAGGATGCGAATCAAAAAGACCATACACAAACATTATTTACCGATAAGGAAAAATATTTGTATATGGTCGATAAGAATCCGAGTCTAAAAGACTTGGTGAAAGAATTTAATCTCCGTTTAGACTAACATTTTTTGTAAAGCGTCCACTTTGATCAGCGTTTGCCAAAGTAAATACTTTTTTCTACATTGACTATATGAATGAAAAAATAATTATCTTTGTATATGAAATTTTAAAATAAAATCCGATGCAAGCATATAAACTGAATACATATATTTCCAATGATGGCGTAATTTTGCTGCCTTCCTTTCCTGATTTGTATAATAAAAAAGTGGAATTAATTATTCTTCCCATAGAAGAACAAACAAAAAGTAAGATAAAAGAAGAAGAAAGCAACTATACAACTTTGGATTTTATAAATGAGTTTTCAGGCATTTTGAAAGGTCTGAACGACCAAGATGTTGAAAATGCCAAATACGAAAGATTAAAAAAGAAATATTTGTAGTGATGAAAGTACTGATAGATACAAATATCATCATGGACATTGCATTGGAAAGATCCCCGTTTTATAATCATGCAATAATCCTCTTTCAGAAAATTCATGACAAACAATTACAAGGGAGTATTTCAGCTTCTACCGTTACAGATATTTTCTACTTGGTACAGAGAGAAAAAGGCAGACAAACTGCTACCTGCTTTTTAAAGAAATTAATCAAAGTAATAGATATTATAGGAGTTGACAAAGATACGATTGTGAATGCTTTACAATTAGAATGGAATGATTTTGAAGATGCGGTTCAAGCGCAAGTTGCTTTAGAAAACGAAATAGATATTATCATAACAAGAAATGCAAAAGATTTTCAGGAGATTAAAAATATAAAGGTTTTTTCTCCTGTTGATTTCATCAATTTTTTGCCTTCATGATAAAGAAAATCCATTAAAAGAAAAAAACCATACACAAACATTATTTACCGATAAGGAAAAATATTTGTACATGGTCGATAAGAATCCGAGTCTAAAAGACTTGGTGAAAGAATTTAATCTCCGTTTAGACTAACATTTTTTGTAAAGCGTCCACTTTGATCAGACTTTTTTCTATTTTCTCCATTGCTTGGTCTAATTGGTCGAAAGTGTGCGTCGCCATTAAAGAGAAACGAATCAAAGTATCACTTGGAGCTACTGCGGGAGAAACTACCGGATTAACGAAGATTCCTTGTTCGAACAAATCACGTGTAATATAGAACGTTTTGTCATTATCCCTGATAAATATCGGTATAATCGGCGTAGAGGTATTTCCGATTTCACAACCCATCTCGCGGAAACCTTTCAAGGCGTAATCGGTCAGTTTCCACAAATTTTCGATTCGTTCAGGTTCGCTCACCATAATATCAAAAGCGGCATTGGCTGCAGCTATGGCTGCCGGCGTGCTGCTCGCACTGAAAATGTAAGAACGTGAATTGTGTCGTAAATAATTGATTACCGGATCGGAAGCTGCAATAAATCCGCCTATCGAAGCCAATGATTTACTGAAAGTTCCCATGACTAAATCAATATCGGGCATTACATTGAAATAGTCGCACGTACCGCGTCCCTGACGGCCTAAGACGCCTAATCCGTGGGCTTCGTCAACCATGACGTTGGCATTGTATTTTCGTGCTAACCGGGTGATTTCGGGGAGATTGGAAATATCTCCTTCCATGCTGAAAACACCATCGACAACAATCAGTTTGATTTTATCGGGAGTACATTTCATCAACTGTTTTTCCAGTGATTCCATGTCGTTGTGACGGAATTTCAACTTTTGAGAGTAAGATACACGGTGGCCTTCGATAATAGATGCATGGTCTAATTCATCCCATAAAATAAAATCTTCACGACCGGTAAGACATGATACCACACCTTCATTAACCTGAAACCCTGTTGAATAAATCATTGCATCGTCTTTTCCAACAAAATCGGCTAATTTTTTTTCAAACTCTACGTGGATATCTAATGTCCCATTGAGGTGTCGGCTGCCCGCCATTCCCGTCCCGTATTTTTTAGTGGCGGCGATGGCTGCTTCTTTGACCTTCGGATGGTTTGTCAGTCCTAAATAAGAATTAGAACCGAACATTAAAACCTTTCTACCGTTAATTATTACTTCCGTATCCTGATCGCTTTGAATCACTTTTGAATAGGGATACAGGCCTGCGGCTTTCGCTCTTTGTGGAATATCGTACTTCCTCAGTTTCTCAACAAGAAGGTTCATAAATAAATATTAAAATTAATCAAAAAATTATCTCAATATTTCTGCCTTTCGCTCCCTTCTGACTCCATACCTGAGTAAAAAGCAGGCTGCAAAGATAAGAATAATTTCTAAATAGAAACACATTTTGCCGAAAATTTCAAAAAAAGAAATTATAAAATTAGAATGAAGGCCACAAAATACAGCTTAATTATTCATTTCTTCGAATCCGGATTTGAATGCCATTTTCGATGGGTGTTTCACCTGAAAAAATCAGGTATCCGCCACCGCCGGCTCCGCTTAATTTCCAACCATTTGCCATCTTTTTATATTTATCCAGTACTTCAAAAATATTGTCGGAAATCATATTGGGATACATAGCAATCTGAGCTTCAAAGCTTTGTCGCATCGCTTCCCCGAATTTCAAAATGTTTTTTTCTTGGATGGCCTGCCAACAGTCGTTCGCCGCGTCGCTGAGTTTTTTAGCTCCTTCCGCTGTAAGGTTTGTGTCGGCAAGAACATCATAATCACTATAACGGGGATACAGAGGCACTAACCAGAGCCGTTCTTCCAACCATCTCAAAATATTGTTATCAAGAATGGTTTCAATTTCCGAAGGCCAAAAATCGCCGGTATAATGCAAACGATTTAATCCGGGCATCACAATTCCCAAGGAATCCTGCGAACCGCTGACGTATTTGGTTCCCGGCGGATTTTCGAAACAGAAAAGCGTTCTTGCTAATTTTTCTTTATCTCCCACAGGAATATCCACTTGCCACAGCTCGATGGCTTTTTTGCGGGAACTGGTGGACATGCCGCTCCGGTCGTTGAAATCGTAATCCGGTTCGATAGAAATAGTTAGAACAGGACCGGGGTACAGACTGCTTACATTGGGTTGGTCGAGCCATCCGCCGGCCAAATCAATCCGGTAAGGAATCCGGCAATCACCTCGTAAAGCGGTCGTTGACCGGGCCGGAAGATTCCCGTGCGGAACACGTTTGCTGACGATATATTCCATTCCCAGGTCTTTGCATAGCTGTTCTTTCAAACTGCTGTGCCCGTCGCTGTTGACGAAAAAGATGTCCGGTTTCAACTGTTTGATTTCTTCCATGAAATCAATTAAACCGCCTCCGCTGTTTATCCAGGCATCTTTTACCGACTTTAAGGCTTTCACCATGTAGAGGCGTTCCTGTTCGTTGTTGACAGGCCTGCGAGCTTTCAGTTCAAGCAGGGTTTTATCCGAACCGATTCCTACATATAAATCGCCGTGCATAGCGGCTTCTTCAAAAAAAGCTACATGCCCGCTGTGGAGCATATCGTAACATCCGCTGACAAAAACTTTTTTCATTGAGAACAATGATTAATTAATTTTTTTTGCAAAGATAAATGAAATTTTCCAAATCACACATGAACGAGTGAAAATTGCCGGGTTGTATTTTACTCACTTTTTCGAGTAATTTACAACCAAAATGAGTAGAATATCCGGAGAAATATGCTTTACTTTGCAAAAAAAATTTGATTAAAAAAGATGAAAACTCAGACAATCATTACGCTGCTGTTCTCATGCGGAACCCTGTAATTACCTCCCCCGCGACAGTGACCTGCGCCTACACACCCGCCATCCCCACAGGGACGTATCCCATCACCGTATCGGGCGCAGTCCTGCAAGCAAGCGCAGTTGGCGACAAGGGATAACTACGAGATAGCTTCTTATGTGAGCGGTACGCTGACGGTAACGCCCCTCGTGCCGCCAACATTCGGCGTAAGCATTGGCACATTATCCAACGGCAGCGTCTCGGCAAGCCCGAACGCAAATATCACGGCAGGCGAAACGGTTACACTGACTGTCACGCCCGATGCAGGTTACGAATTGGACAACATCACGGTAACAGGCAGCGGCGGCGCCGTAGAGACGCGATTAATCGCGTCTCTACAAACGTACACATTTGTGATGCCCGCATCCGGTGTAACCGTTAATGCAACATTCAAAAAAACGCAGGCGCAATTGGACAGGGAATCCGTCGAAGCAGCCAGGGCAGCCATCGAAGGCGGAACGTTCCGCGTGGCAATGTCGACGGCAAACGATGCAGCAGGTATTAAAACATGGCTGGCGGGTACACTGAACGTCCGCAGGCCAAAGCCCTGAAAGCCTACGTACAAAACGGTACGCTGCACGTCGGTGGCCTGACCGCAGGCAAGCAGTGGGCGGTATATAACCTTTCGGGTGCATTGGTGTATCAAGGCATTGCAAGCGGCGATGAGGCGGATGTGCCCCTGTCTGTTCGAGGCGTGTATATTGTTAAGTCAGGCAGTAAAACGATTAAAGTCGTGTACTGACAATAACGACAGCTAAACCATAATTTTTAAGCAAGGAGGTTATCCCGCAAATACCGGGGTAACTTCCTTGCTTTTAAGTACTTTTTCGGCATAAAAACAGCACATATAAATGCTGAAATAAATAATAGATGTCCCACTACAAGCATTTTCCAATAATCTGCGGTTTTAACAGGAAACTCATTTAATTCCGACCATAAAGCCAAAATCATATATAAACAGATCATACCTATAACGGATGACAAAATCACAGCATATACCCTGTTTTTCCATAGCAACAAAATTGTTATCAACGTAATTATTATTATCTCAGCATAGAATGATCTATTCATAATGAATGAAATAAAAGCAGCGGAAATAAATAAAATCTCCGGTAAATAACAAATAAATTTTCTTGTCATTTTTATTAATTTATCATCGATTATTATATACAACGCTTCAAGGTTAAGAATATTATTCAGTTTCTTCGCAAATATCGACAATTCATAATTGGCGAGGAAGCGTTTCCGGCCACCGTCAGGCTTTCAGCCCTTGTGGTATTGTTGCGGATAATCATCTTAGTTTTTAATTTTTTTACCTGTTAGGTAATCATTGAGGAAGATTCTATAAAGATTTATTTATATTTTATATTTTTCTTCGTCCTAAAACTCCGGAACAGCTGTTTGAATGTTTTCCCTTGCCGCTTATACACAATTCCGACGCCCTGCGTCATTTTTGCTTTTTCATAATATTGATTGTTGGTAAGATTGAAAAAGCGCAACAAGACATTTCCTCCGGGAGATAATTTGTATTCCAAATCAAAATCACCGGTGAAATTATCCGTTTGACCGTTCGGATTGAGATTGTTGTGGTAACCCAAAGTACTGTTTACCACCAAGCGGTCGTTGAACAGTTTCGTGGAAATATTCACGTCCATATCCATTTTCGACATACTTCCGTCGCTGCTGTACAAATCCGTTCCAATCGTCCAGTTATCACTCAAAACGCCTGACAGTAAGCTGTTCAGCTGCGAAGTGACGGACGATGAAGCGATGGAAGTCCACATATTGGAACTGTTTGTCGTTTGAACACCGGAACCGACCGGCATAAACGAGCCGAGCGCCAGCAAGTAAGCGAGTTCCTTGATTTTGAGGTCGTCGGTATAAAGCAAACCATCTAATTTTCGTTGAACTTCAGCCGACTCATTCGGTAAAAGCACCCGGTATTGCAATTGCGGTTTTTTCATGTTGCCGCTCACCGTCAAAAGGCAATTCACCGGAATTTTACCTGATGAGGTGATTTCGGCGAAACTTGGGTCCAGAGAAGTCAGGGAGGCTTTTAAGCTATACACGGCCGTCAAGTCGAAAGTAGTGCTTAACGGATCGCCTTTGAAAACCAATTTGCCGCCGTTTTGGATATAAAATACTTTCCGGGTAATGTTTTTCAGGGACAAAGAGCAGCCGCCGTCTTCCACAACATAACTTCCTTGCAGCGTCATGTTTGCGGTGTTCAAATCGTACAACAAGTGGATGGTTCCGTTGCCCTTCACCAATGCCCTGTCTGCGGTTGCGGGATTGAGGATAACGCCGATGTCCAAATCCGGATTAACCGAAATTGTGAAATTTAGTTTTACCGGAAGTGAAATGCCGGATTTTTTTTTCGATGAGGGATTTTGTTTGTAGCCATCGACTTTTTCTTTTTCGTCGCCGACAAAAGTAATCCAACCATACCGTTTCGCTTCAAACGTTTCGGGAATATTGGCCATGAGCAAATTGAATGAGTTTCCGTGAGTTAAGTCCCCTTGTATGAGCCAGTTTTTGTTTTGCAGGCTTACATTGAGCCGTCCGTTCACCTGAAGCCGTCCGTAAAACAAACTATCTATTTGTTGCGTATTGTCCAAAACCAAAAAATCGTTGAAATCAAGGGTTAATCTGGGATTTAGATTCGAGAAATGTTTATAACCGATCGTTCCATTGATTTTTCCGGTTTGCTGTTCCTCAGAGTAAACGGTAAAATCTTTGAAAATAATTTTATCCGGTTGTAATTCAATGGAATCCGAAATCTGATACATTGTATTGAGTTTTGTGATGCCGGCTTTTGCATTTTTCAAATACGCCGTTCCCGTCAAAACGGGGTCTGAAATTTTACCATCAATCCGGATTTTAGCGCCCAATTCGCCGGCCAAATCATAAATACTTCCCGCCAGATAATCGTCAAACCAATTTAACCGGATTCCTTGAATATCGCCGGTTAAAGCAATCGAGTCTTTTTCGGGAAGCATAAATCCCGAAATGACAGACTCTTGGGCATGCAGATTACGCAATGTAGCGCTTAAAAATAATCCTTGCCTGGCCGAACTCCACCCGCTTGTCAGGCGGAGATTCCCAATCGAATCATTGTTAAACAGGATGTTGTCAATAGAAAAATTCCGTGTTACAACGCGCGGTTCGCTCGTCAATCGGGACAGTGAAATTTCACCCGAAGCGCTTCCGGACAGCGGAATATTGTATTTCAAAGCGTTTAAAATCGTCTCAATTTCGAAACGGTTAATATCAACCAGCAGCGAATCGCTGCGATTTTCCGAAACGATGCCGTCGATTTTCAGGTATTCCGAAGAAGAATGACGCAACGCGAAATGATGGATTTCATACTGTTTATCGCGAATGTCTATTTGCGCCGGATAAATTTGGAAAGCCGTTTTGTTCAGGGAAATCGAACCCGGATTCAACGCTATGTGCATATTCGGAAACGTATTTTTTTCCGTGCGGATAAACTCAATTTCCGCGCCGATATCGCCGGTCAAATCGTATTGATCGGAACGGTTATTTACATCTATCTGAACCGCTAACTTGTTTTGACTGTTCGACAAATTCAGATGCAATTTGCTGGTATCCGTTGCACTGAACAGGCAGAATGCAGTCGCATCGAAATTCACGAGCGAGTCGCCCGAACTGTATTTTCCGATAAATAAAGCCGAATCGGGAATTTCGGTTCCCATTCCCAGCAGATGCGAAACGGTATTGGCTTGACGGATAGCAATAAGGAAATTGAAATTTTCCTCCGGCAGTCGGATTTTTTTATTCGTTGCCGTTTTTTCCGGAAACAAAACCGGAAATGCTTGCCGGAGCGAACGATTGATTCCGTCATACGTAAAGTTTCCTTTTCCTCTTACATTCAAAACTTTAGAGCGGATATTCAATTGTTTTTGTTTAGTTGAACCCGCATTGTAATCTATCGTAACCGGCGAATCGTTAAAAACGCCGTTTTGCGTTGAAAACCTCAAACTGTCTATTGTCGCGGAAGCCGTCATCAATTCGGGATCAAAACCTTTGACGTGTACATTGACAATACCGGATAATTTTGCATCCGGGTATTCCGGCAACCCATTCAAAACATCCGGACGGACTCCGTACAAGCCGGCATGCAAGGTCGCTTCCTGATTTTTTTTGTTCAGACGGACGTTTCCTTGCAAAGCCAAGGGGCAGTTTTCATCCTCCGATTTCAGGTCAATCTTCACCTCTTCTCCAATGTAACTTGCTTTGACAGATATATTTTGATATGAATAACCTTTATAACCGAACCGGCTGATGCCGGCATCCAGATTGGCGTCTATTTTTCCGTCTCCGCTGATTTTTCCTTGTGTTGAGGCTTGAAAAGAGGCGGTTCCATACGTGCTGTCCGATAGCAACTGTTTCACATTGAGATTCGAAGCGAGCATTTCCAAATCAAAACGGATGTCTCCCGAAGCCGGAATGTATCCGCCTTTTCCTTGCAGATTCAGGTCCCCTTGTTCGCTTTTTTCCTGTAAATTGAAATGCAAGTCCGGCAGAGAGCCAGTTATTTTTCCGGTCAGGTTTGTTTTGTTCAAAACAACCGGGGATTTTATTTTGTCTATCAGGCATTTTTTTATTTGCAAAGCAAAAGTCGATTTTTCCCAATGGTTAAAATCATCCATTTTAGCGCCGGCAAGCAAGGAAAGATTTTCGCCGTAATTCAGTTCCAAAAAAGGAATATTCAGTGCGGGAAATTGGCCTTCCAGTTTGCCGGAAAAGCTTAATACATCTGAAAATACATTCAGTTGAGGAGAAAAATAAACCCAATCCGCGGCGCTTATTTTTCTTGAAGAAATTTGAAAAGAATAGCCGGCTTTTGCCAAAATATCTTTGATTTCCATGCCGGTATAGTCCAATTTAGCATCCTCCATTTGCAGTTCCGAATGGGGCAACCGGAGGACAAAATCGTTCAGTGCAATGACTTTTTGTTTCGATTTCAAATTGAAATGCAAATCATCAAGCCGGAAACCGCTTTTCTCTGTAAATGAAAGATTTGCGATGTCTGTTTTCAGATTTTCCAAATCGATGGATGGCAAATGAATATCCGCTTGGAGATTTTGAATCAAAATGTGATTGACATCAAACAAACTATCGGCTAAATAAGGTTCCGACAGAACATTATAAGATAAATTCCCGTTTTTCAGAATGAGTTTATCTATTTCAATCTGCATGGCGGAACTGTCGGAAGACGGAGAATCGGAAGCGAAAGCGTCAATCAGAAATTGAAAATTGAAAGACGAGCCGATACTGTCTCGGGAAACTCGAATATTAAAATCGTCCACTTTGACGGAATGGATTAACAGCTTTTTGTTCAGCAATTTGAACAAGTTAAAGCCGGCGTCGAGATTGGCGACATAAAGCAAAGTATCGCCCTGTAAATCGGCAACATAAATGTCTTCCAAGCAGATATGGTTAAATGGAGAAAACCGGAGGTTGCCGATGTGCATTTGGTTTTTGGTTTTTTTCATAATTTCCTGCAAGGCAAAACCCTTTATCTTTTGTTGGACGGGGGGGAGCCACAACAAAAGGTAAAGTAGTAACAGCAATCCGGAAATGGAAAGAATTACTTTCAGGAATATTGATAAAAATTTCTTCAATTTTCTTGTTATTCTGGATTGTAAAGGTAGGTATTTTGATTTGATGCGTCAAATATTTTATATTTTTCAGGGAAAGAGTTTGTATCTTAATAAATAATCTTCATAATAAGAATTACAACCGTATATATATCCATTTTCTTCATCGACGACGAAATAAAAAGGAACTATATCAAAGGTATATTTTATTATGGGATTTCCTTCGTAATCATATACTTCTAATGTTCGATCTAAAAAATTATCATCTATTTTATGCCCAACATATATAACATAAAAATATTTTTTCCCGGCATAAATATTCAGATAATGGTATGTTATGTTTTTATCGTCATATACTGTAACTTTAGGATATTTTTTGCCGTCATCAATTCTTTTTATAAGCTGAAAATTATCCACAGCATAAATGTCTATCTGTTTCTTATATATGTAAGGATAAATTACGAATGAATCATTTGCAGCTATAAGTCCTCGGTTGGAATAATAATAAGATTCCTTGTGGTCTTCCTTTTTTAGATTGATTTTTTTCAATAGCATTTTATTTTTCAAATCATATTTTGTAATAGTAAGCCGGTCGCTGCTATAATATATGAATAAAGAATCCCTTATCAGGTTCATAAAATTATATTCATCATATCTATCTAATTTATATTCATCAATGAATGAGAAATTTCCCTGAGGCTGTATTAATATTTTTCGGATGGACAAGAGCGAGTATCCCCTTACATATAAATACTTATTGTCTGACGTATGGCAAAACATAGGAAATGTTTGAATTTCGTCAGGACCACCTCCTTTTATTCCCGTAGCGTTCTTAAATCCCAACGAAGGAGTTTCGTATAAAAATAAAGTCGTATCAGTTTTAGAACTTGAAATGATAAAATAATTTCCTGATTTGGTTACAAAATCAACGGAAAATACTTCGTTTACAGGAATTTTTTCGGCATATAACTCTTTTCTTTCACGAAAAAATGTTCCGTTCACCCGAGGTTTGGAACACGAATACAACCCGACAACAGTTAATAATATATATAACACTTTACAGTTCATCTGAATATAATTTGCTATCAACTTTTTCCTGAGCTGCCAGTGCTGTGTTTGCATACTGTTTCAAGTATCCCATCATTGACTCGGCCGGTTTCGCTAAAGGAGTTGATGTTTTGATAGGTAATACAATCACCTCCACACGGGAGTCGCGCATTTCAATTGGGATATTCATCACGGGTATCAAACGTGCCGCGTCCATTATTTCGCTGTATGCATTCATCATTTTTTCAGTTTTATTTAATTGTATTTCAAGTCCGGTACAAAGTTATGACTTTTTTCCATACTAAACCGAAAGCGCTGTTAAAATTTTAATTTTTCTCAACCCGAACCCGCGCATCCATAGCAACAATCCCATTCTCCGCAGCCAACAAAAGATTGATTTGATGCGTCAAATATTTTAGGGTGTACGACAAAATTGATATGTTTTTACTTCCACCAAACAAAATTATCAGAAATGATAATCTCGGTTTTTTCCAAATGGTGCGTTGTTTTCATTGGAATTGTTCTATAAGGAAGATTATATGTCTCGGCCAGTTGTCGTATATCTGCCGTATTGTCGTATGTAAGCATAAACCGGCCTTTCAATCGGGCTGTTAAATCAAACAAACGTTCGTGGTCTATCTCTGAATGGGTATAAAGTCGTTTACCGGCAACGGTATAAGGTGGGTCAATGAAAAAATAAGCATTTTCGTTATTCAGGTTTTGCTCCATAATTTCAAAAGCGTCACCTTTGATAAAATTCATTTTTTCTTTCACTAGACTAATAGCAACAATTCTATCATACAATGTTTTAGGATACCATCTGGATGAAATTCCTCTCCCGTTTTCTCCATTTTTAATCATACCTGAACCTTTTGCAAGTATGCCTCCATGAAAAATCCGGTTTCTGAGAATGGTACAGAATGCAATGTCGTGTAACTGTTTGTCCGGTTTATTCAATTCATCTTTCACATTGTCGATTGTCAAATTGTAAGAAATTATTTTATCGGCAAGCCATTGGTTTTTTCCATTCAACATAACTTCCCAAACGGCAGCTATTTCTTCGTCTTTTTCAATCATTGTAATATGATTAGCCAATTTTTCAAATGCTGCGGTAAGGCTTACAATACCTCCCCCTACGAAAGGTTCAATTAATTCCGCAATTGGTTTGTTTTCTTGTTTGAGCCATTGCCGGACAGTAGGAATAAGCCATGTTTTTCCTCCCGGATAACGGAACGGACTCCGTTGTGGAACGGAAGCTACGTTGGTAATTGTAGTTTCAACGCATTCCTCGCCAAATAGATTCATTTGATAACTCATTCTATAACTACATTTTCAATATTGGAAACTCTCGAACGTTTGGCATCTAATCTCTTTTGCAATAATTGGGTAAAATCGCTTATAGAGCCGGCTTCAAATTTAGCTATTTGCTCCAATGCGATGGTAAATTTTGTATAAACAATTCTTTTTAACTTTAAATCCAAGCGTTTTTCATTTTTTACAGGCTCTAAGTCATAGAGAAAAAATGCAAAATCAGCATCGGATTTATCAACCGTAGGTAGTGTGGGTAATGTGTCGTAAAAGGATGTTTGTAAAGCAACTGCTTGTTTCTTGTTCCATTGATTTAGAATTGAACCTTTAGCTATTATTTGAGGAATTAATCTTTTCTGTGATGATGAAAGATAATCGGGCTTCGGATATTTGAATGCCTGATTCCAATTGAAATTGGATGTAGAGTTTTCCAAATAAGAGATAAATGGGCCGGTCAAATTTCCGGAAATATAAACAGCCTGAACTTCAAGGGAACCAAAATCAAGTACCCTCCCTTTCTCATCGTAAGATACCAATACATAGTCAA
>BNTV01000110.1 GCA_025996865.1 Bacteroidia bacterium
CGTTGTGTTGAATGTCCGCTCTCAGGAACATTTACAGTTCGAGTTTTTACGCCTGATGGAAATTCCCGATGCTACGGCTGTTATGGTTCAACCGATGCTGAAAGGCATCGAATTGTTTGCCGGCGCCAAGTACGAAGAAAAATTCGGACACATTGTGCTTTGCGGATTAGGTGGTATTTTCGTGGAAATTTTCAAGGATGTTGCTTCCGGCTTAGCGCCCTTGGCGATGGAAGAAGCGTTGTCGATGATTCGTTCTTTGAAAGGTTACAAAGTTTTCCAGGGCGCCCGCGGACAAAGAGGTATCAATGAACAACAATTTGCGAGAATTATCGTTCAACTTTCGGCGCTGCTACGCTTTGCCTCGGAGGTAAAAGAATTGGATATCAATCCTTTGTTGGCTACGGAAAAAGGGATTATTGCCGTTGATGCGCGGGTTCGGGTTGAGAAAAGTTAAAACTTCTACCGGCCATTCCACAAAAACAGGCGCCTAAAGCGGCTTCTTCGGCATAATCGGAAAAAATCAATTTGCAACCGAATTGTCGCTCAATGATTTTCACCAGCAGCGGATTTTTTTTGATACTGTTGCCCGACCCGACCAATGTATTTTTGCCGGTTTTGATAGGGTCCGGTATAAGTTCGTAAAACGCATGTAATTCGGATGAAATGCCGTTCAGGAAGCTGATAATCAAGTTTTCGGGCGTCAGGTTTAACGCCGAGATATTGGTAATAGCTCCTCTTTTCATCGGTTTTGAACGTGTACCGTAAAAACAGGTTTCTGTGAAAGGTAAATCTTTCGGGAATGAATCTTCCGGTATCGAAGCTAATTTTTCAAAAAAGCCTGCGGCGCCGGCATATTCCGTTCCGAAAAACCTCAATGTCTGTTCAAAAAATTCTTTCAGGATAACTAAGGATTGACCGCCGCATAAAGTTGCGCCAACGAGGATATATCCACCTCCGGGAAACGGGCGGGTGTCAAGCGATTCTATTTTCACGTATTCTTTGGAATATACGGACAACTGACTGCTTGTACCGATCGTGATGTGGATAGAATGAGGGATGTCTTTTACCGAACCGAGAAAACTCGCCTGATTATCCCCGATTGCCGAATAAACAGGTATCTTGCCGGAATAGTAACCCGCCAAAACTCCCGATTCTCTTGTTTCAGGAAGGATTGAAACGTCAATACCGGCTTTTTCGATGGCTTGCAGGTCGAAACACAAATCTTTCAAACCGAAACAACCCAATGAGGTGGCATTCGTATAGTCTATCAACGGACTCTTTCGCCCCGTCAGTTTCATAACGGCATAATCCATTATTGTGCATAATTTTGCAGCCTTGCGGGGGACATTGTTATTTATCATGTTATAAAAATGAGTAACTAATCCGTAACCGGTTGCCAACGGATATCCTGATTTTTCAGACAAACAGTCAACGTATGTCCTGTCTGCTTCGAGCAGAAGATTCCCTCTGCCATCCTGCCATGTATAAAGCGGGCTTAAGGCCTCTCCGTTTTCATCGACATAAAGTATGCCATGCATTTGACCGGTGATGCCAATTCCTTTTATATCCGTATATTTTGATGTAAATTCCCGAATTATATCCATAACCGTATCCATAATCAGGGAAGGATTTTGTATTTTCTCCCGGATAACCGGCAACGACTCAATGACCGCTGTATTTTCTTTGGTGATGGACGTTACCGATTTTGTTTCCGGGTCATATATCACGCCGCAAATCGAACTTGTTCCTATGTCAATTCCTAAATAATGCATAAAATCAACCAATTAGTTATTAACAGCCGGCGCTATAATGACGTCTTTGATTTCGATTCCGTCTGTGCGGAAAAGCAAGCGTTTGACATACAGGTCGGGACGATAGGTGAGCATCGTGCGCTGATGTGCGATTTCGGCATCAATAACCGAGCCGCCGAACTTTGCATTGCTTTTTACCATTATCCTGACAGTAAACGGCTTGTCAACGTCGATGAGATTTTCGATTGCATAGTCGAAAACCGGATTGACACCTTGGCGCAAAGATTTCTCGTCACCGGAAAAAGTGTTCATTGCACCTTTTGCATACTGCGCCCACAAGTCGCCGGGGCGGACTTGCCATTCGCAGGCATTCTGCTCTCCGTCCTCTCCGAGAAAGACGATGCCGAGCTTCCCGTCTTTCTTTTGGGGATGAACGTTGAATGTCAGCATGAATGACTGTGGATCAACAGGGTATGTTGACGTCCCGTCGATTTTGGATATCAGCTGTTCCGGCTTTCCGGTTGCAGGTATGATTTCGTCCATCCATTTGCTACCGATACGTCCGTCGGGAAACTGTATCAGTTCATGGATAACAAACGGACCTCCCCAGCCGCGTATATTCATCCAGGCAGCCATCAGGAAACGTCCGCCCGGGATTTCCGAAATTGCCGGAACGCATACGCCATTATAGAAATCAAGCCCTTGATCTACAACACTTTTATATTCCGTGTCCTTTGCAGCGGCAGGTTTCGACCAGAGATTGTTAAATCCGCCGATGATATAATCATATTTTCCCCAGCGGAAAAAGAAAGTGCAATCACCTCCGGGCGGAAAATCAGGATTGATGCATTTCCATCCGCTATCGACCGACTCCGATTCCCAGATGCCTTTCGACCGGTAGTTGGCAAGCAACTTCAGTTTTCCCTCAGGATCTATGTAAACGCTCGGGTTTTCGCAGGGATGGAAGATGACGCCCGTCTTACGGAAATTCGAAATACCGTCCTCACTGACTGAGTAGCTCGAGCCGGCAGGAACTCCTTTTACGTTATTGAAATTGAACGGGCCTGTGTATCCGTTCTTTTTCAGAAATTCCCATTCTTCGGGCAAAGACGTCTGTTCGTCCGGATAGATGCGTGTGGTATGATAGCCATAACTGATGCAAAATTTACCGTCTAACACAAAAGGCGTGCCTGTGCCGAATGTTTCCCACTGCTCCTCGATCGGTGTGGCCGGTTTGTGTTCTGTCCATGTCTTGAAATCGGTTGTTGACAGGTGCTCGAAATAATGCGCTCCGCGTCCGAATTTGCTGCCGTGATGGCGGCGGTCATAGAGATAAAAAACATGGTAACGCCCTTCATGATAGAATGTCACTACATCGCCCACCCAGGCGTTATGTCCCGGTGGCGTCCAGTATTGAATCTCCGGAACGATTTCAGGCTTTTGTGTCGTTTGCTGTTCGGGTTCTATGGCGGGGAAATAAATATCAGCCTTGCCGACAATCTCAGGATTGATGCTCCACGCCGTTCCGGTTGCCCATTGCGGATAGCCGAGGGCGAAATCATTGTCAAGCAGTTTCCCGTCCACATACATCGTCCATTTTATTCCCGAAAAGTTCAGAATGATTTCGTGCTTGCTATATGGTTTTTCGAGCATTGCCAGTGGAATCCCGATTGTCATATCTTTCAACTCGCCTTCACCGGCAGGGAATTGCAAGCCCAAAGACGCTTCGAGGACAGGGACTGTTCCGTCCGGCATTTTGAAGGCCGGATAATTCTGGCGTTCGCGATCTGCGGGATCGTGCTGACGAAAGCGAACAGTGAGTATCTGTGGGATTTCCACCAGTATCTGTTCGTTGCCGATTTTCTTTAAATCGGCAATAAATCTTACAGTGAAACCTTTTTCAACAGTTTCAGGATTCGGCAGATCTGCGCGATGAATCTCCGTATTCAATGTGCCGACTGCCGTTTTTCCTGCAAAATCGAAAGCCCAATCCGAAGACATCAGTATTACCTCAACCGGTTTGCCGGAAACGTTCTTAACGCAAGATGTTGCCACAATGGCTATTATGCCCAAAAAAAATAAATTTTTCATATTCATATTCATATAATTATTTCACTTCATGCACGTAAATAAAGTAATCATGGACAATGTTTCCGCCTACTACTCCCGGCGACGCGACTACTTTAATCGTATGATTTCCATCCGATGGCCAGAATTTTTCGTATAGTTTTTCGACCCTCCTGTAAGATGCCCAGCAGACTACGTCGTCATCAAGTTCGCCGTCGATATAAACACGCCCGTTGCCGAGGTCGTTATTGTGAAGGGCGTACCAGGCAATGTATCTCCCATAAAAGGAGACTTCTACCGAATTGCCTTGCCAGATTACATAGCTGTCGCTGTTGTGGTACACTCCCGGTTCCCATATATATAAATTGTCTCCGGTATAATGGCTTTTCGGGTCTGTGGTTTCAACATCTTCCTGAACCAGTTCGCCTTCGACATGTTTGTAATTGACGGTACGTGATTGTAAACGGACGGATGCTGTTTGTTCTTTCGGTTCTATTTGCCAGTAATAAGCCGTAGAGCTGCTTAATGGTTCAAAATCGGTAAATATTTTGTTCATAGCCTCTTCTTTAGTCATGAGATAGGAACTGACATCTCCCAAATCAATTACCTCGGTAGATTCGGCCGGAAAATCCCGGATTTTCGAAATTTTCAAGACATAATTACTTACTTCCGGTACTTTAGTCCACGAAAATTCAACAGGAAACTGACTGTTAAAGATATTTATCACAGAAGCAGCCTCTGGTGTTTTCAGGAAGATGGCCGGTTTTGCAGCTTCCGAAATACGCAGGTTGTAGTAGGTCTCCCAGGCAGGAATCGTGTCAAGGAGCGGGACTCCACCGGTATAGGGCAGTATCTTAGCCCTGATTCTGATAGGAATTTCCACGCCTAACAAAACATTTTCCACGATGAAACTCGGCAAATTACCGCCCTCGAAGGAATGAACCTGCCCGTCCTTGTCGGTATATTCTCCCGCATAGCTGAAGAACCGGTACAAATCCGATTCTATCGGCGTTCCCCATTCTACGACGGCGGCCGATGTCGATTCGATCACATTGGGCGGCACCAACGACAGGATATCAAGGTCTGTTTTTGTAAACGGAGTCAATTGAGTTTCTTGGGGAATGGATTTGTTCCCGTACTGGTCTTCGGTGTAAATCTTGAAATGATAAAGCCTCTGTTCGGTCAAACCGGGTATATTTACCCGGGAACAAATACTGTCGATAACAATCCGCTTGTCATCGTATTCAACAACTGTTTTCTTCGCTTTGCCCAATTTCATTTGGTCTGAAGATACCTGACCTCCCTTGTTCAGATAAAATTCAACACGTTCGTAACCCAGTTTCCATCCAAGCGTATCGAATTTGGCAGGATAAACGGTTTCCTCCGGAGAAAAATCTTTGATATTATCGTAAATATCCGAACAGGAACTGAAAACCATTGCGGTAATCAGCACGCTTCCTATATAGATTGCATAATATAAATGTTTCATAATTTTAATTGTTAATTATTTTTTTCTTCTGCCGTACAGTGTGATTTCCGATAAACCCATGGCACCCTGCGCCGTGTAGTCATTATTAAATCCAAATCTCGCTTCATAGCGGAACCAGCGTGTAGGAGCGGAAAAATGCGGATCTTCCGGATAAAGATAGGCCATGTCGCCTGCCTGAGCCATCACCCGGTATTGCTGTCCGGGGAGGTCGGGCGGAAAGACTATTTTATGGGTGCGGATGGAATCCCAGCCCGGTTTTGTATTGTCCCGGATATACATGCTATAAATGCCTATATTTTCGGTGGCATAATACCATCCTCTTCCTGTCGGGATATTTGGAGCAGCTTGGGCGCCATCCCTCTGGTGAGTGATAATCCGGCTGATTTCCCATTCTTCGCCAAGGTCGATAATGAAATTGGCAGGTAAATTTCCGTCCTTTACATTTCCGGTATGCCCCTTGGGGCCGGTGCTTCCCCAATTCCAGTTTAGTCCGTTGTCTATAATATCATCGGTAATATAGATCATACGTCCTTCATAAGCATCCCAATAGCCTTGCGGTACGCCTTCGATGGAGTCGTTGGTTATGGGGATAATCCATTTGTCCTTGGGAATTTTTTCGTCCTTTATCAGGTGGATGCTACTTGCGGCAATATTGCTTATATTGCCGTAACGGTCTTCTACCTTGACTTTTACGCTGACAGGCGTCGTTTCGGAAATGTTTTCAAGGCGGATGAATTTCCGTTCCACCGTATCGGTAGAAGTATAGATCGCCACTTTCTCCTGCCCGTCGTATGAGTAATTGACATGAATGTTGACGACTTGCTTCAGTTCGTTTCTCCAGTCGATATAAAAGGAACTGAAACCGCCTTTGACGGCGATACTGCCGGCGACACGCGAAACGGCGGGTTCTTTCGGGATAACGGTTATTGTCTGCGGTTCCGATTTGTTACCTGCCCGGTCCACCGCATAAATGGTTACCTTTTGGGGGTTCGTATCGGCAAAACCCTCTACATCAATAGAATCTGTAAAATAGGATGACGAAAACCAGAATATTTCACCTTTTTGATTTGTATAGCTTGCATCAACGGTTAACACGTCTTCGTCTTCCGGCGGCGTGAAATAAATTCTGGCTCCGCCGTAAAGCGGCTTGTAATCCTCGCTGATAACCGGTTTTCCGGGAGGAGTCATATCAGTATAATTTATCTCGAAACGTTCGCTTTCCCGACATCCCTGAAAAATGGCCGAGAGAACGATTATTGATATAAATTTTTGTATATTGTCCATAATATTCAATTTTTAATCTTTAATTTTCATTTCTTTTCAGAACCGGGCCATCCCGGATTTTGTTTCAGATTGGAATTTATATTCATTTCGCTCAGCGGTATGGGCCAAAGGTTGTCGCGCATCTGGAAACTGCGCCTTTGCTTAATCGAGAGGACAAAAAACCGGCCTGCCGTTGAACCCTTGCCATTCCAGCCCATAGTGGACTGGTTAAACTCCCGCATAGCCCGTTTGTAACGGCGCATATCGAAGAAACGCGCTCCTTCAAAAGCCAGTTCTATGCTGCGTTCGCGCAAAATAATCTCACGAAGCTTGTTTTTGTCCTTATGGCTGTTGATATAGTTAGAGCTTACCAGCACAGGGTTAGACCATGCGTCTTCCACATCGGGGATTCCGGCGCGGCGGCGAATCTTGTTAAGCTCATCATATACAGCCTGGTTGGGACCTTCTATCTCGTTGAGAATTTCGGCTTTCATCAGGTATAAGTCTGCCAGTCGTATAACAGGATAAGGGAAAGTGATCATACGTTGATAAAATCCATTTGTGGATTCGGGATGAACAAATTTTTGCACACCTATGCCTGTCCAGAAATAATCTATCTCACCGGTACCGCCATGGGAGAAACTGATGCCTCCGTCTGTTCCCGGCAGCATCATGGTTGGCATTATGCGCTGATACTGGCGCCAATAGCCTCCTGTAACGCCGAGATTGGCATAAAAGCGCATTTCACGGCCCAGGTACAGGCTAACGGTTCTGACATCCGGCTGAAGAATGCCCGCCCAAGGCTTGTAGCTTGCATCGGATGCATCGGGTGTTGCAAAAAGTTCGTATTTGTCACTCTGAGAAAAAGTCATATCAACGTCCAAAGGCAGTCCGTTTTGGGTATAATAGCGTTCCAACATGCTGTAATTGGCTCCCAGCCAGTTTCCTACGCCCCATGTGTTTTGCCAGTCGGGATCGTTTTCGTTGATGGTACGGATAGCGCTTGCGTACTGAAGGAAATCGCCACCGTACCTGTCGCCTACACGTCCCCATATCAGTTCCTGATTCCAGGGGTCGGGAATGACCATCTTCACCGAATAATAGTTTTGCATATTTTCGGGATTTTGTTTTAAAAGCGCTTCGTCTTCCTTGCTGAACGGTATTCCCGTGAAACGGTACAGTTCAACGAAGTTATTCTCACAGAAAGTAATGGCGGTGTTTACAGCGTCCAGCGCATCTTTCCATTTCTGGATGTTTTCATCCAATGGGAAGAAAGGCTGTCCGTCGAAATCAAGGAAATCGCCGTAATATTCGCGGTTGCCGTTGAAGAAAGGACTTGCGCGAAGCAGCATGATCCGGGCCTTGATAGCCAATGCAGCCCGTTTATCGACCATGCCGAGGTTTATATCGGATACACGGTCTTGCAAATCGGGAATCGCTTCGTCTATCAGCTTGATAATATAGTTGAAGCAGTCTTCTATTTTCCGGCGTTTCGGCAAAATCTGCTCATCAGGCTCATCTACATTGACACTGCGGTCAACGATGACAATCGGGCCGTAATATTCTACCAGTTGATAGTGATAGTAGGCTTTGAGAAATTTCACTTGCGCGATCCAGTCCCTCATTTCCGTTCCGGACATGTTCGTAGCGAGTGAAATATTGTCGAGGAAAGTGTTGCAGGTGCGTATCGCCTTGTAAAGGTGCGGAGCGCCGCCACTTCCTGTCCATAAGCCGTACATGGGGTTACTGTTGTTTTGTCCTCCCATCATAATGCCCATGGGCGGTTGACGCCACAGGTCGTTTTTATCTTCTTCCCGCGACATCCATTCGTCGCCTAACAGAAAAGTCGAGTTATAAGCGCTATGGATGGGGGGCAGGTAACTGTAAACCTTAGCTAATGCATTGTATGCCATTTCTCTGTTTGTAAAATAGTCTTCCAGCGTGACGGTATTGTCCGGCACGATGTTGAGGTAGTCGGAACATGCTGATAAGGCTGTGACAACTCCAAGAATATATATCCATTTTCTCATGATATTCATAATGCTTTTTGATTAAAATGTTAATTGAATTCCAAGATTAAACCGCCTGTTTATCGGATATGCCAAGCCGTATCCTCCCATCTCGGGATCCCACATTTTGAACGGGCTGATGTAAAACAGGTTTTCTCCATTTATATAAATGCGTCCGCCCGAAATGCCGCAATACTTGATAAAATCAAGATTGTAGCCCGCTTCCACTGTTTTCAGCCGCATAAATCCACCTTCGCGCAGCCACCAGGTTGACGGCTGAATGTTGTTGTTTACCTGATAAACCGCAAGCCGGGGCCAGAAAGCGTGAATGTCGGGATTGGTTTCGCTCCACGAATCGCGTGCGATGATGGCAGGTGCGTTGCGCCTGTTAACCAAAGGCGCGATACCTTCCGGGTTGATGAAGAATGAAGTTTGTCCGTTCCCTTGGAAAAAGAATGACAAATCCATTTTCTTATAACCGGTTGATGCTCCAAAACCGTATTGCAGCTGGGGAACGGTCGGATAGCCGATAGGGATGCGGTCGTTTTCATTGATAACCCCGTCTTTGTTTACGTCGGTGTATTTTATGTCTCCGCGCATATAGTTCCCAAAAGCTATCTGACTGGGTGAATTGTCTATTTCCGCCTGGTCAACAAACAAACGTTCGCCGATGTAGCCCCATTGTTGTCCTACCGAGTGTCCTACGGTATAGAGATAGTACTCATTGTAAGACGGTTCGTCTGTCCTGATTATCTTGTTGGTTGCATACGTTACATTTACACGCGCCGTTACCCAGAAATCACGGCTGAAGGAGCGCTTGTAGTCGATGGAACCGTCAACGCCGTGTGATTTGACTTTTCCTATGTTACCGCTGATGGTTGTTTCATAACCCATTGTTTGAGGAATGTTGTTCCGTGGCCAGTAAATTTTATCTCGTATATTGTGGAAATAGTCAGCCTGAATATTGAGTCCTTTCAACAATCCGAGTTCCAGTCCGAGATTGGCTATGGTGGAAACTTCCCATTGAATATTCGGGTTGTTGTATCTTACGACATTGTAACCTCCGTACCTTTGCAGGTAATCTTTTCCCCATGAATACATGCCGCCCCCGCTGTTTATCTGTGACAGGAAGAAAAACCGTCCCGAACGTCCTGCAATGGCATCGTTGCCGACTTTTCCGTATGTAAATTTCAATTTAAACAGATCTACAGTGCTTTTAAGCTTGCTGCTGTAATAGGGTTCATTGGAGAGTATCCATCCCAGGCCGAAAGAAGGGAAAAAACCGAACCGGTGGGACTTGTCAAATTTTTCGGAACCGTTATAGCCATAGGATGCTTCCAGGAAATAGCGTGAATCGTAATCATAGGTAAAACGCGAGGAGTTACCGAGGTTGCGTTCCGGCAAGGTTTCATAAATGGAACCGTCGGCGCCGTTGGTAAGGAGTTTTTCTTCAGCGATGCCGACAGTCATAAAGCCGACATTGTGAAGTCCGGAACTTTTGTTCCAGTTTAAGCGTCCTTCGAAATAATAGTGTGTTTCCCCGTTACGGGCGCCGGATACATCGCCGAGACGTCCGTTTTCGTTCGGGTTGAGACCGTAAAGAGAATATTTGTCCGTTTGGGAATCATAATTTTCGAGCGCATAATAAACGGGATTATAGAAACGGGTTTGCGAGGAAGCGTTCCATGTGTTTACCGAGGCTTTCAATTCCAGTTTCAGATTTTCGAGAATGGCTTTCAGGTCCTGCTTGAGGGTAGCCTGCGCCAAAAGCGTGCTTTCATCGCTTTGCGTATAACCACTGACCATTTCGGCATAGGGATTGACCATCATGGGATCGACCATGCCGAACATGGTATTTCGGGTATTCAGGTGCCGTTCGTCGGGAGTCCATACCGCAGGAAATTCAACGGGATTGATGCTCATGACCATATTGAAAATGTCGCCGGCAGAACGATAGGGAGCATTATATTTCTGGAATCTTCCCGAAATCCGGGTGTCCAGTTCCGTTGTCTTTCCCAGTTTGAAAATGACGTTGCTGCGGATATTATAACGCTTGATGTCGATGTTGCTGTTGAAGTTGTTCAGATAATCCTGGTTGTCAACCTGGAGCAAGCCGGTTTCATGGTCCATGCCGGCCGAAACGTAATAAGTCACCGCTTGTCCGCCGCTCGACAGGTTGATATTGAATTTGGAATTAACGGTATGATTCTTCATCAACATGTCGTACCAGTTAACATTGGGGTAAACCATCGGATTGTCTCCGCGCATGGTCGCTTGAATCTTCTCTTCGCTGTACCAGTTACCCATTGGGGTAATTAAGCCGGGTTCATCCTTGTATTGCGCCGTCTGGTCGTTGTGGCGGGAGATACGGGCTTCATTGTAGAGTCGCATGTAGGAAACGCCGTCAAGGAGTTCCAGCATGGATGTAGGCGTGGAAACGTTGACGTCAAACCGCGCCGAAATCTTGACTTTTTCGCCCAACGTACCGGATTTTGTGGTGACGGAGATGATGCCGTTAGCTCCCCTCGCTCCATATACCGCCGTGGCTGAAGCGTCTTTCAGAATGGAAAATGCATCAATATCGTCGGGCTGTAAACGCGCCAGATCATCGGCAGAGGCTTCAAAACCATCAATCAGAATAAGCGGGTCGGACTTATATCCGAAAGTGGTAACCCCGCGCACAAAGAACTGAGCGTTGTCTTTACCCGGCTCGCCCGTTGTCTGGAAAGAAATCAGTCCGGGAATTTTTCCCGCAAACGCAGCGGTCAGGTTACTGCCCGCAATCTGCAAATCCTTGGCGTGTACTGTCGTTATGGACGCCACAACGCTTTCTTTTTTCTGGGTGCCGAATGCGGTCACCACCACTTCGCCAAGATCTTTTGCTGCTTCAACCATGGTAACCGAAACAACCTGCTGTTTTCCTACTTTTATTTCCTGTGTCCGGAAACCTAAAAAAGAAAATTGCAAGTTGCAGGTATCACTTGGAACTGTTATGGCAAAGTCACCATTTCCATCTGTCATTGTACCAATTGTAGTTCCAAGAACTCCTACAGTCACACCTACTAATGGTTCGTTGAAATTGTCAAGAACCTTACCTGTAATTTTTTTTGCCTGGCCGCTCGCTTCTATCGAAAAGAACAGTAGCGCCAGACATAGAAATACAGTTGCAAATCCATCGTTTTTCATGCTTAAAATTATTAGAATAATTCATTACAAATAGTATTATTTTATAAATATTTATACCTTCCGGATTGGAACACCATGGGCAAGACAAATTACATCCCTGTAAATGGTAAATAAGCCGGTTGCCCGGTCCGTCCTGCGAAAAATTCCAGCCGTTATTGAATATGTTGATCTGCTCTGTCATTTATTTTCAACCCCTTTGATTTTTGATATCAGAAATACGAGATAGGCAATACAGACCGTCAAAACAATGACTGCACCTGTCTGACTACCCATGCTGTCGGATGCAAAACCCATCAATACGGGAAATATTGCTCCGCCGGCTATGCCCATAACCATCAGACCCGACATTTCATTCTTTTGAGCAGTCAGCGACAGTGCATTGGAAAAAATGATCGGGAAAACGTTTGAGTTACCAATACCGACTAATGCGATGCAGGTATAAATGGCCATTGCGGAATTGCTTATGTAAAAGCCTGATATACCCATGAGAATTAACAGCGCACTCACAATAAACATTTTCCTGACAGAAAACCGTGAGAGAAGGAATGTGCCGGCAAAACAACCGAATGTTCTGAAAAGAAAGTATATACTGGTTGCATATCCGGCTTCGGAAAGGGGCATACCGGTTCGTTCCATCAATAATTTCGGCGCAGTAATATTCATTCCCACATCAATGCCTACATGCACCAGTATTCCCGCAAACAATAAGAATACCAAGCCGTTACCTAAAAGAGCGATACATTTCAGGAACGAAGACGATGTTTCTCCTACGGCTTGTTCCTTAATATCGGTAAAAAACAGGTAAACGATGGCAATCAGGCAAATGAAGGCAAATAAAGGAAACAATAACTTCCAGTTTCCGAAATACAGAATCGCTTGTGTCGCGATAACCGGCGCTATAAATGAAGCGATCGCCTTTATAAACTGTCCCATAGTCAGATAGCTGGGCAATTTTTTATCACTGACGATATTGGTCAATAGCGGATTCAAAGATACCTGCATCAACGTATTACCTATACCAAGCAATGAAAAGGCAGCAATCATGCTTGTTTTGCCATAAATTGCAAACGGTATGATCAGACCCAGAAAAGTAACAAATAAACTTATCAATACCGTCTTTTTCCGGCCAATCTTATTCATCAATATGCCGGTAGGAACCGAAAACACCAGAAACCATACAAACACCATGACTGAAAACGAATTGGCAGCCGTGTCCGACAGACTGAAGTCGCTCTTTACATAGTTGGTCGCTATTCCGACCAGATCGACAAATCCCATCGTGAAAAATGCCATCATGACCGGAGCAATTTTTGAAGCAATATTTACATTTTTATTCATTTGTATATGATTATTATTTACTTAACCCATGCGGATTTCGCCTGCGGTAACTTCGTCGTCGCGCAACACGCCGTCCACGTACAATTCGGATTGTTTCCCGTTAAAGCGGAATAGAATGTCATGCCATTTTGATATTTCATCTTTTTGAAGTTTATATTTCAGCAAGTGTAAGCCTGCAATATCGTCGCTTCCGAGCTTTGATTCAATGTAAACATCCCCGTCTGTCGCGTCATTCGCATCGGCAAACGTCCATGCAGCTGTTGCGCCCTGAAAACCATCCGTGTGGCGACAAGAAAAAAACAATAGCAATAAACACAGATTTTGTATCCCGAATATAATTTGCTTACTCATAATTTCTTTTTTAAATTTAGTATAAACATTTTCCATTATGTATTAGTTTAACGTTACAAAGTTAAACATTATTTCTTATATGCAAATAATATGACAATAAAAATGAAATAAAAAACATATATTTTTATCCTTATTTTACTTACATATATGTAAACATATAAGTAATTTGTAAGTTTATTCCATCCTGCACGTATAAAAAGGAACATGTAATGTGGTTTGTAAACAGTATGTACAAAAATATTTGAAAAAATATTTGAAAAGCCGTATATTTGTATGCGATTTAATAAATAAAAAGATGGTACAGTTAAAAACAAACTATAAAACTATTTATAATTCTCTGAAAGAAGAGATTATAAATAATGTCTATTCTACAGGCTCTTTACTGCCGACCGAACTACAGTTGGCAGCCCGATATGGCGTTTCGCGTCCAACCATTTCGAAAGTATATAACCAGTTGCAAGACGAAGAATTCATTAAAAAGAAAAAGGGTTTAGGCTCTGTAATTACTTACAAAGGAGACAACCGGAAATTAACTTTTGGTTTATTGCTGCCCGGTTCAGGGGAGTCGGAAATATTTTCAATCATTAACGACCAGTTACTGAAACAGTCGGAAAGTGGCCGTTTCAATTGCTTGTGGGACGGCGCCACGGCAAGCAGCGCCGATATAAGACATTCGCTTATAAATACTTGCTGTAACAGTTATATTGAGAAAAAAGTAGATGGCGTCTTTTTTGCCCCGCTCGAAAGAGTGCCCGACAGTCGGAAAATCAATCTGCATATATGCAATGAAATCCAAAAAGCAGGTATCCCGACCATATTGATTGACAGGGATATAGTGAATTTTCCGGAGAGAAGCGAATTTGATCTGGTATGTCTTGATAACTTCCATGCCGGCGCAGTGATGGCTAAATTACTGATTGACGCAGGCTGCGAAATGATCCATTTTTTTTACCGCCCGGATTCGGCTTACTCCGTCAATCTTCGGTTAGCAGGTGTCAGAGACATGGCGTTAAACTGCCATATCCGGTTTGACGAACAGAATGTGTATTGCGCCGATCCGACCGATCCGGATTCGGTAAAGAAAATCCGGATTGTGCCGGGAAAAACCGGAATTGTCTGTGCAAACGATTCAACGGCAGCCGTTCTCATGTCGTCGTTAGACGCTATCGGCTTGAAAATTTCGTCGGACTTGTTAATGTGCGGATTCGACAATATGAAATATTCCGATCATCTGAAACATTCCTTGACTTCGTTCAGACAGCCTTGTGAAGAAATTGTAAACATGAGTATTGATTTAATGTTTCAGCGGGTAAGAAACAAAACGGCTTCACCGGTGACGGTTAATTTGTACGGAGAAATAATCAGGAGAGAATCAAGCCGGTTTGTGTGAAAAAATAAAATGATGAATGCATACAGCTTGATACAAATTAAGATACGTTTGCCCTGGGCAGCCATCAAGTAAATTTTTGAATGACAAATTTATTTATTACTTTTGCAAACGTGAATATAGATGATAAAAATAAAAATCAACCATTGTCTGAAGTATTTGGATTTCTGATTGACAATATATCGGACAGAGCAATACGTTATCGGACAGACAAACTTTGTCCTTTCAATAACGTTGTTTCAAATTGCACTAAAAACAGTGTCGAGTTTCCATTGGGCGTTTGCAGTTTGAATCATAAAAATCAACCAGTCATCATTTGCCCAATTAGATTTCGCGAAGATTGGAAAATAATGAGTGATGCAGCAGCGTTTATTTTCAATAAAAAAACGACATGGACACATATTGGTGAAATAAAATTAAATGATAAATTCGGAAAGTCAGCCGGAAATATTGACTATGTATTGGTATCTTACGATGAGAAAGGGAGGGTACTTGATTTTGGTTCCCTTGAAGTTCAGGCTGTTTATATTTCCGGAAATTTGACAGTAATAAGCCGTAGAGCTGCTTAATGGTTCAAAATCGGTAAATATTTTGTTCATAGCCTCTTCTTTAGTCATGAGATAGGAACTGACATCTCCCAAATCAATTACCTCGGTAGATTCGGCCGGAA
>BNTV01000111.1 GCA_025996865.1 Bacteroidia bacterium
CATTTCAAATTGTTTGTCAAAATCGCTGCAAATGTAAGTATTATTTTTAAATAAAAATGCGAAATAGATAATTATTTAAACAAAAAATGAGTATTTTATTAAATTTATCAAATTTATAAGGTTTTCACGCCTGATTATACGGGGAAATACACAATTATTAGATTCTTTCAGGGTAAATATTTTGTAAAATGGACTGAAAAACGGTTTTGGATGGTTTTTATTCATGATTGACAATAAAATCGGGGTGTTTGCGGCAGCTATGTGACAAATCATAATAAACATAACAATAGTATAAATTATCGTCAGATGTCTCGACTTCGCACCTTCGGCGCTTCGCTCGACATGACGCCGATGTATATTATTGAGGGAGAGGAGGAAAGATTAGGGCGGCGAAGCCGCCCTAATCTTTCCTCCTCTTGTTTTCTCCCAAAGGGTATCGTCATGTCGACCGAGCGCAGCGAGTGGAGACATCTACCGATAGTCGTTAAACACTAATTGGGAAATTTGTCGTACACCCGTGCCGATTGAATAACAGCACCGCTTACGCGGCGCTTGGCTGGGGAACATTCACCTTATTCCGGGCGCTGTCGCACCCGGCTATAAACACAGAAGCGCTACGCGCTTTTTTAATCCGGAACGACAACTGTCGGATACGGATAGGTCTATAAACGCGGAAGCACCCTTAATCCAATAATCCCGATGGCCGCTTTGACCATCGGGATTGCTTAAAAAACTATGGTTCACGTAATTAAATTGATTCCAGAAATTTAATCAAGGCCTCACGGTCTTTTTTCGGTAAATTCCGGTATTTCTCTTTGGCAAACTTGGCGTCGCCGCCGTGCCATAAAATAGCTTCGTTGTAATTGCGGGCGCGCATGTCGTGCAAGTGTTCGCTTGCGCCTGTGCATTTTTCGGAAAGTCCGCGTCCCCAGAGCGGAGTCGTTCGGCACCAGCCGGTACGGATATCGTTTACCATGTCGAGGCGGTGTTGTAGAAAGTCGGAATAAGGCCAGATTTTCTGATTCGGATAGCGCGGCAATTTGCCTTTCACCATCGGATCGCCGGCATAATCGTCCGCACCGGTTGTCCACGAGGGACGATGGCAAGACGTACAGCCGGTTTCGTAGAATTTTTCCTTTCCTTTTTTTACGTCCGGATCGTTGAGATTCCGGGCTGCCGGAACTGCCAGTCCCCGGTGCCAGACCATAAAATCAATATAGTCCTTGTCGCTCATTTCAACGGGTAAATCTCTCGACATCAAATCATCATAAATTTCCTGTTCGCTTTTTCCCAGCTTTGTCTGAATATCCCGGTTCTGCGACATAGCCGTAGCATAAGCTGTTGTGATATAATGGTAACGCCTGTCGGAACGGGTTACATTGGTGATATTCCAAATGGCATTGGCGCCGGGACCATTCTGTAGCGTGCCGCGCGACAGACCGTAGGTGTAGCGTCCGGGATGCGAAGTGCCGTCCACTTCTTTGATAAAATTTTCGGGCTGGTATTTCGCATCGTTCAGCGTAAATCCCCGGCTTTTTTCGTAATGATACTGAGCGAGGATGGAATCGTCGGGAATGGCGTCAATCAGTCCTGTGCCGTAAATGCCGATGGTTGCTTCCAGACGCACTTTGTAAAAATCGGGCATCGGAACATTGATTGCCGAACGGTCAATGGAAACTTCGGGGTATATCAGGCTGTATGTTTCTCCGTCGGGAAAAACGTTGCCGTACACGTCGGTATAGTTTTTCCATTCGATATGGATGCCGGATTCATCAATCGGCGGCAAATAAGGATAAGTTGCCTGTGTTTGCGGCATTCCGGTCAGTTGGCTCACATAATTGTCGTTGGCATCGGTAACTACTAACAGGTATCCGTTGCCGAAGTCTTTGGAACGGTATTGTTCCATCTGTTTTCCGTGTCCATAGGCGGGGTGACAGGTTATGCAGGAACTGCGTACCGAAACCGGTCCCAATCCGCGGCGAACGCCATCCACATTGGATGTAAATTCATGTTCAAACGAGGCTTCTCCCCGCTTGAAACCGAGTAGAAATTCGGGTGATGCGTCCACGACCGGCGTGGGTTGTTCGTATGCATAAGTCGTTGCATTAAAAGTAGTTCCCAGTAGTCCTCCAGAGTAGTATTCCTCGGATAATTCTTCTTGCGGTAATTTACCGTTTCCGTTGTCATCGCCGCATCCCGCGATTGCGAAGCAGCATGTCAACAACAGGATATTCGCTCTATACAAATATTTAAGTTTCATAATGTACATCATTGAAAGTTGAAAATTGAAAATTGAAAACGCCGGTTATTTATACAACGCTTTTTTGGCTTCACTCAGAATATCGGACAAATCGTTGCAGGCTTCCATTGCTTCGCCGGCTTGCACGGAGGTGAAGTTTTTGTCAAATGGATACGGAATAGCGTCTATTTTGGCAATTGCGTTGATTATCGCATCCTTAATTTGGGTATCCAATCCGGAATCGACTGTTTTTATGAAATCGCTAAGCGATGCGCCTCGTTTGCCGGCGTCGGCTCCACCCAAATAAGCATTTTGAATACTTTTGATATTGCCGATGAAATCGACTTTGGAATTGTAACTGTAAGGCGATTCGATGTAATTCACGTCTTCGCCCGTGTATGGCATGCCGATTTTCATGGCGCCTACTTCGTCGGCAATGGTGATGCAACCTTCGATAATGGTTTCACAAGCCTCTGCAAAAGAGGTTTTGGTGCTGCCTGCCTTACCTGCATTCAGCATGTCCTGGCCGTAGGAATATTTTCCACCGTTGACGGTAACCCTCATTTCAAGCGATTCCAATTTTTGCTTTTTTTCGTTTGTCACTTGATCCAAGCTCGCCCAGGAAGCTTCCAAACGAAAACATTGATTGCGAAGATCGCCTCCTACGGCTACAGCGTAAATCAGTTCTTTGTCGGTGATTTTTCCGGCGTCTTTCGGTTGTCCGTTTTCAAACAGGATGTATTCGATTCCATGAAATCCAAGCAGTGCCGAACCTAAAAAGCTACCGGCCCATTCATCACCGTTTTCGCCCGACATTTTGACGATGTGCTCGTTGTTCGACAGTTCGGCAAGTAATTCATCTTTTGCAAGAGGCCAGGTGTCGATATGCGGGTCAATTCCGAAATCGCTTGCCGCGCCGTAGAGAAAGGCTTCACTCAATTCCCAGTAATCACGGGCTTTTATCCATTTTTCGGCTGCTGTCTGAACATTGGCATTCGTTTTATTTTGTTTCAATGCTACCAAGGCGTTGTACAATTCAATAGATTCGTCTGCCAGAGATTTATAAGTAGCTATAACCGTATGGTTTACATATTGTTCGACAATGACTGAAAATGTTTTTTCTTTTGCTTCGTCAGCATCCGGAATGTTGTCGTTATTATCGCAAGAAGTAAGGACCGGCAACAGCAATGTTGCACAGAATAAAAATCGAAATAAATTGTTCATTATCATTTATATTTGAAGTTATTAATTGAAAAATCCGGCATAAGCGATACCGACAGAGATACTGTTTTCATTGTTGTATTGGCTCTTGAGCATCCCTGCCGAATATTCTGCTTTTACCACTATTTCCGGCGTTGGAAAATAATTGATGCCGCCTACGATTCGCTGACGTCCGCACCATTCGTTACCGGTAATATTGGGGGCGGTTTTATACATTGAATCGTAATATTCGTATCTGCCGAAAATATATAATTTGTCTTTTGCCGGGTTTTTAATTGGAGAGAAGATGTCATAACCTGCTTCAATACCTGTACAAATTGCATCGGAAGCGACATTGGTTCGCGGAGAAGGCGAGTTTTTGGTCAGGCTTTTGTTGTATCTCGATATTTCTTCCGAGTTGCCCAAATGACCGTAATCGAAATATCCGCGAGCGATGACAGCATGTTTTTTGTATGCAAAATCGAACGACGCGATACTAACGGCGCCTTTCACGCCTTTGTATTTTTCGGCAGTAGAGGATTGGATGCTGTTGTTGAAACTGTAACCGAAATAACCGCTCAATCCCATGCGTAATCCGTCGAGTGAATAATTATCGATGCGCAGTACGCCTGCATATTTGTTTGCTACTTTAAATTCGTATGGTGAGGCTGAGCCTCCTTGTATCCAGTTTTGGCGGCCGAATAATTCGGAATCCAATCCCGGAAGCAATTGCGCTTCATATCTCCATTTCCCGATTCGTCCCCAAAGACTGACGCCGGTTTCGTGCCAGGTACACGGGAGAATCGTATTCTCACCTTCGGGGCGATAAACGGTGAAAAATTCATTCGGCAAATGGTTGTTGTTGGTATAACCTATCGGAACAATGAGATGTCCCATACGCAGGTTGAAAGCGGACGAAAACGACCGCTCAATCCAGAACTGTTCCAGCGCTACTTCTCCGCCTCTTTCGATTTCGTTTTCATATTCGCCGGCTTCTTCGGCTTCCAGTTCCGTTGCCGATTCCGTTCCGCCGTGTTCAAATTCGATTTCGGAATACATTTTCCATTTGGAATTGAATGTGTAACCGATGGCGAAAGCTACATGGGGAATGTCAAACCGTCCGTGGCTTTTGGCATTTTTATAATCTTCTGCGTGGGAATAACGATTGATGTTATCGCTGAAAAAATTGCGGCTCAGAGCGATTTCGCCGTAACCTCCGATTTGTAACTGTGCAAATGAATTTTGTGATAACGCGAGGATTAACACAAGCGCCGGAAATAGTTTTTTGAACATCTCTGTTTTGTATATAAATTTGATGATGCAAAGTTCCGGCTTTTGACAAAATGGTACAATCCCATCATTGGGGGGTTTTATGGGAGGTGAATAACTATTTGTGGGGATAAAAATCAGTTATTGCAAATCTTCCTGCGAAATCAAATTATTAAAGGTAGCATAAAGCGTTAATCCGGCAACGGTTTTGATGCCTGTTTTCCGGGAAATGTTTTTGCGGTGGGAAACAACCGTATGGATGGATATGAAATGTTTATCTGCGATTTCTTTGTTGGTCAGGCCTTTGGCTATGGAGATAAGGATTTCTTTTTCCCTGTTCGACAAGTCGATATCGTTTACTCTATCTCTGCTACTAACGAGTGTTTTGGTTATCTGTTGTAATTTTTTCATCATTTTCTCACTGTCATCGTAGATACTCAGCACGCCGTCGAAACCGGTAAGCGTTTCATTATCCACATATCCGTAAAGGATAGCGGCAATAATGGCGTCGGGGTGACCGGGAAATAAATTCCTTACGGCAAAGGGCCGGTAGCAATTGACAATGGCCGGATTAAGCAGAATGATATCGAAATTTTTGTCTCCTTTTATGTCATGAAACGATTGAAGATCGCTGTAAATGCCTGTTACGGTAAACCGTGCATTTTCTTCGAGTATTTTTTTTATTCCTATCCGGATGACGGGAGAGGGTTCTATAATTGCTATTCTGTTCTTATTCAGATTACTCATGAAGGATTATTTTTCAATTCGTTCGACCAATGCTATCAATATTTGCTCTTCCAATGAGGTATGTTTGCTTAAATCAAATTCAAATAAGAACAAATCAATCAGTGCATCACGGCATTTCTCTATGGTACATTCCGGAGGAAGGTATTTGATTAAGATATTTTTCAAATCATTCAGTGCATCATCAAGATCACTGTGGTTCCTTTCGTATTCCTTTATATTGTAATTGGTTGTTTTTTCTCCATCCAAAAGCGACCGGATATAAGGGAACACTACTTGCTCTTCATAACCGAAATGTGCGATGACTTCCTGCTTGTATTTTTCGCAAAACTTTACCAGTATTTCGCCATTTTTCAGACAACCGCAATCAATCAGATTCAGAATCCGGTCGATTACTTTGGGTAAGCGGTTTTCAAGAAAATCTTTATGAGAATTTTTCAAATATCTCATTAAATCGGTCAGCGGAATTTGAGACAAAGTGTTGGTATCCGGACTGTAACCGTCAAAAGTATATAAATTACAAACCAACAGAAACAGTGAAGTCGAAATCCCTTTTTTTTCGCATATCTGTTTTACGGTGCTTTCTCCCAAATCGAGATTAAGCCCGAAACCGGGGAAAACAAACAGCAGCCGGTAGTTGGTAAGCACCAAATCCGCCGCTTTCATTTTTTCGTAAAATAAGCCGTGATTCATATATACATGATTTAAAACAAACGCAAATGTACAAAAATGAATTGGAAGCATCAAAAAATTGTTTTATCTTTGCAGCAAATTGAATTAAACGAAATTTACATATAATGGCTTATTATCAAGGAAATAGTTTTTATAACAATATTCCGTCGGTTACGCGGAATCTATTGATTATCAATGTAGTAGTTTGGCTGGCATGTCTTTTATTCAAACCATTGGAATTTTATTTGGCTCTGTTTAATTTTGATTCGGGGTACTTCAAAATATATCAATTGGTTACTTACATGTTTGCTCATGCTTCTTTCGAACATATTTTCTTCAATATGTTTGCCTTATTCATGTTTGGCGGAGTGCTCGAAAATTATTGGGGACAGAAGCGTTATCTTGTCTATTATATGGTAACCGGCATTGGCGCCGGACTGGTACAATTATTGATATGTCATTTGCAAGGGATTACCTATCCTGTGCCGACGGTCGGCGCATCGGGAGCGATTTTCGGATTGTTGCTTGCGTTTGGGATGTCATTCCCGGATACTCCTCTGTATCTGATGTTTGTTCCGATTCCGATTAAAGCGAAATATATGGTTATCGGTTACGGACTGATTGAATTTTTCTTCGGTGTGGCTAATAGAAGCGGTGATAATGTAGCTCATTTTGCTCATTTGGGTGGCATGTTATTCGGGATTCTCCTGATTTTATACTGGAGAAAAAAACGAAAGACATTTGATTTTAGGTAAGCGGAAAATTAATGAAGTTTTTAAAAAAGTTTTTTCAAGTTTTCATTCATATCTTGAATGCTTTAGCATTGACAGCTTTGTTAATGGCTGCTTTTTCTGATTTCATTTCTCCGTTTAGAACTGTATTTTTTTCCTATTTAGGTTTGTTTTTTCCTTTTATTTTTCTTCTGAATCTTGTTTTATTTTTTGTTTGGCTGTTTACAAAACAATGGAAATTAGCGGGTTTGGATTTTCTGGTTTTCCTTATTTGCATCAGTTCCATTTATACTTATTTTCCTGTTCACCGGAAAACAAAAGATATTCCCCAAGATTGCATTAAGATTCTGACTTACAATGTTATGCGTTTTGGACAGCCGGATAGAAAATCGAAGAAAGAATCTGACAAAATCCTTCAATATATTCGCGATAATGATGCCGATATAGTTTGTATTCAGGAATACGGAGTTTCTAAAAGCGACCGTAAAATGCTAACGGAGAATGATGTATCTGTTTCCTTAGGTAAATATCCCTATCATAGTATCGAAAAATTAAAATTCCCTTATGTCAGTGAAATTTTCGGAGTAGCTATTTTTTCTAAATTTCCTATTTTATCGGTGAAGAAAGTACCTTATGAAAGTGAATACAACGGCTCTATTGTTTGCGAATTGAATGTCAAGGGGAAAAAGGTTACGCTTATCAATAATCATTTGGAATCCAACAAATTATCGCAGGAAGAAAGGGATAATTATTACCGGATGACTCAGGATATGGATTCCCGTTCATTAGATGTTTTCACCCAAATGATGACGAAACGGCTGACCCCTGCTTACCGGTTCAGGGCGCTTCAGGCACAAGCAATTTCTAAAATAATTGCGGAAAATAAAAATCCATACATCATTGTCTGTGGGGATTTTAACGATACTCCGATTTCATACGCACGTCATAAAATCAAGGGAAAGCTCCACGATGCTTTTGTAGATAGCGGTTGCGGCTTGGGGATTACTTACAACCGGTATCGTTTTTTGTTCCGCATTGACTATATTTTGCATAGCAGCAACATCAAATCGTATAATTGTACTGTGGGGAAACTTCGTAATTCCGATCATTTTCCGGTTTGGTGTTATTTGCAGCTGAAATAGGGTGTACGACAAATTTCCCAATTAGTGTTTAACGATTATCAGGAGATGTCTCCACTCGCTGCGCTCGGTCGACATGACGAGGCTGCAAAAGGGGAAAGTAGGGGGAAGAAACGGCGGCGAAGCCGCCGTTTCTTCCCCCTACATCCACACCTCAACGTTTTACCGTCATGTCGACTAAGCCGACGAGGAACGAGGAGGCGCATGGAGACATCTACCGATAATCGTTAAACACTAATTGGGAAATTTGTCGTACACCCCTGAAATAAGTATTTGTATATTTTAATTTTTTTTCTACTTTTGCATCGTAAGTATAAATCAATAAAATAAAAACCTATGGCAAGACCTATTAAAGACACACCATTGTTGTCTAAAAAAGAGTGGGAACGCTTGGAATATGAAATGGCACACATAAAACCTATTTCAAAAGAAAAACGTGAAGAGCAAAGAAAAGCGTATGAATGGTCAAAAAGTATAGCAACGTTTCCTATGTTATGAATTTGCAGAAATTGATAATTCAGGAGAACTTGAAATTGGCTCGTTTGGACGAAACAAACCAAGATCAAGACGACATTACAAGAGCAATGTATTTCGATTTGAAATCAATCTGAATCCAACAAGCGAACAACAGTCCCGGCAATTTTCCCTTCTGCCAGAATCGTTTCAATCGCATCCCCTTCTTGCAATTCCTTGACCGATTTGACGGCTTTCCCATTCTTCAAAGTAATCGAATAACCTTTATCCAAAATATATTTCGGCGACGACAGCCTGAAAAAGGATTCTTTTTCTTTCAATTGAGAATGTTGAGCGGCTAATATCCGGCGAACAAGATTTTGCATTTGCAACCGGTAAATTTCTAATTTCGATTTTTTATTTTCAATCAACGTATTGGCTAATAAAGGCAGACGGGATGTCAATGTACGCAGGTTCATACCGGTTATTTTCAAAAAGGATTGCGCCGATTCAATTATTTTCGAGCGGCAATCAAATAATCCGGTAGCCGTTTCTTCTACGCAACCAATCAGGAAATCTGCGACGGCGGTAGGCGTTTTGGCTCTGTGATTGGCAACAAAATCCAAAACCGTATCATCCCGTTCGTGTCCGATTCCGGTAATAACCGGCAACGGAAACTGCGCACAATTAGTCGCTAATAAATAGGAGTCGAACGAAGCCAAATCGGAAGTGGATCCGCCACCGCGGATGATGACTACAACGTCAAATAAATCCCTGTATTCGAATATTTTATCTAAAGCCGAAATAATGGACGTTTCGGTTTGCTCTCCCTGCATCAATGCCGGAAAAAGCTTGGGATAGAAAACATATCCGAAACGATTATTGGTCAGGTGATTCATAAAATCTTCATAACCGGCGGCTGTTGAAGAAGAAATAACCGCTATCCGTTGGGGTAACGGTGGAATTTCCAAGTCCTTGTTCAGAGTCAAAACACCTTCTTCTTCCAAGCGGCGAAGGATTTTCTGCCGTTCGGATTGTAAATCACCCAAAGTATAAGCAGGATCAATATCATAGACCGTCAATCCGTAACCATAGACCGGATGAATATCGACCGAAACCTTGACTAATACTTTCAATCCGGAATCGAACCGGCGGCCGGCAAGCTGTTCAAAATGGGGTTGCAGCATTTCAAAAATATTCGACCAAATGTAGCCTTTGGCTTTGGCAACGATTGCATTCGTATTCGGATTTTTTTCTATAAACTCCAAGTAGCAGTGACGGTTGTTCACGCGTACATCCGAAGTTTCGGCCGTTACCCAATACGTTTCGGGGAAAGCGTTTTTTACTTCCAAAGAGAGATGATTGTTAAGCTGGGAAAGGCTAAGGGATTCCATCGGTTTATAATTTTATAAATTTCCGGACGTAAGCCGGTTTGTCGCCCATTTGCAGGTGAGCGATATAAACTCCTTTGGATAAACCGGATATGTCAATAGAGGAGGATACATTCGAAACGGACAACAATTTGATTCCCATGCCGGAATAAATATTCAAAATGAGTTTCGAATGATTTTGCGGATGGTTGAAATTCAGGTATAAACGATTTTCTCGAGGATTGATGGAAAAATAAACCGTGTTTTCCGTTCCGGCCGGCTTCAAACCGGTTTTGCTTTGTGTATAAGCTTTGTAAACGTCGGCAATTCCGTATCCCATCAACGAATCCGGATGAGAGAAAGCATTTGCGGTTTTCCGAAGCAATTCGATCATTTCAAAACTTGTAAGTTCGGGTAATGCCTGCCAAAGACAGGCGCCCAATCCTGCCAAAATCGGTGTAGCATAAGAAGTTCCATTGCCATGAACAATTTGTCCGTTGCTTCCGACTATCGCTACGGCTGTACCCATTGCCATCAAATCGGGCTTTATTCGTCCATCGGCGGTAAATCCTCCGGACGAAAAACCGGAACGCACGGAGTCCTGTTTTATTGCTCCGATAGTCAGCATATTCAAAGCATCACCGGGAAACATGATTTTTTCCCATTTTTCATTATTTCCTTCATTTCCTGCGGAATTAAACAAAAGTATTCCGCGAGACGCTGCCAAACCGGCCGCAACGCTTATCGGGACAGATTTTCCATCCAATTGATTATGAATATGATTCATAGAATCATATTCGAAATAGGCGTAACCTAAAGAAGATGTGACGACATCAACGCCAATGCTGTCGGCATATTCCAAAGCGGCAACCCAGTAGTCTTCTTCAACAGGATATTCCTCATCGCCAATTTCGGTTTTCAACAAGTAATAATCTGCTTCTGGAGCTGTACCAATCATTTCTCCCGGTTTATCGGAAAGCATACAGGAAAGTACCTTCGTTCCGTGATCAATTCCTCCACGTAAAGGATCATCCGTTTCGTGGTTGAAATTTTTTACGCTTTTAACTTTTTGAAAATCAAAGTAATCAATGAAATCGACATTAATAAATCCTCCATCAATAACGGCAATGGTCATTCCCCGGCCCCGAAAACCGGCATCATGCAGTAAATATCCGTTATTCAGACTGATTTGAGTAAATCCTACGCCATAGCTATTGATATTATTTTTAAGCGTATTTTGCATCACATCGTCTTCGTCTTGAGATGCAATTTGTTTTGATAATGAGCCTTTCCAAACGCAATATAAAGTATCTACAAAAGGTAAATTCTGAAGTGTGGGAATAAGCGATGAATCCGGAATATGAACCACCACTGTTTTCACCCATTTGCTGAAAGTACGAATTTCCGCCCCTGTATTTGCAATTGCTTGAAGGTAAGACGAATTGATTGGCAAGTCAATGCTGTCCACCGTGAATCCTTGTCTCGCTCGCCGCTGTACGGATTTGTCGGAAAGGAACATTTCCGGTTGTTCCGTGGAGAAAGGCGGATTTCCTTTGTCTTTCAGTATCAGGCGGTACATAAAAGTTTCCTGGGAATAACCGGGGAAAACGACGCAGAAAAACAGGAGAATGAATATCGTTTGTTTCATGCGGGTTTCATGTGTATATAATTGGAATGAGGCTGTTGGCCAACCCCATTCCCTAATACTTAAAGGTGTAGTCCTTATGCTCAGAGCTTAGGCCCTGCAGCCACTAAAGATTTACCTGTATCATTTCCGGTGAATTTCACAAAGTTTTTGATGAAACGACCGGCCAAATCATGGGCTTTTTCCGTCCACTGTGCAGCATCGGCATAAGTGTCGCGCGGATCCAGGATTTTCGGATCAACGCCCGGCAATTCGGTAGGCACTTCAAAATCGAAGAACGGGATTTTCTTCGTCGGAGCTTTATCGATCGAACCATCGAGGATGGCGTCGATGATACCGCGTGTATCTTTGATAGAGATACGTTTGCCGCTACCATTCCAACCGGTATTTACCAAGTAAGCTTTCGCTCCCGATTGCTGCATTCTTTTTACCAATTCTTCGCCGTATTTGGTTGGATGCAACGACAAGAAAGCCGCGCCGAAGCAAGCCGAGAAAGTTGGAGTCGGTTCGGTAATACCCCGTTCCGTACCGGCCAATTTTGCGGTGAATCCCGACAGGAAGTAATATTGCGTTTGTTCCGGCGTCAGGATGGAAACAGGAGGTAACACACCAAAAGCATCGGCAGAGAGGAAGATCACCTTTTCGGCGGGACCTGCTTTTGAAACCGGTTTTACAATATTGTTGATGAAATAAATCGGATAAGAAACGCGGGTGTTTTCGGTTACCGATTTGTCGTTGAAATCAATTTTACCGTTGGCGTCAACCGTTACGTTTTCCAGCAAAGCGTCGCGTTTGATAGCGTTGTAAATATCGGGTTCGGCTTCTTTGCTGAGGTTGATAACTTTTGCGTAGCAACCGCCTTCGAAGTTGAATACGCCTTCGTTGTCCCATCCGTGTTCGTCGTCGCCGATGAGTAAACGTTTCGGATCGGTCGAAAGGGTGGTTTTGCCGGTTCCCGACAAACCGAAGAAAATAGCGGTGTTTTCACCCTTCAAATCGGTATTGGCCGAGCAGTGCATCGAAGCAATTCCTTGCAACGGAAGCAAATAGTTCATGTAGGAGAACATGCCTTTTTTCATTTCACCACCGTACCAGGTATTGAGGATGATTTGAATTTTTTCGGTCAAGTTGAATACAACTGCGGTTTCGGAGTTCAATCCGAGTTCCTTGAAGTTTTCCACTTTTGCTTTGGAAGCGTTCATGACTACGAAATCGGGTTCACCGTAATTGGCCAATTCTTCTTCCGTAGGACGGATAAACATATTCTTTACGAAATGCGCTTGCCAAGCCACTTCCACGATGAAACGGATTTTCAGGCGGGTATTTTCGTTTGCACCGCAGAAAGTGTCCACTACATACAGTTTTTTGTCCGAAAGTTGGTCGGTAGCGAGCGCTTTCAAGGCTTTCCACGCATTTTCCGTAATGGGTTTGTTGTCGTTTTTATACTCTTCGGAAGTCCACCAAACCGTATCGCGAGTGGTATCGTCCATCACAAAAAATTTGTCTTTAGGTGAGCGTCCAGTGTAAACGCCTGTCATTACATTGATTGCACCAAGGTCGGTTACTTGTCCTTTTTCGAATCCTTCGTTTTTAGGATCTATTTCCGCTTGATAAAGTTCGTCATACGATGGATTATAAACGATGGAACCCACGTTTGTAATACCATACTTACTTAAATCCAATTTTGCCATACAAAATAATTTTTTAAATATTAAATCTGATAATCATTTTTGATTTTTCGCGCACAAAGATAATGAATTCTTTTGACAAAAAAAAGAGGCTGTCCAAAAACAGGGCAACCTACTCTCGCATTAAAGGTATTCATTGAGTTATAGTTAATTGTCTAAAATATTAAACCATCTCTTTGAGATTTTCTTGCAAAACTTTTCTCGCAAGGAAGATACGGTTTTTGACCGTTCCCAGAGGCAAGTTCAATTTTCCAGCAATTTCGTCATATTTGTATCCTGCGATAAGCATAGAAAACGGTTCTTTCATATCCTTATCCAAGTTGTTGATGGCTTTTGTTATATCCTGTACACTCAAAGTACCTTCCGGGGTTTCGAATCCGGAATCTTGTGATATATTCAAGTGATAGAGATTTTCAGTTTTATCGACAATTGTCTGATTTGCAACCATTTTTCTATAATCGTTGATAAAAATATTGCGCATGATTGTCAAAACCCAACCTTTGAAATTGGTGTTTTCTGCAAATTTATCCTGGTTGTTTAAAGCTTTGAGGGTTGTTTCTTGCAATAAATCCTTAGCATCATCTCTGTTTGCCGTTAACTGCAGAGCAAAATGGAACATGTTGTCTTGAAGACTTAAAATTTTTTGTTGAAATTGTACTTTTGTCATAACTAATATATTTTTTATTTGTTTCTATTTTGTTTTCATAACTACTTAAATTTTAGACGTTTTTGTCTTTCGTTGATACAAATTTATGGCAATTCTACGACCAGAAATAATAAATAAAGGCAGGTTACGGAGGTTTAACTGAAGCTTAATAGCTTCGTAATTCATGTAATAGGTATGTAACAAAATTGCAATCTATATATTACAAAATATAGTTGTTATTGTAATTTATAGATTGCAAAAATCGAATTAAAGATCGTTTTGAGGAAAGAATTGCTTAAAATGAAGAAAAGTTTTGAAAATAGAAAAAAAAGTTGTTACTTTGCAGCGCTTTTCAGCAAAGGAGAGATGGCAGAGTGGTCGATTGCGGCGGTCTTGAAAACCGTTGAACTGAAAGGTTCCTGGGGTTCGAATCCCTATCTCTCCGCAATAAACGTTGATTATCAATAAGTTACAAAATACGTACACGGAATTGTACACGAAAACGTCTGAACTTTCGGGCGTTTTTCTTTTCCCCCAACTCCAAGCAAAACAAAGCCCGACTTTCGCCGGGCTACTAACATTGTCCCCGCAAGGCGAGGTTTCGCAACAATGTTTGACAAAGGTACAACTATTTTTTACAAAATACGCCGGACACGGTAATGTTTTAGAGTGGTGCTTTGACAGTTGGAATCGTAGTACCTATGGTATGGATGCAGTAACAGACCCTGTAAGTCCTAACGCTGGCTCCGACCGCGTGCTTCGCGGCGGCAACTGGAACTACGGCACTCAGCGTTGCCGCTCCGCGTGTCGCGGCTACAACATTCCCGGCTACGCTAGCTACTTTACGGGCTTCCGCGTGGTGTGGGTGCAATAGTTCACTGCGTTTTGATTCGTTTAATAATAGTTTAATAATTTAATAACGGACGCATCACCCAAAAGGAGATAGCTGCCGACATCGTAGAACTGTCGTCGCTAGCTCGCGGCGACGTGGCAAACGTCATCGAATCGCTGTTAGACACGCTTCCCAAATACCTGCTGATGGGCAAGAGCGTATCGAATTCAAGGCGTCGCTGGAACGGATACATTACGAGAAAAGCGTATAGACCGCACGCGGGCAAATGCTGCGTCCGTATGTAAATATATTTCCTTCCGTATGCGGCAAAATTTATATACGGGAGGAATTTTTGCTGCATGCGGACGTGGAGCGGAGCGTTCTTTGACAGGTTGGTTTGCACGAATTGAATTGAAAATTGAAAATGAAAGGAAAACAAAATAATTTATGATTATCCGCATAACGTCCTATTGTAAATTTTCGATTTGAAATCCGTAGGGTAACAGACGGCTACCGTAACTAATCGGTCGAAAAGTTTTTCTCCGAAATATCGGCGGTTGAACTTATAACA
>BNTV01000112.1 GCA_025996865.1 Bacteroidia bacterium
CAAGTTGTCATTCACTTCATATTCCAGATTTCGAGTGTTGGCTATCACCTTTTTGTTCAATGTCCACTCGTAATCAAATTGAGATTCATCGCCGTACAGGGTCGATTCCAGTAGCGGTTCCACTTTCAGGAGATCAAACCTGTCGATGGAAATATTTTCGGGAATTCCCGATATAGATACCTCATTGATATCTTTGTAATCGTAATTTCCCAAATCTTCGTAACATCCCGTAAGCAACAGGGCTGCTGTACATATAATTACATTAACAAATTTACGTATCATATTTTTTATTTTCATTAATTGTAAAGATCGATCAAACTATCGAAACCAACCCGTTTCACGGGTTCTGCATCAATAATCACATTATCGGCGAGGTAAGACCTGAGCGCGCTGATATAACGGGTGGCATTGTTCATAATGTTTACCGTTGCATAAAATTCTTCCGATTCAAACATCAAAAGGATTTTGTATTTTTCGGGATGATAATAACCCAGTGCGTAGGGATTCCACCATGAAGGTTGACTTATGTAATTATTGACGGATATTTTCAACTCCCAACCATCTCGCAATCCCAATTTCAACTCGTCCGTTTCTACTAATTTCAACAGCAAGGTTTTATGTTCTTTCTTGCTGAAATTTGCACTTAAAGACCGACGCAAAAGGGTAACATGCAAGGTATCCGTCCATTCGTTTGCCCTGAAAGTCTGGTTTTCGGAAATCGGCAAGTAATGGACGTTTTCAACGGCGGAAGCAAATCCCGTCACAATATCTCCTTTTTCGATCACTTGTACTTTGTATGTTTTGGGCGATACCAAGGGCTGACCGAGCAGTTTTACCGGAATTTTCAAGTCGAATCGGGTTTGCTCGTCGGGCAGTTTACCCAGGGAAACGACCAAAGAATCTCTTTTGATCATTCTTGTCAGGGCATAAAACGGATCTTGATATTCGTATTCAAAATAAACCCTGTCACCGCTTTCATACACGGTATCTATTTCGTCGGTACAGGCAAATCCCAAAAGCATTACCGACAGAAAAGCATATCTGATTATTTTTTCCATGTTTTTATTCTTTTTATTGTTGTCATTATAAACCATATTCTTTTTCCGAATCGGGAATCGGAAACACAAACACCGCATTACCGGGAGCTACATCTTGCAATATATTCGGAATTGCCCTGTTCAACCGCTTGAAGAGGAAAAATAATTGTCCTTCTCCGATAAATTCGCGGCGCATTTCGTTGACGATTTCGTTTTCCGACAAGACCGGAATATCTTGAGTTGCCGGATTTGTTATTCGTGTCCTTCGCAAGATATTCAAAGTTTCGAGCGCCTTATTGTTATTTGTCTTCAGTTGAGCTTCTGCCAGAATCAGGTACATTTCCGACAGGCGGATAAGCGTCTGCTTGGGATAAAAGCGTTTGATTTCCCTGTTGTATTTCAACAAATAATTCGTACCGACTTCCACCCATGTCGAGAAACGGATATCATCGTTGTTGCCGGCATAGATTTCGCTGATGTTGGAAGGTAACGGTAAAGAAGCTCCGCTCGACGAAGTTTCTGTCCGTTTCGCGAGGTGAAGTTCTTCCGAATAAGTGCGTATGCGGGTGTTTCGCAACGAAAAAATGTGCTCGTCGCTAAACAATATATCCAGCGAATCGGGATTTACATTAATGCTTTTCCCAACATTCAGCAAGTTGAATTTACCCGAATGAATGACTGATTCGGCGGCGGAAACAGCATGAGGATAATCGCCCATATCTAAGTAAATTCTCGCAGACAAGGCATCGGCAGCATAATAATTCGCTCTGGCGACATAACGGTCGGATTCGATTTTATTTGTAAATTGATACGGAGCTGTCGAAAGAATCGGGTCGTTTGCCAATTCTACTTTTGCTTCGGCAATATCTTCCAGCGCCAATTGAATCGTTTGCGAAACGGATAGCGGTTCGGTTGGTTCGACACCGAATATTGTCACATAAGGAATCCCTTTTGCGTCGGGCGATACCTTGACGTTCGGGGCGAACAATCGCAACAAATCGTAGTGCAGATAAGCTCTTGTCAACAAGCACTCGCCTTTAATCCGGTGATAAGAAGCTTCCGGCAGTACGTTGCCGTTCACGTCCAACCATTTTAGAATATTATTTATTTCGGAAATGGCCGAATACATTTCATTCCAGATGGTTGCGATCCGTTTTTTTACACTTGCGTCGGCATAATCATAATCTCTGTCTTTGTAATATTTATGAAAAGGAGTTCCCATTGTTTCGTAGTCGTACTGTTGAGCCAGCACGTCTAAGAATCCAAAAGTCATTTCTTCGCCGTAGAGGCTTTCCGACGCCATGTGGACATATACGCCGGCTATAGCATCCTTGAAACCTTGTTCGGTGGCAAACAGTTTTGATTCATCAACTGATGTTTCAGGCTCTACCGCCAGCCAGTCGTTACAGGAAGTAAAGGCGACAAACAGTAAAGCGATTATGTTGTATTTCAATTTCTTCATGATTATCTTTTTTAAAAACTTGCATTAATACTAAAAGTGAATGTTTTGGCGTATGGATAATCCAAACCTCTTTCTTGTTTGATGCTGGCGATACGGAACAAATCCGTAGTAGCGGCAATCAGTTTCAGATATTCGCATCCGAATCTTTTTGACGTTTTTGAAGGAAAAAGATAGGTAACCGATAGATTGGACATGGTCATGTAATCGTTTTTCTGCAAGAGGCGATCGGTCTGGTAAACAGTTGACAAATCGTCAATACGGCGAAACATGGCGACATCTCCGGGGTTCTGCCAGCGGTCGTAAAGCACACGCTTGTCGGCATTGTATCGTGGATTGGCATTATCGACTTTTGTTGCCAGTGTGGAATTATATGCCATACCGCCTGTACGATAAGACAGAACGGCATAAATATTCAAGTTTTTCCATGACAGGCTATTGATGATATTTCCGTTCAAAAACGGCTCGGCATCTCCGACGACCGTTTTGTCGCGATAATCGTAGTAGAATGAATAAGATCCATCCCGTTTGATATAGATTTCATTACCGGTTGCAGGGTCAATACCTGCTGAACGCACAAGGTACAAAGCCGTTACTGAATTTCCTTTATCATACTGGTAAACCACATTTCCGCCGATGTTGCTGTCTTCCGAATTGTTGAGGCGGGCATTCATTTCTTCCAACTCATTTGAAATTTTTCTGATTTTGTTCGTGTTATGAAATGCCGACAAGGTTAGCATCCATTTCCAGTCTTTTTGTTGTATGATGTTCATTTGAAGACGTCCTTCCAAGCCTTTGTTTTCCACTTCCCCGACATTTTCGGTATAAGATATAAAACCGGTTGACGGAGCTACATTTACAGGCAACAAAAGGTTGTTTGTTCTTTTTATATAAGCGTCTGCAAATAACGAGATCCTGTCCTTAAAAAATCCCAAATCAAATCCTGCATTGTAGGCAAGGGTTGTTTGCCATTTCAGATTTTCGTTTCCATAACCCGTCAAACTTGCTCCCCAGTCGTCCATATAGACATTATCGGGACTGTATATATATTTAGTTATGGCTTGCGAAGATGCGAAATTGATATTTCCGGTGCTACCCGCAGATGTTCTCAGCTTCAAAGTCATCAAGTCTTTATTCATAAAACTTTCTTCGTGTACGTTCCAGGCAAGACCGGCCGACCAGAAAGGCGCATACCGGGATTTGCTTCCGAACTTGGACGATCCGTCGCTGCGAAAGGAAAAGTCAAGATAATACTTGTTGTTGTACCCATAGTTTGCATTGACTAAGAAACCTATCAGTCGGGAAATGTCCTGTTCCGCTCTCGGTTTGCTGTTTTCGGCATATTGCTGGGCGAAATAAATATTGGTCAGGTTGTCGTTCAGGAAACCGGTTGCGGTGAATCCTTCACCTTCATAAGAAGTGGCGACAAGGTTTGAACCGGCCGATACATTCAATGTGTGCAGTCCGTTAAACGTTTTGTAATAAGAAAGGATAATATTTCCGTCCAGCGAAGTTTCAACAGGATTGAAGAAAGATGCTTTCCCTTTACGTGCAATATCTGTTTCTCCTTCAAAGAGCGGAGAGTTCGGTGAAATAAATGCTTCGGCTTTGCTTGCGGATTTTGAAAAACTCAATCTTCCTTGTAAGCGGAAAGCGTCGAGAAATCTCCATTCGAGATTGACATTATCCTGCCATCCCAGCGTATTTGTCAGGTCTCTGTTTGGCAAGACAGAGTTAACCATAGGATTGATACGGTTATATGATAAAATGTTGAGCATTCTGCCGCCTTCGCCATAAATGCGGTCGTAAGGATTCTGCATGGTATAATCGCGGAACGAGCCGAAAGGCGAATTGGTTGCCGTCAGGTCGGAAACGGAAAGGTCGTTTCGGATACGGAAGTTTTCCCCGATGTTGTAATCAAACAAAGCACGGATTCCGTATTTTTTCCTGCCGGATCCTTTCATGACGCCTTTGTCGTCGTCATATCGTCCGGTAATCATGTAGCGGAATTTGTTGTCTCCGCCTTCCAAATTGAGAGTATAACGTTGATTAAAAGAGGTTTGTAAAGGTTGTGAAAGCCAATAGGTATCAACTCCCCGGCTTACTTCTTTTAAGCGTTCATTGTACAGTACATCCAACTGATGCTGACCTTCAAATCCTCCGGCAGCATTGATATACAAACCTGCCAGGCGTTCGTATTCTAATTTTTCGGCAGCATTCATCAGATTATAATCAGACAAATCGGGCGCGGATATGCCGAAATTCATATTGAGACTTACCTTGATTTTTCCGGGGGCGGGACGTTTGGTGGTCATAACAATGACGCCGTTTGCACCGCGCGAACCATAAATTGCCGTGGCGGAAGCGTCTTTCAATATTGTGATATTGTCTATTTGATTGATATCGTAGTCATAAACCGTTTGCGCGGTAACTTCTATTCCGTCCATGATGAAAAGCGGCGAATTGGGATTTGAGCGCGAACCTTCTGCCGAACCGCGCAAATCAAATGTGCTTTGTCCGCGAAGAGTCATTTCAGGAATGTGATTTGGATCGGAGCCAAACTCCAACTGTTCGGTAAGGCGAAGAGAAGGACTGTATATCGACATGGCAGACAAAACATTGCTCGCTCCCAAGTTTTTCAAATCTTCTGCTTTTAACGAAACTTCCGCCCCTGTAAAACTTTTCTTATCCTTGTTGAAATATCCGGTAATGACGACATCTTTAATCGCAATCACATCTTCTTCCATAGTGACATTCAGTTCCGTATTTCCATTTAAAGGAAGAGTTACGGTTTTCATTCCCAGCAATGTGAAGGATATTTCGGCGTTGTTGTGAAGATTTTTTGGTATTTCCAAGGTGTAATATCCGTTTTCATCCGTTTGAGTTGCCTGATTTGTACCGGCAATATTCACAAGTACGCCGGTCAGGGTTTCATTTTCCGCGTCAACCACAATGCCTTGCAATACCCTTTTTTCCTTCGGGTTTTCCTTTTTAGCTTTTATCAAGACATGCAAATCTTTAAATTCATAATCTAAGTTTGCCTGACTGCATATCGCTTTTATTGCATCGCTCAGAGAGGCATTGTTTAATGAAAGATTTATTGTCCCGTTTCTGTCAATGACGGTTTCTTCGTACATGATATAGGCTCCCGTTTGGGATGCAACCATGTCTAAAGCTGCTTTCACACCCATATTGTTCGTTTGGATGTTTACCGATTTCGGGGCGGCCGGCTGTTGCCCCATGGCCATGAAGGCCGGCAATAAAAACAACAATGCGGACAGCAACAAATGCTCCCAGTCTTTCGTCCGGCTTAAGAACTTTTTTTTCTTTAGTTTTTCTTCCATAAATAATTATTTATTAATTGTTTGCGCTATATTTTATTTTGATCTCATTGCCTCTTGCTTCACACGAAACATTTGAAATTTGCTCAAGCAAGTTCAAGATGTATCCCAAAGAACAATCCCGTGAAATTACTCCGGTGAATCTTACATTCGCAGCATCCTCATTCTCAAACCGGATATCCACGTCGTACCAGCGAGACAATTTATGAGCAATATCTTGCAATGACATATCGTTAAATCTGAATACTCCTTCCGCCCACGAAGTATATTGCGCTTCATTAGCGACAATGCGGGTGACAATCGTGTCGTTTCCATTCTTTATAATGGCTTGGGTTGAAGGAGTTATAACTTTCCTTTTATTGCTTGACACTATTTCTATTTGTCCTTCGACCAGCGTAGCGGTAACAGGTTCCGAAGCATAAGCCGACAGATTAAAACGAGTGCCGAGAACACGGATTTGAACGTTGTCGCGGGTTGTTACCGTAAACGGATGAGTAGGATCTGTTGTCACATCGAAATATCCTTCACCGGTCAGCAATACATGGCGATTATCACCGAACGGAATAGGAAAATGAAGCGTAGAACCCGCATTCAGACTGATTTTGGATCCGTCGGGCAAGACTACCTTATACTCCGCTCCAAGCGGAACGTTGACTGTATTGTATGCAAGTTGTACATTACCCGTATTGCCTTTTATTTGCTGTATATTAAATGTTCCGTCAAGGATATGGATTTGATAAAAACCGAAGTCGAGAATGGAGTCGGTATCCGGCAATTTCATCTCCACGCCATTTTCCATGGATAAAAAAGCCTGTCGGGAGCCTTTGCGTTCATACAATTCCGAATATGCCGCTTTGTCCCCTCTGTCGAATATTCCCAACAGGGAAGCCAGCCCAACAAGGATGGCGACGGACGCTGCCGCAGACCAGGTAAACAATTGTCTTCTCCGCGTTTTCCTCTCTAACTGTTTCCTGCGCAATTCACGCCATAGCGCCGCTTTGTCCATTTGTTTCAGACTTTTCAGTTGTTCGTCAACCAGCAACAACTCAACGGATTGAGTGCAAAATTCCTTGTGCTTTGGATCCATTTCCATCCACTCCTTAAATTCCGGTATTTCCTTGCCGGAAAGAGTATTGGTCAGAAATTTGGCATACAAATAGCGTATGCGCTCATTCATTTCTTCCATAAGAAAAAATTTAAATTATATGTTTTTATATAAAGAGTAAGAAAAAGTAAAAATGGGTAGTGGAATTGAGTGAATATTTTAAAAAAAGAAGAAAAATGTAAAGTTTTCGCGTAAAATCCGTAGCGATTTGGTAAGGTGGAATTTTACCGTATTCACCGAAATCCCTAATTCTTCGGCAACTTCCTTGTATTTTTTGTTGTTGATTATGACGGCTTTTATTACTTTATATCCGTTTTCGGACAATTTTGACAAGTTTTTTTTCAAAATTTCTATATTGGCCGACAATATTTCCGCATCATAATTGTCGTCATCGGGAATATTCAAAACATTGTCCAAGCCTGTCAGGGACAAATTTTGTATTTTCTTTGCGTAGGCAATGGATGCATTTTGTATGGAAACATACAGGTAACGCCGCAAATCGGCTTTAATGGATTTGTAATTTTTTTTTTCATAAAAATTTATGAAAAACTCCTGTACAATGTCTTTCGATTGTGCATAACATCCCGTAAACTTCACGGAATAGAGGCACAAAGGTATGAAAAAGGCATCAAACAAGGCTTTGTAGGCTTCCTCTTCATCCACATCAAAATCTTGCAACAGTTTATCGTATTTTTCTACTCTTTTCACTAACAATTTGCCTGTCTGAATAAGTTCACAATTTCATTTGAACGGCAAAAATAAAACATAAAAATGAAACATATCGGATATTATTCGTTTTTTTCATAAAATACCTTACTTAGGGTATATATCATACAGAGGATTTAAATAAAAATGATTTGTTAAACTTAATATTTATATAAATAAAATGACTAATTTTGCACCCAAAGATATAAAAATAAATTCACAATGAAGCTTCAAATTATCAACGGACCTAACTTGAATCTTTTAGGTATTCGAGAACCGGGTGTTTACGGTTCTTCTACTTTTGAGGATTATTTGCAAAAACTAATCAGCCTTTTTCCCGATATCGAATTTCATTATTTCCAGTCGAACGTGGAAGGGGAAATTATCAATAAAATTCACGAAACCGGATTTTCTTTCGATGGAATTATTTTGAATGCGGGGGCTTATACGCATACTTCCATTGCGATTTACGATGCGATAAAAGGAGTGGAAACGCCTGTTATAGAAGTCCATATATCGAATGTTCATGCACGGGAATCTTTCCGGCACCATTCGCTGATTGCAGGGGCTTGCAAAGGAGTTATTGCGGGGTTTGGACTGGATTCTTACCGGTTGGCGGTTGAGGCGTTTACCCCTCAACCCCCTGAAGGGGGAGTTACCGTAGTAAAATAAACAATTTCACTGCCCTTACTCCCCCTTCAGGGGGCTGGAGGGTTAAAAATAAAAAATATGCTAAAACAAACAAAAATAGTAGCAACAATTTCCGACAAACGTTGTGATGTCGATTTTATTGCAGAGTTGTTCGAAGCCGGAATGAATGTGGTACGTATGAATTCCGCACACCTTGGGAAAGAAGGATTTGACAGGATTATCCAAAATACAAGGGCCGTTTCCAACCGGATCGGTATCTTGATGGATACAAAAGGCCCTGAAATCCGGACAACGATATCCGATGCGCCGGTTTCATTCAAAACCGGCGACAGGGTACGAATTAAAGGGGATATTGAGGGTAAAACTTCGGCGGATTGTATTTATGTCAATTATAAAAACTTTGCAAATGAAATGAAATTAGGCAGTTTGATTTTGATTGATGACGGTGATTTGGAATTGAAAGTCATTGAAAAACAGGCTGATTCATTGTTGCTCGAAGTTTTGAACGACGCCGTTTTGGGAAGCCGGAAAAGTGTCAACATACCGGGCGTCCGCATCAATCTGCCTTCTTTGACGGAAAAAGACAGGGCAAATATCCTGTATGCCATTGAGAATCAGATAGATTTTATTGCTCACTCTTTTGTCCGGAGCAAACAGGATATTTTGGACATTCAACGGATTTTGGATGAATACCGCAGTCCGATAAAAATCATTGCTAAAATAGAAAATCAGGAAGGAATCGACAATATTGACGATATTTTGGACGCGGCATACGGAATCATGATTGCGCGCGGTGATTTGGGTATCGAGGTGCCGCAAGAAAAAATCCCCGGCTTGCAAAGAATCCTGATTCGCAAATGTATCGCCGCTAAAAAACCGGTGATTGTGGCTACGCAAATGCTTCATTCAATGATAAACAACCCTCGTCCTACGCGGGCGGAAGTGACGGACGTCGCCAATGCGATTTATTACCGCACGGACGCCATTATGCTGAGCGGTGAAACGGCTTACGGAAAATTTCCGGTGGAGGCGGTGAAAACCATGGCGAGCATCGCTCGTGAAGCGGAATTGAACAAGTTGAGAGAGAATGACATACGAGTTCCTATGCCTGATGATGATTTGGATGTAACTTCTTTTCTGGCTAAACAAGCGGTGAAAACGAGTCTGAAACTTCAGGTAAAGGCTATTGTTACAGACAGTTATTCGGGAAGGACGGCAAGATATCTGGCTGCTTTCAGAGGAAAAGCGCCGGTTTTCGCCATCTGCTATCAAGAACGGACAACGCGCGAATTGGCGCTTTCTTACGGTGTTTGGGCTGAATATCAAGAAAATACGGACGACTCGAAAAAATATCTTTGGGATGCTCTGAATAAGTTGATTAAGAAACAAATGATTAATCGCAATGATATGGTGGCTTATCTGAGTGGCAGTTTTGGAGCGGGTGGAGGAACTTCTTTCCTTGAAATCAATAATGTCGGCAAGATTTTGGATGGAGGCAAGCAATTTAACACGCCCTATTTTAAACGGTAACGAATGTGTTTGGACGATTATATAGTAAGTTGCATTGACAAAGAACCTCCTTTACTTGCGACTCTAAACCGCAAAGCGCATATCGACTTGCTGCGTCCGCGAATGATAGCCGGTCATTTGCAAGGCCGCATTCTGAAAATGCTGGTTCGGATGCAACAGCCGAAGCGGATTTTGGAGATTGGAACTTATACGGGATATGCGACTTTGTGCCTTGCCGAAGGTTTACCCGAAGACGGTGAAATCCATACGATTGAGATTGATGATGAAATGGAAGATTTTATCCGGAATCAATTCGAACAAACCGTTCTGAAAAATAAGATTCACCTGCATACCGGAGACGCTTTGGAAATGATTCCCCGATTGGAAGGTTCGTTCGATATGGTATTTATCGACGCCGACAAACGGGATTATTGCGAATACTACGAATCGGTTTTCGATAAAGTGAGAAAAGGCGGAATCATTTTAGCGGATAATACATTGTGGAACGGAAAGGTTTTGGAAGAACCGCATCCCAACGACAAACAAACCATCGGCATTATCCGTTTCAACGAAATGATTGCAAAAGATACGAGAATTGAAAAAGTAATCTTACCTTTGCGGGACGGATTAACGGTTATTTATAAAAAATAAAGTTATGGATGCAAAGCGATTACACAAGATTGAACGGCTGATACAAAAAGACTTGGGTGAAATTTTTTTGGCGCAAACCAAGCAAATGCACGGTGTTTTGGTGTCAGTGACTAATGTCAGGATGAGTCCTGATTTAAGTCTTTCGAAGGCTTATTTAAGCATTTTTCCTTCGGAAAAAGGAAAAGAAATTTTAGAAAATATTAATTCTCATAAAAAATCCGTTCGTTACGAATTGGGTTTACGAATTGGTAAACAAGTGCGTCGTATCCCCGAATTGGCATTTTTTCTCGACGATTCGCTTGATTATTTGGCTAAGATAGATCATTTATTAAATCACACTCAAACAAACGACGATTGAATTTTCCTTTATACATAGCAAAAAGGTATCTCTTTTCGAAGAAATCGCATAACGCCATCAATATCATTTCTATTGTGGCGGTTTGCGGAGTGGCTGTTGCGACAATGGCTACAGTTTGTTCCATGTCGGTGCTCAACGGTTTCCGGGGTTTGGCGACGGAGATGTTCAGCGCCTTTGACCCGGAATTGAAAATTACTCCGGTCAAGGGAAAAGTGTTCGATCCGAATACGATTATGTTTCAGGAGATTAGTTCTTTGCCGGAAATTGATTTGATTGTCGAAAGCTTGGAAGACAACGTGATGATAAATTACCGGGGACGCCAGGGTTTAGCTATTCTGAAAGGCGTCAGTGATAATTTTGTTTCGTTGACAAATTTCAAATCAACACTGGTTGACGGGGACACAATTCTGAAAAACGACATCAATAATTTTGCGTTGCTTGGTTCGGGCAGAGCCGGCAGTATCGGCGGCGTGAACACCGGCTTTGTTTTTCCGATGGAAATTGACGCTCCCAAGCGGAATGTCAAGGTGAATCTGTCCAATCCGATTACTTCGGTTAACCGGGAATATGCTTACATTGGCGGCATTTTCAGCGTAAATCAAGTGGTATATGATGATAATTATATAATTGTTCCCATTGAATTGGCGCGGGATTTGTTTGATTACCAAAAAGAAGTCAGCGCTTTGGAAATCAAATTGAAAGACGGCGCTTCGGTTAAAGAAGTTCAAGCGAAAATACAAAAAATTTCAGGCGGTGATTTTTACGTGAAAGACCGCTACCAGCAGCAAGAAGACACTTTTAAGATGATAAACATTGAGAAATGGGTAACCTTTCTGATTTTGAGTTTTATATTGCTGATTGCCGCTTTCAACGTAATCGGTTCTTTATCCATGTTAATAATTGACAAACAAGCCGACGTGATAACACTGCGAAATTTAGGCGCGGATAACCATCTGATTTCCCGCATTTTCCTGTTTGAAGGCTGGTTGATTTCAGCATCCGGCGCCGTCGCGGGAATCGGGCTGGGCGTTTTGCTTTGCCTCGGCCAACAACATTTCGGTTGGTTGCGATTGGGAACGGGCGATAACTTTTCGATTACCGCTTATCCGGTTATTGTTTCTTCTTCCGATTTGTTGTTTGTGTTGATAACTGTGCTGACAATCGGGTTCTTTTCGGTGCTTTATCCGGTTCGTTATCTGGCTAAGAAGTGGCTTCGGTAGGTTCTTATCAAACAATTTTCCCTATAATTTCCGGAAAATACCGATACTCCAGTTCATGCACTTTTGCCGCTACATCCTCCGCCGTATCCGCCGGAAGCACCTCGCATTTCGCTTGGAAAACAATCTGTCCTTCATCATAATTCTCATTCACATAATGAATGGTGATTCCCGATTCGGTTTCCTTGTTGGCAACTACCGCTTCGTGAACGTGCGAACCGAACATGCCTTTCCCTCCGAATTTAGGCAACAAAGCCGGATGAATATTGATGATTTTATCCGGATAAGCTTGTATGATGTTGTGGGGAACTTTTAACAAAAAGCCCGCCAAAACGATGAAATCAATTTGGTTTTTCAATAAAAAAGCCAAAACTTCTCCATTTTCAAAACGCTCCTTCTTATAAAAAAAAGAAGGCACACCAAGTTTTTTCGCCCGCTCGTGAACGTATGCATCTTGTTTGTTTGAAATAATGAGCGGAAAATTAAAATTTGTATCATCCCTGAAATAACGAATGATATTTTCTACATTGGAACCGGAACCCGAAGCAAATAAAGCGATATTTTTCATTGTTTTTACATTGTTTTAATGCACAGAAAATCAATTATTGTGCATATTTTTGTGAATTTTCTTTTTTATCCCAAGATAAATGTTTACCTTTGCAGCGCAAAAATAAAACAATTCTTTAATATTATTAATTAAAAAAGAAAAATTATGTCTGAAATTGCGGATAGAGTTAAAAGTATTATCGTTGACAAATTAAGCGTTGAAGAATCCGAAGTTACCAACGATGCAAGTTTTACCAACGACTTAGGCGCTGATTCTTTGGATACTGTGGAGTTAATCATGGAATTTGAAAAAGAATTCGGTATTACGATTCCTGACGATCAAGCGGAAAAAATTGCGACGGTAGGTGACGCAGTTACGTATTTGGAAAAAATAAACCAGTAAAAACGAAATTCCAAAAATCGTTATGAACTTAAAAAGAGTTGTCGTAACGGGTCTGGGGGCAATTACTCCAATAGGAAACGATGTAAAAACTACATGGGAATCCTTAGTGAATGGTGTAAGTGGGGCCGGACCCATTACTTTGTTTGACACAACAAATTTCAAAACCAAATTTGCTTGTGAAGTTAAAAATTTTAATCCGAATGATTATTTTGACCGCAAAGAATCGCGAAAATTAGATAGATATGCACAGCTTGCTATTGCAGCAGCCAAAGAATCCGTTGAAGATGCAGGAATCGATCAAGAAGGAATTAACAAAAAACGCGTCGGCGTTATTTTTTCTTCCGGTATCGGAGGACTAACTACTTTCGGACAAGAAGTGGGTTTTTATTATCAACATTTAGATTTAGGCCCTAAATTCAATCCCTTTTTTATTCCCAAAATAATCAGTGATATTTCAGCCGGCCAAATATCCATATTGTATGGATTCCAAGGGCCGAATTTCGGTACGGTTTCAGCTTGCGCTTCTTCAACAAACGGAGCGATTTCTGCATTCGACCTGATTCGTCTGGGGAAAGCCGATGTTATTGTAACGGGTGGCGCCGAAGCATCCATTGCTCCGGAAGGCATAGGCGGATTTAACTCGATGAATGCGCTTTCTACACGGAATGATTCTCCGGAAACAGCTTCGCGGCCATTCAGCGCAAGCAGGGATGGTTTTGTGATGGGAGAAGGCGCTGTCAGTATGATATTTGAAGAATTGGAACATGCTTTGGCACGGGGTGCAAAAATTTACGCCGAAGTGATTGGCGGCGGCGAATCGGCAGATGCTTATCATCTGACGGCTTCTCATCCCGAAGGGATAGGCGCTATTTTGGTTATGCACAATTCACTGGCTGATGCGAATTTAGCTCCTGAAGCGATTGATTACATCAATGTTCACGGAACTTCAACTCCGGTGGGAGATCCTTCGGAAGCCAAAGCAATCAAGGAAGTATTCGGCGAACATGCTTATAAATTGAACATCAGTTCAACCAAATCTATGACCGGCCACATGTTAGGCGCTGCCGGCGCAGTGGAATCAATGGCTTGTATTTTGTCGATCAAGAACGGAATTATTCCTCCGACAATCAACCACGCACCGGATGATATCGATCCTGAAATCGACTACAATTTGAATTTTACATTTAATAAAGCTCAAAAACGAGACGTGCAAATCGCTTTATCCAATACTTTTGGTTTCGGCGGACACAATGCTTGTATTATTTTCAAAAAATATAGCTAAAAGTGGACAAGGACTTTCTTAAAGGCTTAAGGCTTTTATTCCATCCGAAAAAAAACACTTATTTCGCTTTAAGGAAGATTCTTGGCTTTTTCCCAAACAACCTTTCATTTTACGAAGAAGCCTTGCTTCATAAATCGTCTTCCGGAAAAATCATGACTCAAGGGCGTTACAGAAACAATGAACGCCTTGAGTTTTTGGGAGATGCAATTCTTAGCGCTGTCATTGCCGACATCGTTTTCAAAAAATTCAAAAACAAGAATGAAGGCTTTTTGACGAATACACGTTCCAAAATTGTGAAAAGGGAAACGATGGATAAAGTTTCCTGCGAATTGGGCTTGAATAAGTTGGTCGTATCCTCGACGAGACTCCTTTCTCAGAAAAATCATGTTTCGGGAAATGCGTTGGAAGCTTTCATCGGCGCCATTTATTTAGACCGGGGATACCGGAAAACTTATCAGTTTATCAAAGACAAAATCATCAAAAAATTTATAAATATTGACGCATTAGCCAAAAAAGAAGTCAATTTCAAATCCAAACTACTCGAATGGAGCCAAAGAGAGAGAGTAGAAATGGAATTTAAACTATTGGAAAATTTCACGGACAATGACCACAATCCGATTTTTCAAAGCCAAGTGCTTCTGAATGGCATATTGGCCGGGATTGGAACCGGTTATTCCAAAAAGGAATCTCACCAGCAGGCCGCTCGCATGGCGCTTAAAAGAATCAGGACGGACAAAGAGTTTGTGAATAAAGTATCGCCGGTGAATAAACCGCTTGAATCTTCCGACGAAGAAATTACACAGGACCAACACATTTAACTT
>BNTV01000113.1 GCA_025996865.1 Bacteroidia bacterium
ATTTATAAGTCCGGTTTAACATATCATAATTCTCAAAATCAGGCAAATCGGAATCGCTGGCGTAGAAAGTTTATCATGCGGGTGAAACCATCAATGCCGTATTGAAAGTGAAAAACGTTGGTGAAAAAGACGGAGATGAAGTTGCTCAGGTTTATATCAAATACCCAAATAAAGGTCATTTTCCGCTAAAAGAGTTGCGACAATTTGAAAGAAAGTCAATCAATAAAGGAGAAACGGCAGAAATAAAAATCTCCATTCCGGTTGATGATTTGGCAAAATGGAGTGACGAATCCGGAAAAACCATCGTTTATCCGGGAGATTATTCCATTTATGTGGGAAATAATTCGGAAAATGAAGCCATCGTAGCAACATTTGAGATACGATAAAAAAAATATCATAAATAGTGATTTTGTCATAATTAGTGTTTAAATTAATGGGTTTGGTTGTATTTGTTGAAAATATTTATTGATTTCTTTTTTCTTTAAACGAATAAGTGGAAATTTAATCGATAAATAATCAAATACTAATAAAATAATAGGTATAATTTATGTTGTAATTACGTTTTTTTTCAGAACTTTGTATTGCGCATAAATTTCATAAGTCTGATGGAGATGGGACCTTCTGTTTTGAAGTGGGTCCCATTTTTTTGCCCTTTTTTTCCCTGACGAACAGGATAGGGTGGGAGAGAGATAAAAAAGAAAAAGGGAATTCTCGCGAACTCCCTAATCCAATCTTTGTTAACCTTAAATCTAATACTATTATGAAAAAACCACAGTGCAAAGATAAGCCTGTAATTTTTTTCATGCAAATATTTTTATGTAATTAATGTTAATCATAATCATTTGTAAACTAAATATCGTTAAAAACGGGGATTTTTATGTTTTTTTAAACTTTAATTTAGCAAATTTAAAGTATCCAAAGCAATCATAAGCTCTTCATCGGTAGGTATAACTACCACTTTCACAGGTGAATCGTCCGTTGTAATGACCGCTTCGATGCTTCTGACATTTTTATTTTTTTCTTTGTCCAAACGGATTCCCATAAATTCCATGTTTTCACAAACCGCCTCGCGGGTTCGCCACTGGTTTTCGCCGACTCCACCGGTAAAAACAAGGATGTTGAATCCGCCCAAAGCCGCCGCATAAGCGCCTACATATTTTTTGATACGATAATCGTACATGCCCAAAGCCAGAATGGCGTGTTCATTCCCCTCTTTTACAGCCGCTTCAAGTTCACGCATATCGGACGATACACCCGACACGCCCAAAACGCCGCTATACTTGTTGACAATCGTAGAAATAGCCTGAGAACCCACATTTTCCTTTTCCATGATGAAAGTGATAACACCGGCATCAATGTCGCCGCAACGTGTTCCCATCAGAAGTCCTTCAACAGGCGTCATTCCCATGGAAGTATCGACAGATTTTCCGTCCTTGATGGCTGAAATGGAGGCGCCGTTTCCAATGTGACAGGTGATGATTTTCTGTTGTTCATAAGGCACATTCAAGAATCGGCAAACTCTTTCGGAAACATAGCGGTGACTCGTCCCGTGAAAACCGTAACGCCGGATGGCATATTTTTCATACAATGAATAGGGTAAACCATACAAATAGGCATAATCGGGCATCGTTTGGTGAAAAGCCGTATCGAAAACCCCAACTTGCGGAACGTTCGGCAATAATTCTTTCACTGCATATATTCCGCTCAGATTGGGCGGATTATGCAACGGCGCCAAGTCGATACATTCGATGATTTTCTGAATTACTTCGTCGTTAATCAATACACTGGAATTGAATTTTTCCCCTCCATGCACCACCCGGTGTCCTACTGCGTCGATTTCATCCAAAGACTTGATACAGCCATATTTATCGCTGGTGATAACACCCAGTATATATTCGATACCTGTTTGATGTTCAAGAATTTCTCCCTCTAAAATTACTTTTTCCCCGTCGGGTAAAGTGATTTTAAGGAAAGAACCGTTCAATCCTATTTTTTCAACTCCTCCCTGAGCCATAATGGCTTTGGTGTCCATATCCATCAATTTGTATTTTATGGAAGAACTACCGCAATTTAATACTAAAACTTTCATTTTGGTGATAGATTGATTAATTAAAAAACGGATTGGGGCCGACTAAAATTCCGTCTTTGTTATAAATGAAGAAGCCCTTTCCGGTCGGCATACCTAATTGTTGGGTACGGTAAAGTCTCCACAAAATAGGATTGGGTTTGTATTTTTTATCTCCGTATTCGTTGAACATGTCTTCCATCAGGCTGACCAATTTTTCAATACCGATAATGTCCGCCATTTGGAAAATACCGATTCGCATTCCGTAGCTCACAACCGTTAACCGGTCGATGTTTTCCATTTTAGCGGTTTTTTCCATCAGCATTTGACAGGCTTCGTTCAGCAAAACAATGATCAGGCGCATGCTCACCAAACCATTGCTTTCGTTGACGTCGATAATTTCGTAATTAATTAACTTGGCAAATAACAGGACTTTATCATATACTTCCTGGGTAGTATAAGCGCCTTTCACCATTTCCAGAATTTTGGAATCGGGATGAGCGACCGGGAAATGCAGACTCACACAACGTTCCTTGTATTTTAAAACAGAGGCTAATTCGCTGATAATTACCGTAGTAGAATTAGTTGAAATAATCGCTTCGGGAGAAACTACGCTTTCGATTTCCTTGAAAGCTTGTTGGCGCAAATAGGTGTTCCGTTCGCCGGTTTCTTTATCGTAGCGAATGCACTCGATTACAAAATCGCAGTCTTTCAAATCGGCGTAATTCGTTGAACCTTTGATACGTCCGAGGATAGCGCGTTTTTCGTTGGGCGTCAATCCCCAGTTTTCAATGCGGCTGTCCAATCCGGCGCTCAATCTTTCCAGGGTGAAATCAATCCTTTCCTGATTGACTTCGATAAAAATAACTTCCAATCCGGCCGAAGAAGTCAGACGGATGATGTTTCGCCCGTCTTTTCCTGCCCCGACCACTCCGATTTTGGAAAACAGTGATTTCTTTTTGTCTTTCGAAAAAAGTCCGAAAGATTCAATGGGTTCTTTTATTGTTTCTGACATAACTTATATATTTTGGATACAAGGTAAAAGGTACAAGGTAAAAGGTACAAGGTGAAGGGTGAAAGAAGTTTTTTTAGCCTTGTACCTTTTACCTTGTACCCTTCACCTTTCACCTGTTTTAATTGCTTGATTGGCGCAAATCGCAACCATATTGTAAATATCATCAATGGAGCAACCGCGGGAAAGGTCATTGACCGGAGCCGCCATTCCTTGCAAAATCGGACCAACCGCTTCGGCATGACCCAATCTTTGTACCAATTTATAGGAAATGTTTCCGCTTTGTAAATCCGGGAATACCAATACGTTTGCTTTTCCGGCAACCGAACTGCCCGGTGCTTTGCTTTTTCCAATCGAAGGAACTAAAGCTGCATCGGCTTGCATTTCACCGTCAATCTGTAAATCGGGTTCCATTTCCTTCGCTAAACGAGCAGCTTCGACAACTTTATCGACCAATTCGTGTTTGGCGCTGCCTTTCGTGGAAAAACTCAGCAGAGCGATACGCGGTTCTACGCCTACGATTGCGCGGGTGGTGTGCGCCGTAGCAACTGCAATTTCAGCCAGTTCCCTGGCAGTCGGGTTCGGCATAACGGCACAATCGGCGAATACCAAAATTCCGTCGTCGCCATAAGAAGCGTCCTGTACGAACATCAGGAAAGCGCCCGAAACGACGCTGATACCCGGCAAGGTTTTAATGATTTGCAAAGCCGGCCGTAAAACATCGCCGGTCGTGTTGCGGGCGCCGGCGATTTCTCCGTCGGCATCACCGTTTTTTATCATCAGACAACCCAGATACAGCGGATTTTCCACTAATTTTGCCGCCTCTTCGGGCGTCAGACCTTTGTTTTTTCTCAATTCGTAAAGCAAGTTGGCATACACTTCCTTTTTTTCATTATTGATCGGGTCGATAATCGTCGCCTTATCAATGTGATTCAGTTGGTATTGCTTTGCCAAATCTTTTAATTCCAAGGGATTGCCGATCAAAATAACATCGGCGACGCCATCGGCTAACAAACGGTCGGCCGCTATTATTGTGCGTTCTTCATCTCCTTCGGGCAGTACAATCCGTTGCCGGTTGGCTTTTGCCTTTGCAATAATGGTTTGCATCAAGTCCATAACGATACAGATATTTTAATTGTTTGTTTTTATTGTGCAAAAGTACACAATTTTGCTATATCGAGATTGCAAAAGCGATTATTTTTTTACTTTTTTTGAAAATTCATCCATATTATAAAAGTTTCATGTAAATTTGCTATCGAAAATTTAAAAATAATAATAGCATGTATTTATCTGAACAAACTTGGAGATGGTACGGACCGAATGATCCGGTCGGTTTATGGGATATTCGTCAAGCAGGCGCAACCGGTATTGTAACGGCTTTGCATCATATTCCCAACGGGGAAATTTGGACGAAAGAGGAAATCCTGAAACGAAAAAAAATGATTGAAGACACAGGACTTACCTGGTCGGTAGTGGAAAGCGTTCCCGTTCACGAACATATTAAAACACAAACCGGTGATTTTCAGAAATATATCGACAATTACAAGGAAAGCGTCAAAAACCTGAGCGCTTGTGATATCCGCATTGTGACGTATAATTTCATGCCGGTTCTGGACTGGACGCGCACCGATTTGGCTTATACCATGCCTGACGGTTCGAAAGCTTTGCGATTTGAAAAGGCGGTTTTTGTCGCATTCGATTTGTTTATTTTGAAACGGCCGGGCGCAGAGAAAGACTATTCTCCGCAGGAAACTGCCAAAGCCAAATCGCGATTCGAACAAATGAGCGACGAAGACAAACACATTTTAACGCGGAATATCATTGCCGGCCTGCCCGGTTCGGAAGAAAGTTTTACCGTCCAACAGTTTCAAGAAGCTTTAGACCGTTACAAAGATATTGATGCCGAAATGCTTCGTGCCAACCTGTTTTATTTTCTGAAAGAAATCTGTCCGGTAGCCGATGAAGTTGGTGTACAGTTGGTTATTCATGCCGACGATCCTCCTTATCCCATTTTGGGTTTGCCTCGGATCTTGAGTACGGAAGCGGATTTCAACCAATTAGTTGAAGCGGTTCCCAACAAATCCAACGGACTTTGCCTGTGTACCGGTTCATTCGGCGTAAGAGCGGATAACGACCTTCCGGGAATGATGGAACGGTTGGGCGACCGTGTCGGATTCGTTCATCTGCGCAGCACGCAAAGAGACGAAGAAGGCAATTTCTATGAAGCCAACCACTTGGAAGGAGATGTCGATATGTATAACGTGATGAAACAGTTGCTTTTACTGCAACAAAGGCGGAAAATTTCCATACCTGTCCGGCCGGATCACGGTCATCAGATGATAGATGATTTGCGGAAGAAAACGAATCCGGGGTATTCTTGTATCGGGCGGTTGAGAGGATTGGCTGAGTTGCGGGGGTTGGAGATGGGGATTGCGAAATCGTTGTTTCCATTTCGTACATGCGGAGTTTGATGACACGTTTTGGGCAAGTCTTTTTTACAACAACCGTAAGCTAAAACATACGGTTGTGAATACGAGTAGTAACGATTGAAGGTAAAAAACATTTTAACGAAATTTTAACGAAAAATATTTTGCCATATAAAATCAATGCTCTACATTTGTAGAATTAATTTTCAATTTGTAGAACAATGAGATTATCTAAAGCAGAAGAGCAACTTATGGAAATCATCTGGAAGCACAAAAAAGTGTTTCTGAAAAACATTATGGATAATTATCCGGAACCTAAACCGGCGACTACGACCATTGCGACACTCCTTAAAAGGATGCAGGACAAAGGAGCGGTTTCCTATTCTTTATTCGGCAATTCACGGCAATATTATCCATTGGTGCAAAAAGAAGATTATTTTACCAAACAGGTAAATGAAATTGTGAAAGATTTCTTTGGAAATTCGGCCTTGCAGTTTGCTTCTTTTTTTACGACTGCCGACAATTTATCTGTAGAAGAGTTGGAGGATTTGAAAAAAATTGTTGAACAAGAAATTAAACGGAAAAAGTGATGATACCTTATTTATTAAACACAACACTTTGCGCATTATTGCTATATACCGTCTATGCGCTTTTACTTGAAAAGGAAAATATGCACCGTTTCAAACGAATGTATTTACTGAGCAGCCTTGTATTTTCTTTGACCATTCCTTTAATCACAGTCAATTTATTTGTGCCGCAATTTGACTTCATTGAAGGAATTGCAAGTCAAGTCCACAATGACAATTGGACTCCGGTTATAGAAACAAAAATCGCCGGTAATCTGATATGGGAACGCAATGTAGAGATGGCGCTCGCCCCGTCTCTACCATCCAAACCGCCAACAAATTATCCTTTGATTATTTTTTCGTTATATGGTTTGGTTACCGCTTTCTTCTTGTTCCGGCTATTGAGAAACAGTTTTCAGTTGCTGGCTTACGGACGAAAGAGTTTTTCCATTGATTATTTCGATGCCAAAATCGTTTTGATAAAAGAAAATTGGGTTCCACACAGTTTTGGAAAATACATTTTTGTCAACCAGGACGATTATGAAAACGGATGCATTGCCGAAGAAATAATCATCCACGAATGGACACACGTCAAACAGAAGCATTCCTTGGATGTTGTTTTTTTGGAAGTGTTGATTGCTTTTTTCTGGTTTAATCCTATTTTTTATTTGTATAAAAATAAAATCAAACTGAATCACGAATTTATTGCGGATGATGCGGTTATAAAAGGCGACCGAAATATTCCTAATTATCAAATGCTATTGATTAACAGCATCCCTCAAGAAAAAAATTTACAACTGACATCCAATTTCAATTATTTAATAACTAAAAAAAGATTACTTATGATGACAAAAACAACTTCCAAGACAAGGGCTTTGTGCAAAAAGATAGCATTAATCCCCGTATTTGTAGCGGCAACCGGTGTTTTTTCCACAAAGACAATGGCAGAGGAAACGAACGTTCTTCCAATTTGGGAAAACACGGTGCAAACAACAGTACAGGACAATTCGGAGGTAATTATTCCGGGACAGGGAGTTTCCAATGAATTAATAGCTGAATATCAAGAAATTGAACGTAAATACATAGATAAAAAAGAGAAACTTAAGGATGGTAGCGAGCAAATAGTATGGAAAAACTATTCTTTATCGGAAAATGAATGGAAACGCTTGTATGTTATTTATGTTCAAATGAATAATGAACAACGAAGACTACAAAATATTTCTTTTAGCGGACCGTTAACTGCGAAACAACTTAGAAATCCCAACAAAGATGAATGGAAATCTTGTAAAAACGCGGATATAATCTGGTTGGATGGAAAAAAAGTTGACAATTCCGCCCTTCAATCATACAAACGTCAGGATATTACTTTCTTTGCGCGTAGAAAGAGTGAAACCGGGCAAAAAATTCGGGCTTTATGGACTAAAAAGGGATATGAAGAATACCTCAAAAATTATGAAAAGCAAATTCCGGTAGAAAAATTAATAGAAATTCATCCGTCTATCCTATTTAGGATTACGACAAAAAATTCCCTAAAAGGTGTCTTCACGAGTGTTGGAAGTAATATATAGACTTAAATCCGTAAATAATTTTCAAAAAAAGAAACAAAGCGATGAATGGAGATTCTCTATTGAAATACCACGCCACCACAAAACCGGATACACTGCTTGATCAAGCCATCGTGCAAATATTGGGGAGAACAATCTCATGTCCGACCATTACTTCATAATCGTTGTATTTCATATCTTTTGATAATATCAAGTTATTATTATCGAGGCGGTTAAATTCACAAAACTCTTTGTACGACAGTGAGTTTACATATATTTCAATATAATCAAATCTTTGCTCATGCCTTCAATATTTAGCGTATGTGATAAATAAGTTATAAAAGTACAAAATATTTTCGACATACGCTAAACATTACAAAACCTTATTCAAGACCTACACTGGAATGACCCCTCTCCAATACCGGATGAAATCGGAACGAAATATCTATATTACGTAAAAAAATCGACGTAGTCAATTATACCAAAAAATGACTACGATGCCAAACATTTTGCCAATTTTTCAATTCCTTGTTTGTGTTTTACCGGATTATCGGATTTCAGTTTGCTTATATTCAACTGCTTCCATTGCACGGATGGAAATTGCAAAAACTCCTGATATTCGGTATGTTTCGCTAATGGATTTTCTGCTTCAAAATCAAGTAAAAACGACTTGTCTTTGTCCGTTAAATTGGAATTTATGAACTCTGTCAACTTTTCGCGGGTTTCCTCAAAATCAGAATAGCTAAACGAAATATCTGTCATTCCTGCAAATTGCTGTACAAGCGCTTCGCTTTGATTTGTCCGATTAGGGGCAAGCGTTTCTACTATGGGACGGTCGCCACCTAAAAGAGAATAGAAAAAACCTTTTTTTACCTGTTCAAAATCGGTTATCTTGCCGAACATCAATTTTATATCAAATAAATCCCGTGGGTGTTGCCTGTCAAGTGCTGCCGATATTTTTCCACCGTAAAGTTGTGAAAACGATACAATTTTTGTTTTGTTGGAAGTTTCAAAAACAGTTTGCGCCCTTTTGCATAACGGTTTTATTTCCGTTGGCTCAATAAGTCCCCGCTTTGTTCCGTTGACTTCTACCTTTACCATTATTCCCCGCTGATTGCAGTATATTTTATTGGGTTTTTCAGTAACAATTACATTTGGAATGATTGCTTTTACCTTTTCCTTGATGATTGACAGATTTTTATGAATTTCAGCAAATGATTCTTCCCATGATTTTATTGGCACATAAGTAACATCAATATCAACGGAATAGCGAGGCAAATCAAGCACATAAAGATTTATAGCCGTACCTCCATGTACTGCAAAACCATCAATTCCTGATAAGGTTGGAATGATTTTCAGCAACAATTCAACTTGCTGTTTGTATAATTTATTCATATTCAACTAAATCTCTTGGCAATGTTATTTGATATTTTGTATTATAAACGCCTTTTTCCACAATTGCTCTTTTTCCTGTTCCCAAACCTATCCGTGATAAATCCAAATCATTTAACCAAGCGTGTCCGGCTTTTTCGGCCATGTAAAGAAACAATCTTTTTACTTTAACTGACTTATATTCTTCCAACAAGGCTTGCAATAGTTCAGGTCGCAAACCGTTCAACATTTCCATAACATAATATAAATCAGTTAAAATATACTGTTTCGGTGCAAGGTCTAAACATTCCAAAAATGCTCGCTCGGGGGAGGAAACGGAAACTTCAAAACCATTTTCGATTATCATAGCTATTCCTGTTTCGCTTGTGTCATAATATCTCTTTAGAATATTGACACCCCAATCATATTTTAAGAACCATTTCGGAAACCATTCATTGCGAGGACAATAAACCACAATCGTTTGTCTGCCGAGTGGTACATAATGGGCAAAGCCCCGCATTTCCAATGCAGACAAAGCCCCAACATGCAGTTTTTTATGCAGTTGGCTGTTAAAGCAAGACAAAGCGCTGAACAAAGTTGGCTTATCGCCGGTACGGTACATAACGCCCGGCGCTATGGCTGTAAACCATTGTGCATCGCGATAATGTTGCTGCAAAGTATAGGATATGCCATTCTTGTTCAGCCACGACGCAAAACAGAGCGCACCTGACGGTAAGTTTTGCAGGAAATAGTTTATTTTTGTTAGTCCTTTTACATTCATGGTGCAAATATACTAAAAAAAATAAACCGAAACAAAAATGTTTGCATTTGTGAAAAATAATTTTAATACCATTTGCGACAATTTAAAACAACGTTCGACGTAGTCAAATGCACCCAAAAATAATTAACGACTAAAAAATTAAGTTCGATTACTTGATTTATTTGCATAAAAGTTATAATTTTACTTCCAAAATGATCTCTTATGCAAAAAACAGTTAAAGTTTTATTGGGAATCTGCATCGGGATTCTCGCTGTCATTCTGTTAATTATCGCCGGTTTGTATATTTCGGGAAACGGTTATGTGATAAAGGCTTTTCGGACAACGATCCTGAAAGGATATTCCACAACTTACATCGACGACTACGTGGATTTCAACAACAATGTGATTCGTGCGGGAACGCCCCAGCCTTGGGAATTGCACGAAAATTACAACAAAATCAAACTTACGGATACTTTGCGAAAGGAATTGGAAGATTTCCATTCCGTCGCTTTTGCGCTTATCAAAGACGGAAAATTGCTGTACGAAGAATATTGGGACGATTATTCCGACAGCAGCCTGACAAACTCTTTTTCAATGGCAAAAACACTGACAACCATGCTTTTAGGAAAAGCCATCGAACAAGGCTACATCAAAAACGTGGACCAACCGCTTACGGATTTTCTTCCCGAATTTTCGACCGATTCGTTGGGCAGGTTGGCGACTGTTGGCCAATTGGCAAGCATGCGTTCGGGATTCAGTTGGGATGAAGAATATTATTCGCCCATCAATATGACGACTGAGGCTTATTTTGGCAATGATGTCGAAAAACAATTATTGAAGCGGCATTTCGACGAACAGCCGGGCGGAAAATTCAACTATTTGTCGGCAAACACCCAATTGTTGGCCATTGTCTTGAAACGGGCAACCGGGAAAAGCTTGGCGCAATACTTTTCGGAATCGTTCTGGCAACCGATGGGTATGGAACACGATGCTTTGTGGGCGTTGAGCGGCGACATTGAAAAATCGTTTTGCTGCGTATATAGCGATGTCCGGGATTTTGCCAAATTAGGTCAGTTGTTGTTGCAGAAAGGGAATTGGAATGGACAGCAAGTTTTGGATTCGGCTTTTGTAGAATTGATGATTACACCGGATTCTACGGCTTTCGAGCCGGATGAACCGAGAAAATACGGTTATTCCATTTGGATTGACGAAGAACACCATCCACCTTTTTATGGTATGATGGGACATTTGGGGCAAAGAATTATTGTAGTGCCGAGTGAAAATCTGGTAATTGTCCGTTTAGGAAAAGAAAAAGATCCGGTCAATCCACGAAGAGGACATTTGGATACAGATGTATATTACTTTGTGGATGAAGCAATGAAAATAACAGGTGCACGGTGAAAAGGGTAAAAGGTAAAAGGGTAAAGGGTGAAAGGTAAACGGTGCACGAAAAGGAAATATCCGACTCGTGCACCGTTTACCGTTAACCAAAATTATTTATTTAGCCATAACTTTAACCATTTCTACCATTTTGCAGGAGAAACCCCATTCGTTGTCGTACCAGGAAACCACTTTTGCAAAGTTACCATCCAAGGAAATACCGGCGGCGGAATCGTAAATAGATGTAGCCGGGCAACCACGGAAATCGGTAGAAACCACAGCTTCGTCGGTATAAGCTAAAACGCCTTTTAATTCACCTTCCGACGCTTTTTTCATTGCAGCGCTGATTTCATCTTTTGTAGCGGCTTTTTCAAGCACAACGGTTAAGTCAACAACCGATACATCGGACGAAGGAATACGCATAGACATACCGGTGAGTTTTCCGTTCAATTCGGGAAGAACTTTACCTACTGCTTTTGCAGCGCCGGTAGAAGAAGGAATAATGTTTTCCAAAATTCCGCGTCCGCCGCGCCAGTCTTTGGCTGAAGGTCCGTCAACGGTTTTTTGCGTAGCTGTTGAAGCGTGAACGGTTGTCATCAAACCTTTTACGATTCCAAAATTGTCGTTCAACACTTTGGCGATAGGAGCCAAACAGTTGGTTGTACAAGAAGCGTTGGAAATAATATCCTGACCCGCATATTTATTGCTGTTTACACCAAAAACAAACATGGGAGTATCATCTTTGGAAGGACCCGACAAAAGTACTTTTTTCGCTCCCGCCTGGATGTGCTTGCGAGCTGTTTCGTCTGTTAAGAATAAACCGGTTGATTCAACAACGATTGTTGCTCCTACTTCGTCCCATTTCAAATTGGCAGGGTCTTTTTCAGCAGTTAAACGAATTTTTTTACCGTTTACAATCAGTGTAGTTCCGTCAACGGCGATATCACCTTTGAATCTTCCGTGAACAGAATCAAATTTAAGCATATAAGCCAGATAATCAGGAGCTAATAAGTCATTAATACCAACGACTTCAACATCGTTTGCAAAATTGTAAACCGCGGCGCGAAATACCATACGTCCGATACGGCCAAAACCATTAATACCTACTTTGATCATTTTGAATAAGTTTTATTAATTAAAAATTAAATTTATAATAGAGAAAATCGCTTATCTTTTTGCCGCACAAAGGTACGAATTTTTAGCCGTTTATTCAAAATAAATGGCGCATTTTTTTCGAATAAATACCAAAATATCCTAACAACCGCATGGAGTTGAACAAGCGCTTAATAGACAGCCGGTAATCAATAGCAAAATTATACCGGTAACAATCATTTTTTTCATAAAATTTATATATTTCCCTTAACGGATATTGTTTTTATTCAGCGCATTTTGGTATTTCCGGGCATTTTGAAGATGTTCCGTGAGTGTAACCGCAAAATTGGTTTCTCCTGAAAAATCTTCTTTTGCCGTCATATACAAATAATTATGCTGTACATAGTTCAATACGGCGTCCATTCCGGCAATGGAAGGAATACGTATCGGACCGGGCGGCAATCCCGGATGCCTGTATGTATTATAAGGTGAATCTGTATCCAAATGTACGTACAAAATTCGCCTTAAAGAAAAATCGCCTACTGCGAACTTTACGGTAGGATCGGCTTGCAGTGGCATTCTTTTGCGTAAACGGTTGATATACAAACCTGCCACCATCGCATAATCCGCTTTTTTTGCCGTTTCTTCTTCCACAATGGAAGCCAGAACGGCAACCTGAACAGGGGTTAAAGGAATGGTTTTTGCTTTTTCCAAACGTTCCGGAGTCCAAAAACGATCGTATTCTTTTTTCATCCGTTCCAAAAATTTATTTATGGAGATATTCCAATACATCTCATAAGTATTTGGAATGAACATACTTACAATTGTAATGGTATCAAATCCGAAAGATTTGCAGATTTCAGGATCATTTATTTTTTCCGATAGTTTTTCGGGACCAAACATAAGCTGTTCCCCGATTCTTTCGGCGAGGTCGGTCTTCAGGCGAACATTGTTAAAGGTAAATTGCACCGGTGTCTGTTGTCCGTTGCGGAACATTCTGACTGCGGATAAACAAGACATTGAAGGCGTAATCACGTATCTGCCGGTTAGCATTTTGTTCTCATAATGCATGGATACTGCCAGTTTTTGGAAGACCGCAAGGTTTTTTATGTGTGCAACCGTCTCTAAATCAGACAATAGTTTGCCGTAATCTTTTCTTTCATTGATGTAAATAGACACCGGTTCTTTAATGTCAAAACAGGGAGATATTATCTGATAATAAAAATAACCGGCGATACCTCCTAAAAGGATGATTATTAGGATTATAAAAAGCAGTATTCCTTTCGTTTTACGTTTCATGAATGTTTAAATAAAGCGCAAAGATAAAAAAATTACGTCAGAATACTTGATGAAATTAAAAAAATATATATCTTTGCACCGCCGTTTGGAAAAATGGTGTTCGGATATGAACCTGGAAGTGTGGGTGAGTGGCTGAAACCAACAGTTTGCTAAACTGTCGTACTCGCAAGGGTACCACGCGTTCGAATCGCGTCGCTTCCGCTATTAACTTTTTGCAAGTTAAGAAACTATTTCAATAAAAATGCGAGCATTTTGCCGGTACATACGAGCGAATGTTTTTAATCTTTTCTTTGTTTCTTCCGACAATGCTATGGGATAGTCGTCAAGACAACTATGCAGTAGCCGACAGCTCAACTCCCGGATAGTTCACAGGAGTTTTCCGAAGGAGTTGTCCTTTCCTGAAAAGCGAAAAGCAATGGAATAAAGCATACGATGGTACTTTCGATAAATAGCCTCGAATGCTTGTTTACTGCCGTCGCGCATAGCCTCAGCCAGATTTCTATCTGAAATAGATGAGTCCAACATTGCAAATGTATCGTTTTGGGCGCAAAGGTAGTGTTTTTATTGAACGCAGGCAAACCACCATGTCCTTCTAAGGAATTGATTCCACCTCCATCTGAGAAAACCCTCGAAAATAATCCAAACAAACGTCTCTCCACTCGGCAGCGTCTTCTGTTTGGATTTTTAATTTGGATTGAACGGCCTCAAAACGTTCTTCGTCAATATAAGGCTTCATTTCCTCCCAAAGTTTTTGAAACGCAAAAACAGCATCCACTCCGCTTTGATATTTGTAACATAATTCTTCCCAAAGCGTTCTGTCGCTGTGCATCCGGTAATTCCAAGGCAGGTGATGAAACCACAACAGGAATTTTTCGGGACAAGTCTCCAAATTATTCAAACTGTCGCGCAAAGGCGGAAAATACTGGCTTACCGCATTGCTCCCGCTCGTTGTGCGGTCAAATCCCAAACCAACGGAATCGGCATGATGGTAATACGGCGGCAACCAATCGGGACGAGCGCCGGGAAGGTTAAAACCCGGATCAGGCCCATAGTGATGTTCCCAAGCAAAAAGATGCGCCAAACCCAAAGGCATCATGTAATCGACCATCGCTTCGCGGGAATCGAGCATCATTTGCTTCATCGGTTCGACAGAAGCCGGATTGGACGTAAAAGTCATTTTCAGCCATTCGTCCGCGATTTTTTCCGAACTCAAATCGGGATTCCATGCCAAACGACCGAAACAATACCAGTTCGCTTGGGCAAAAAGATGACCTGTCCAATTAGTGTCTTTTCCGGTATTGGCAACGCCGGCAATGGCTGTAACCGGTTGCGGGAAAATCTTTCCGGTAATGATTTTGGCAACGGTGCTTCCTCTGCCGGCTGCGTAAGTGTCTGATTGCAAACATTCTTCATACATGGGAGCCAAATAAGCCAATTGCTTGGATTGTCCCAGATATTCCTGTGTGATTTGCAGTTCGAGCATCAATGGCGTTTTTTGCATGGCGCCGAACAGCGGATTAAACGGCTCGCGAGGCTGAAAATCAATCGGGCCGTTTTTCACT
>BNTV01000114.1 GCA_025996865.1 Bacteroidia bacterium
AATCCGACTCCCTTATCCTTTCCGCTTGCGTGGACGGGAAACGGATGGAAACCGTTGAATTATCGTTGTCCCGATTGAAAGTACTGCAAAGCAGGGGTGTATGCAATACAAGCACCGAATACCACGAGCAGATTATCAATCTTGTAGAAAAGAACATCCGGCTGTTCAAACGAAAAAAAAGAATGGCTGCCTAAAATGCCACACAACAGGCGGTTAATTCCGCCTGCTTCTTTTTTCAGTGAGCCACCGGCGGACAAAAAAGAAGCAAAAAACCGTAGAAAGGTAATTTAATTGATTACCTTTGACAAAAATGTGTTTGATAATCAGCATATTAATTTAAAATAACAAACTCATGAGAAAGTGTATGTTTTTCGCATTGTGTTCATTTTTAATTGTTTCGCTTAATTCTTGTGGCGATGACAGCAATGAACCGGATTTATCAGAAACAAGAACAGTTACCGTAAAAATCACAGGGTCAGCCAATCTTGTTATCCAATCAGTGATAATCAATAACGGTACAGGGGAAATGCAAGATTATTCCGACCTTTCAGTAAACAGTTGGACGAAAGAGATTTCTTACAAAGTGGCTATGGGTGCAGGTGCAACAGGCTCTACCACAGACGGGGAAAACGGAAGTATGAAAATTCAACTCCTTGATGGAAACAAAGTCCTGAAAGAGAGTACGGCAGAGGGGAAAACATTATCTACTGATGTTGCCTACGTCAATCAATAAGATTTTCCTGTCTTATTAGTGAAAATCAGATTGTAAACCATGTAAATTTGTACATTCCGGCGATTGTCACTATATTTGCAAGGTAATTATTAATCGGATAGCGTTCCGATTCAAAATATTTTAGAAAAGCGTTAGCTTTTATTCTGGTCACTGAAACTTAGGAACTTTCATTGATAGACCGAGAGTAAGAAGTTGATGCCTGCGTTTATAGCGTGGGCAACTTCATACTTGTTTGGTTTATCAGGTTTCCTAAGACCTCAGTGACGAATATAGTTGTGAAGTCCCACGTTTTCGTTTTTAAATAAGTCGTTTGGGGGCTAACGATAAAAAATAAATACCGTTTTATGGAAACAACAGCTATTAATCTTGAGCCATTAGCCAATATGCTGAATCTTGAGGGTTTTACCCCAAATGGATACGCTGACTTTTTGGATGAATTGGCTTTCAACTATGCACAGACAATGATTGAGTTACAAATTGCAGACTTGACTCCGAAAATATGTTTGCATGAAGACAGCGCCCTGTTTATTCATCGCCTTAGAGAGTTGCGCGATGTTATGAGAAAATGTAGTGTTGCTGCATTAAATCAGCATCCATATAAATGAATATGAATGCTAATAAAAGAACCGGCTCCACTGTTTATTTGCAAGGATTGCCTGCCGTCAACAAGAAAATTCTTTTAGAAAAACTCTTGCCTGTAATGAAACTTCATTCTGTTGTATTGGACGATGATGCGATATACTTTCAAAGGCGGAACCCTTTGATTTACGATGCCCGCCCAACCGTTTCAAGATACCGGATGCCCTTTGAACAAGTGGTTTATATTGCTGCCGGTTCCGGCTATATTGATATAGCTGTGCGTGATGGTTACGTATATATTTTGTCCGTAAAGTATCCGGCCCGCGCCTGCCTCCAATTTCATAGCGATATTGACATGGAAAGTGATTTTAATAATCAGTTGGAGGAACTTACCGGCATCGCTCATGATACTTTTACCGGATTGGATGAAGCCTGTGCCCGGAAAACAAGGGAAGCTGTAAAAAAATAAGAACCCGCCAAAATTCGGCAGGTTCTTAGTGGAAAGGGAAAAATTACTGTTAATCTTTTTATTCTTCCGGCCTGTCATTCTGAAAACTAAAAGCTTTCTCTATCACTTGCCCAAACCCATCCTCAATATATACACTAATCGTTTGTTGCTCTGAACATAACGAAGTATAGTACAACCGGAACACTGTTTTTGTAAGCGGATAAAGGTCATTAGGCAGAAAAACCGTTCCATCCAACCTTAATTCTCCTTTTCCGGTATTTTGAAAGTAGCGGATAAAGTGTTGCGCCTCACTGTATTCGCCTTCCTGCACCAATTGGCAGCGGATTTCCACCGTTTCGTTTTGCATGATTTTTTTAGGTACAGGCATAGTGAGCAAATCAAAAGAATACACTTGATTAATATTAAGCTCGTCGCTACAGGCGCAGACGATGCAAGCTATGAGCATCGTATATAAGAAGTATGATAATGTCTTTTTCATATTCATTTGTTTTTTAATTAATTATATATCTAAATCCGATGCCGAACTGTGTATGAAAACGTCCGGTTGATGTTCCCCAAAGGAAACGTTCCCGCCCCGTCAGAAGCAATATAAGGCGGTCTGTGAGGCAGGTTTCCAATTCCAATGAGATTGCACCGCCGTAGATAAAGGTATCCTTAGCGTTGAGCGTAGAGCCGTCAAAGAGTATCTTCTCTCCCCGGTTGCTTGTTTCATATCCGGCAAGCACCGAGCCGCCCAGGTAAAAGAAAAAAATCTTGTTGGCATCCGAAAGGAAATTGTAATAATAGCCCCCTTCGCCTGTGAATTGGGATAGCGGAATCCGCGTATCCCTGTACGGATAATACTTTTGCATATACTCCGCACCCAATACCCACTTGTTGGAATAATTGGCATAAGTCGCCATAGCAGCCCCAAAATAATAACCTGATTCATTGTTGTTACCGGAATTATAAAAGCCGTCCACCATGCCGCCTGTTAGCTGTATGCCCCGCATACCCGGCAAGCTACGCTGTGCGTATGCCTCACCCGCAAGGGCAAAGCATATCACAAATGTTAATAAAACAGATGTTGCTTTCATTTTATTTTTACTTCCAGATTGTTAATCACTTCTGCACGAATCAGGTCGGCATTTTCCACCATAAAAGTTTGGTTGCGCCCGCCGTCCTTTTCGCTTAACTCAACAATCAGTTGCTTGTCATCCGGCAGCGTAAATTTCGGCAGCGTGAAGACCATCCTTTCGTCTTTGTTTCCTTCAACTACGGTCATGTTGTTGTATGCCCGAAGCGGATGGATGATTTGTTCCTGGATGCTCGTCCGCTTGGCAATTTTCTTGTCCACAACCTTAAAAGTCACATAATCCACATCAAAGGAAACGGTGGAAGTGTTTTTCAGTTGCACGTGGAAGAAAAGCAAATCATTGTGGGTATAAATTCCCTTCAGCAGGTATTGTATGGCAAACTTCCGGCTCCCGATGTGCTTTATCTTTTGCCTGTTGCTTTTGTAAATAGACTGCATTATCAGTTTGACAAGCATGGGCGGCTCGCTTCCCAGTTCGGTCAGGAACACGGGTATTTCATGCCCCGGTTTATTTATCACATTCCCACTGTGCAGGAAATCCGCCATTTCCACAGATAACTTAACCGGCTCGTCTGCATATTTCACATTAAAGGTAAAGTAGCTGCCGTCATCGGTAATGACCGAAAGATTGCTCTCTTTTTTAAAGCCTTGCGTGGAAGCTTTTACCCGGAGTACATTTTCCGCACCATCCGCTTTTGCCGCAAGCAGGTCTATCGACCCCAAATCGACGTAGCGGATAGCCGCCGGAAAAATAATGTGCACTGTCTTTGAAAACGTTACTTCCAAAGCGTAAGGCGGTATCATCCGGTTGAAAGTAAGCGGACGTGTCAGTCCATCGAACAAATCGCCGGTAGTGGGTGTTTCCTGCGCGGAAACGGTTGTAAACAGGCCTGCAACGATGGCAAGCGTTAAAAGAAACTGTTTCATTTTGAAATTGTTTTAAATGTTTATAAAAAGATTTTTTAGTGATTTTTTACTGCAACGGCGGTAAAAGCAATACCCGGTAATTCGCTTTAAGCGTTACCTTGACCGTCCGGAATTTACGGTTCAGGTATTGCGATGCCCCCTGTATCAGGCCTTTGCCAAGGTCGGCGGCAAGCTGCGAGCCTGCATTGTCGGAAATGGAGATGCTTGTCCCTGCCGACGACCCCATGTTTGCCGCCATTTCTTTGGCGGCGTTCAGTTCTTCCGACCCCGGAACGGAGATGCCCCGCATCCCGTCCATGTCATAGACCAGCAGTTCAACCGGAATAATATTACCGGCATACTGGATGGAAGTGATAACAATATCAAGCCGTTCGCCGCCGATTTTGGCAGACCCGCTGATAACCGCATTTGCCGGTATCAGAAACTCCCCCGCTTGAATGGGTTCCATTGTCCGAAGTTGGATTTCCTGTCCATCGGTAATAGTCACCGTTTTATAGACACATGCCCGGATGCTGTTTTTACTTGCGGCTTGTTCACTTCCTGCCGCCGTGTTAAATCCAAAATTGCGGGGCTTGCTGTATTGGGCGACAAATACGGAATCATCCATCGGGGCGGAAAGCAGCGACACTACATTGTGTTGTACTTGTGACACCGGTTGGATGGTTGCTTTCTTTCCTGATGGAGCGGCAACCGCCGGAGTGGGGACGCTCTCTGCAGAAGGCTGTCCCCCCGACATGTATTTTGCTGCCATCTGGTAAGACTTTTCCATCAATGCCAATTGCTCATCGCTACTCTTTTTCCGTTCATTTTCTTCCTCCTGAATGCGTTCCAGCTCCTGAATGCGAAATTCAAGCGCAAGCTGCGACTGTTCGTCCATTTCCGTGGCAGGTTCATCGTACCAATGCCCCAATTGATTGTTCACATCCCGGTAGGCGCTTGCCGATGACTCGATGGGCGAGGCCGTTGTCCGTTCCGGCTGTTTTTCCATTTCCGCCTGTTCCGTTCCTTCAAACATCGAAGAAAAATCCTGCAAGGAACGCATTTTGTCCTGTTCCCTGTTTTTTTGGACTTCCTGCTCGTAGGCATCCCGTTTGTTAGCGGTAATTCCGTTCTCTACAGGTAGTTATTTTACAAGAATGTATAGATGTGGCAACCGGAAAGGAAAAACCCACAGGCATCTTTTTGAATATGATGAAAGAATTGAAAATGAAAAATGAACGGTAAAAAAGAGATTATTGCATCATTTTTTCAATAATTCGCTTGTAAGTCATATATTATTGCTATTTTTGCATTTCCAATTAATTTCTTAACGTATAACATTAAAAGTTAAACAAGTATGTCAGTAAGTTATGTAATTGTACAGCGTGGCAACCCGGGAAACCCCGAAGCTCCGAAAAAGTTTTACGCCCAAGCCAAGAGCAGGGGCGAACTGACTTTCAGAAAGTTGAGTAAAGAAATCGCCGAAGGCTCAACAACCGTGAGCGATACTGATGTGTTGGCAGTATTGAACGACTTGACCAAAGTATTGAAACGTCATTTAGCCAACGGCGAAATTGTCCGTTTCGGCGATTTCGGTACGTTCCAAGTCGGCATTAGCAGTGAAGGCGCTGAAACGGAAGCGAAATTCAACAGTTCGTTAATCAAAAGCCCGAAAGTGGTGTTCCGTCCCGGTGTTGATTTGAAAGAAATGCTTGCAACACTGAAATACGAGAAAGCATAAATAGCCCTTTTTCTGTCGTCCCGACAACAAACCCCAAAAGCCGGCGAGCGTTTGGGGAAAAGGTGGTGGGTGTTTTGGGAAAGCAAGCGAGGGAATTGAAAACACTAATAAATAATACCTATGTGTAAAAAAGGGAAAAAGAAGTTTTGGAAAATTCTTGGTGGTACAGGTATATTAGCCATTTGTACTTTGATTTTGTTTTTTCAACAAATATTTGGCTATACAATTAGAGATTTTATTGAAAAAGATAAAACACAACCAGACACTACAATAACACAACAACCGCCAATTGTAGAGATTGAAGTAAAAGATAGTGCTAATGTAGATGTAATAAATCAACAAATTGGAGGAATCGGTAATACACAAAATAATAATACAACTATTTATAAATGAGCAGAATGAGATACATAATATTGCTGACGTTTTGTATAGCTGTTAATTTTCCCATTAAGAGTCAGGTTTCTAATAGTATGAATGGAGGAATAGGTAACATACAAAATAATAATACGACAATATACAATGGTCTTACTGATAAAGAATTAAAAAAAGAATTGAAGAAATTGAAAGAAGAATCTGCAAAAAACAATAGTGAACAGAAAGAAATTAGAAGTTTGCTTGAGAATTTGTTATTGGAACAAGAAAAATCAAAACAAGAAAGAGAAGAAAAAGATTCAATAATGAACCGAGAGATTACACAAAAAGATTCTGCTTATCAAGCACAAATAGAAAAGTATGAAATCAAAATAGGAGATTATAAATTGCAAGAAGAAGATTACAAAAATAGGATATGTTTATTGGAAAAAATTCTAAATAAGAGAGCAACTAAACCTTGGCACAATCAAAACCTTGCACCATTCGGAATAAAGCAATGGGATAAAGCCAATTTCAGACATCCTGTAACTTATCTGGGAATCTTGACAGGAATAGGAACCGTAGTAGGTCTTGGTTATTATGGATATGCAGAATATCGTATTTGTGGCGACAATAATTTCAAATATATCGTAAATCAACAAGATTATAAAGATATGCGAGCTATTGGAGGAGTGACAGCAATACTTTGTTATGGTGCTAATGTTGCCGCCAACTATTGGATAGACAGCTCAAAGAAAGAACAAAAAAAGGAATCATGTTTTAATATTACTCCCATAACTACACCACAATATAACGGAATAGGTCTAACGTATAATTTTTGACAAACGATGAAGAAGATTTTATATGCATTAATTTTGACTGTTCTTATTTTGAGTACCAATGCTTGTATTAAAGAAGAATGGGGCGGTATCATAGAAGGTAAGATAATAGATTTTGAATCAAAACCTATTGAGGGAGCCAATGTATTGTTAGTTCAAACAGGTGAATCTTTTACCACCAAAAGTGATGGAAAGTATATGTTTAAAGAATTGAATGAGGAGTTATTTGACTTTTATGTAAAAAAAGATGGTTATAAAGATGACACTAAACAGATAAAAGCCCAAAGCGGTAAGACAATAAGAATTGATATAACATTGAAAAAAGAGGAATAATATGGTTATGAAAAAGTATTTTTATATTTTATTGGTAATGTGTAGCATTGTATCATGCCAACAGGAAGAACCTGAACCGGAATCCAGTTCGCAAGGAAATGGGAATGGAGAAACTACAAAAGGTACAGGTGGAATAGTCGGGTTAATCACTGATATTTCATCCCACAAAGCTATTGATGGAGCTTATGTGTTGTTAATGCCTGTAGGAAAAGTTAATAGCGGAACAGGAAGTGACGGTCGCTATCAATTCGATAATTTACAAGCTAAAAGTGACTATAAGTTGAATGTATTCAAAGAAGGATATATCAGAGAAGAAAGAACAATAGCAGTTACTGAAGGAAAAACTACCACAGATGAAGGAAATATAGGACTGCATAAAAATACAGGCACAATAAGTATCAGTAAGACTTTTATTGATATGGGAACAACCGGTATCGGTGCTGTTTTTAGTATAAATACAGGCGAGAATAAGAATCTCTCATGGAAAATAGTGGCTGACCGCGAGTGGCTGACCGTTGACCATCAGACAGGAACTGGTAATAGCGCGATAAACATTACCCTTGACAGGAATAAATTAAGTTCCGTTCGCGAAGATAATCATGCTGTAATTACAGTTACATCTACCACGGTAGGCGATGGTTCTTATGACGAATTGTGGGTAACCGTTTTTGGTACAGGTAACGGTGTCAATGTAGGAAATATCAGTACTCAAGAAGCTATTAATGTAACTACAAATTCTGCATCAGTAACAGGTAGAGTCTTAAACTCAGGAATACAACATGATGAAAGAGGAATATGTTATTCCAAAACGCCAAATCCAACTATACAGAATTTTGTAGAACGTGATTCAAAAGCAGGAACAGGCATCTATACTGTTACTTTGAAGGATTTAAGTGCAGGTATTGCATATTATGCTCGTGCGTATGCAATCAATAATACCACAGGAAATGCTTATTATGGGAATGAGATTAGTTTTACTACATTAAATACAAATAATAGTAATGCACCTACTGTTTTAACAGGAGAAGCTGTGGATGTGACACAGAAAACTGCAATTGTTACGGGAAACATACAGTCATCCGGTGGTTCAAATGTGGTACAGCGTGGAATATGTTATAGCAAATCTCATACTCCAACTACGAATAGCAACAAAGTAACTAATGGCTCTGGAGAAGGATATTTTGATTGCAGTTTAATAAATCTAACGCCAAATACGCTTTATTATGCGCGAGCGTTCGCTGTAAATGTCGAAGGAACAAGTTACGGAAATGAAATAGCATTTTCTACAGAACCAGAAATATCAGATTGGCTTACAATAAAGATTAATGATAAAGAAATTGAAAATAATGTGATAGAAATATCAAAAGAAACAATTTTAGCTTTTTTAGAAAAGAAAAAAATAGCTTCTCCTGACTATATTATATTTCAATATAATAATTTGGATGGAAGTAAGCAAACACGCCGATTTTGTGAAGAAGAACCAAAATATATGGGTTTGGATCTTTTTTATGAACCCGGCAAAACAAGAGAATTACATATCTCTACAAATGAAGGAAGAGAACGAGAAATTATTCTTTTTATAAAATCTAAAGATAATGGTAGTAATTCTTCTGATTTGGAATGGGCTACGGTAACCTTTAATAATAAAAAAATTCCAAATCAAGGTGTAATAGAAATTCCAAATTATGGATGGAATTACATTAATGTCACAGTTAATAAGCCTACTTTTCATAATGTTACTGCACGTTATACAGATGGTAATTATGCTCAAAGCTACCCACAAGGCTGTTGGGAAGTATACAATTATAATCAAACGTTTGGTATTGATTATGACAAAGAAAAAAACAAAGAATTACATATATCTATGGTAGGAGAGCCTGACATTGTTTTATGGATAAAAAGCATCTAAGATTTAGAAATAAAATAGAAAAGTCATGAAATGCAAAAAGTATTTTTATTATTTTTATATTTTATTGACAGCGTGTAGCATTGTATCATGTCAACCGGAAGAATCCGATCCGGACTCTGGTTCGCAAGGAAATGGAAACGGAGAAACAACAACAAAAGGCACAGGTGGAATAGTCGGGTTAATCACTGATGTTTCATCCCACAAAGCTATTGATGGAGTTTATGTGTTGTTAATGCCTGTAGGAAAAGTTAATAGCGGAACAGGAAGTGACGGTCGCTATCAATTTGATAATTTACAAGCTAAAAGCGACTATAAGCTCAATGCCTTTAAAGAAGGATATATAAGAGAAGAAAAAACGATATCAGTTACCGCAGGAAAAACTACTACAGATGAAGGAAATATCGGATTGCATAAAAAAACAGGCACAATTAGTATCAGTAAGACTTTTATTGATATGGGCACAACTGGTATTGGTGCCGTTTTTAGTATAAGTACAGGCGAGAATAATAATCTTTCATGGAAAATAATCTTTGACCGCGAGTGGCTTACCGTTGACCATCAGACAGGAATTGGCAATAGTGCAATAAACATTACCCTTGACAGAAACAAATTAAGTTCCGTTCGTGAAGATAATCATGCTGTCATCACAGTTGCTTCTACTTCTGTCGGCGATGGTTCTTATGACGAATTGTGGGTAACCGTTTTTGGTACGGGTAACGGAGTTAATGTAGGCAATATCAGTACTCAAGATGCTATAAATGTAACGACAAATTCTGCATCTGTAACAAGTAGAGTCTTAAACTCAGGAATACAACATGATGAAAGAGGAATATGTTATTCCAAAACGCCTAATCCAACTATCCAAAATTTTGTAGAACGTGATTCAAAGATAGGGACAGGTATCTATACAGTTACTCTGAAGGATTTAAGCGCAGGTACTACATATTACGCTCGTGCGTATGCTATCAATAATACCACAGGAAATGCTTATTATGGAAATGAGATTAGTTTTACAACTAAATCTTCTGCTCCGTCTGTCAGTGTTCCCGAAATTACAAACACAACAGCAAATACTGCTGTTTTTCAGGCTAAAATTACCAATTCCGGTGCACCGAAATACACAGAGTGTGGTTTTGTCTATTCTGAATCCCCAGAACCGAAAATAGAAAATGCCATAAAAAAACTGAAAGCCGACAAAATAACAAATACTGATTTCTCTGCCAATGCCATAGATTTGAAAGCAAATACATCTTACTATGTGCGTGCGTATGCAATAAATGACAATGATACAGTTTATTCTATAAATGACAAAAAATTTATTACCAATGGAATTAAAACGGAGTTGACCATATTACCATCCACAAACGTAAGTGCAAGCTCCGCTGTTCTTAATGCTTTGGTTATGCAGGAAGGAGCGCCTACTTATACGGCTCGCGGTTTTTGCTATATTAGTGCTTATGGATGTTCTTCTTCATCATTGCCATATTCGAATGATAATCCAACATCTGTAACTACAACTGATTTTTCAAAGGAAGTACCATTAGATTATAATACAACTTATATTGTGAGAGCGTATGTGATTCAGAATGGGAACGTAATATATAGTAACAATAAGGTTTGTTTTACTACCGTATGGAAAGATGCTGATGTTTCTACCTATCCCGTAACTGATTTGGGTACAACAACGGCAACTCTCAAAGGGAGGATTAATGATGTTGGTATTCCTGCGTATAGTGAGCGAGGCTTTTGTTATCTCCCAACAACCAGTAGTTATGGTTATGTAGTGCCTGATATATCCGACAATCCGACACCAGCAGAAGGAATAGGAATAATGGGAGATTTTGAAAAAAAAATAACTAAATTAGAATCAAATAAGTCTTACGTTGTTCGAGCTTATGCGAAACAAGTTACAGGAGAAGATCCTATATATGGAGAGGTTCAAGAATTTACTACAAAAGATGAATTATTTGTAACAATAGGTAATTTAGGCGTGCAAAAAACAGATATTACCTCCGTTCCGATAAATTGGAATACAGCTAATGCAAATTGTAGTGGCTCTACTCTTGGAGGGAAACAATGGCGATTACCCACAATAGAAGAATTGCGAGTTATACATGACTATGCTAATCGGTATCCAAATAAATTAGGTGGGTTTGCGGAATATGAACAAAATAATTATTATTGGTACATTGATTTTCCAGCTTATTGGAGTTCAGATGTCGGAAATACTCCCAATGTAAGTACTCACAAAATTAAATTTTTTGATGGAACGGGAGATGAAGATGTGATGAAAGATGATTTGTCAGTTTATAAATATAATAGTGGAGCTTACGAACATAGATTAAGTATGCACTGCCGCTGTGTTTGTAACTCACCATAAAGATGAATAAAAAATGTAGTCCATTGCCGATAGCAAACGTATCAAATCCAAACTGTTTACCGTACCCGGAAAATCAAAAAAGATATAATCAAAGTCGCCGCTTTCTTCCAACCGCAGGGCGGAATCCATCGCATCCTTGATGTTACTCTCAACTACAGGATAGGCTTTTTGTCAAGGGTAGTAAACTGTTCGTATGCCTTTAACTTGTAGAAATCGTCCTCCAAAACCATTTTCAAGTCGCGTTCCCGCATTCTTACAACGCTGTACTGCGGATAATCACAATCTACTACGGCTACATTGTAGCCCTTCACGTAGTGCAGGTAACTTGCTACCAGCACCGTCAAAGTCGTTTTTCCCGCACCGCCTTTTTGGGTGGGGAACGCAACATACATCGGTTTCTTTTCCATTTTCTTTTTTTGTTTGTAAGCCCCCGAAGAAGTACATCTTTTCTTCTCCCTAATAAAATCAGACCTTTGTGTCCTAAAACACATCGTTATGAGCAAAGAAGAATTTATTGTGATCTTAGAGCGTCAACAATCCAGTGGACTAGGCATCAAAGATTTTTGTTTGAATGAATCTTACACAGCATCGAGTTTCCACTATTGGAAGTCAAAATTTGGGATGTGCCGTCCTTACCATTCACAAACTGTTCCTGATATGGGCTTTTCACCCATCAATCTAACCTCTGGCAGGAGGTTTGCATCCAGTCAGACTGGCACGGACAACCAGATCGAAGTAGAGTTTCCTAATGGAATCATAATCCGGCTGAATAATTTCAATGACCTGCAGACGGCAGGTGCTTTTCTCTCCCAAACCCTGCATCGTTATGTTCTGCCTGAATGATAGCATGCGTTATTTCCTTTGTCCAGGAAAGACCGATATGCGCAAAGGAATGAATACCCTTTGCGGGGTGGTTCAGAACCGGATGAAACAGCACCTGCGTATGGGAGATGTATTTATATTTGTCAATCATAGCCGGACAACGATGAAACTTCTTCATGCCGAAGATGGAGGGTTGGTGATGTACGTCAAGCGTTTGGAAGAAGGGACTTTCCGTATGCCTAAATACGATGAAAGTACCCATTCTTACTCTATGGAATGGCGGGATTTGGTATTGATGGTAGAGGGAATACAGGATTCACCGGATCTGCGGTTAAAGCGCTTGAAAGCAGCAAGAAATATGCTGTAAAATCAACAAATTATCCTGTTGAATATTTGTTCATCTCATTGATTTTTAGTATCTTCGCATTGTCAAAAACAAGATCAATGGACGGGCAAGATACATTATTGCAGGTTATAAAACAACTCTCAGAGACTAACAGCAAACAGCATGAAGAGATAACTTCCCTCCGCATGGAGTTGCAGCGTCTGAGCGCACAAATTGCTTGGTTTACCCGTCAGATGTTCGGCCGCAAGAGTGAAAAGCTTGGTGTTTTTGATCCCAATCAATTAGCTCTCAATTTTGAGGGACAGCAGGTCGATCTCATCCAGCAGGATGTGGCTCTGGAAGCTGCCCGTGAAGTGGCAGAATCAGAAATTGCCCAAATGCCTTCCAGGCAGGAAAACAAGACTGAGCGTAAGAACCGAAAACTGCTGGAGAATCTTCCGGTAGTTGAAATCGTTTTAGAACCCGAGGGCATTGATCATGAGAAATACATCCGTATCGGCGAGGAACATACCAAAACGTTGGAATTTGAGCCTGGTAAATTGTATGTGAAAGACATCATACGCCCCAAATACGGGCTGCGTTCTTCTACCGATGTTTCCACGGAAAAAGGCAAGGGAGTACTTATTGCGCCACTTCCACTGCTTCCACTGTATAAGGGATTGCCCGGAGCAACTCTACTCTCTGAAATTCTTATCCGGAAATGCGTATACCATGTACCCTTCTATCGCCAGATACAACAGCTCAAGCATTTGGGCGTCAACCTTGCTGAAAGCACCCTGAATGGTTGGTTCAAGCCTGTATGTGAAATACTGCGGCCTTTATATGATAAGCTCAAAGAAATTGTCATTGCAGCGGATTACCTTCAGGTGGATGAAACCACTCTGCCCGTTATCAACAAGGAAAAACATATGGCTGCTAAAGAGTATCTGTGGATGGTTAGAGCCGTTATGAAAAACATGGTATTCTTCCATTACGATGACGGATCACGTTCGGGAAAAGTGATCGGAAATTTATTAAAAGACTTCAAAGGATATCTCCAAAGTGACGGATATCAGGGATACAATGTCTTTCAGGCGAATGGAGAGGTGTGTCTTGTGGGTTGCCTTGCGCACTGCCGCAGACGATTCTCTGAATCCTTGGAGGAAAACAAAACCTTGGCCGAATATGCTTTAGGACAAATCCAACTACTCTACAAGATAGAGAGGAATGCAGATGATCAGAAAATAACCCATCAGGATCGTGCCCTGATGCGCCAACGTTTGTCGCTACCCATACTCGATGCATTAGAAAAATGGTTGGAAATCAAGTATAAGGAGGTATTACCCAAGAGCCGTATGGGTGAGGCTATATCCTATATGTATTCTTTAATGCCACGCTTGAAAGTATACACCAGGGACGGTAGACTACGCATTGATAATAACGGGGCGGAAAATGCCATCAGGCCAATCGCCCTGGCCAGAAAGAACTTCCTGTTTTGCGGGGACAACCAAGCGGCTGAATACACCGCAATAATATCTTCTTTGCTCGGATGCTGCAAAGCGGCAGATGTAAATCCAAGAGATTGGTTGATAGATACCCTTAACCGATTGCCTTATTACACCCAACCCAAATCTGGTAAAGACTTGAAAGAACTCCTGCCGGCATATTGGGCGGAATCTAACGAAATCTAATAATACACTAACAATTTTTACTCGATAATAGAAGTTAATCTCTATAGTTTGGAAAACTGAAGTGAGTAAACTCTAACATATTGAGACATGTACTTCTTCGGGGGCTTACTTTTGTTTTAATTTGTTATACAATCAGTTGTTTATACTTCGCACGGTATAGATTTGTGCAATAGAAAAAGAATAAGCATATTTGCAAAACCTCTCACAGTAATGCAGTATGCTTATTCAAATGAATTTATCCGAAGAAGAAATTCGGGTGCTAAATTACAAAAGATTCAGGGAAGAAACACCGATTCTTCAAAAAAGATTACATGCCGTGTATTTAAAATCACAGATGTCCTTGAGTAACGAATCCATCGGGTTGATATTGGATGCCCATCGCAATAGTGTTGACAGGTGGATACACAGCTATTTGGAAAGCGGGTTGAGCGGTTTGCTCAGTCTAAATTACGTCTCACGGCAGACAGAGTTGGAATTCTATAAAGAAATGATAAAAGCTAACATTTCAGAGGATTACATACAGACCACCGCCGAATTTTCCCACCGGATATTCACGCTGACCGGTATATCAAGAGGATTGACTCAAGTACGAAAATTCATTAAGAAAATGGGGTTCAAATACCTTCAAACCGGCCATGTACC
>BNTV01000115.1 GCA_025996865.1 Bacteroidia bacterium
TTGTCGAACTTATCAAGAGACACGTCACCGAAAATGAAATCGAACGTCCCGAAGATTTGCGAATCCGTACTGTGGCCAACAAATCCAAACTGAAAATCGACATTGTTCAAAGCATTGACCGGAAAGTGGCCTTAGACGATATTGCTTTGGCTAAGGGTCTGGAATTTAATGAATTACTGGATGAAATAGAAGCCATTGTTTATTCCGGAACGAAAATCAACATCGACTATTTCCTCAACGAAATCATGGACGAGGAACATATCGAAGATATTTACCTCTATTTCAAGGAATCGGAAACGGACGGATTGGAAGCGGCTATTGAAGAAATCGGAAATGAATATACCGAAGAGGAAATACGCTTGCTACGGATTAAGTTTCTTTCTGAGATGGCGAATTAAAATTGATTTAATGATTATTATTATAAAAAAAGCGTCAAAAAATTTGGAAAAAACAGAAAATTTGCCATACATTTGCAAAATATTTCGGTTGAACTGATGGAATTTGTGTCAATTTGACTATTCATCTCAAAAATGGGTCAACCAATGACCTTACGAGAAAAAAAATAATTTTTAGAAGTTCCTGTAATTTTATACAAATGATAAAAATAAGTGAAACATCCACCCAGATAAAATATGAGACGGAACAGGGAAATATTAAAGCAAATGCATATTTAACCGGAAGTGTCGTAAAATATTTTGAAGTGCTTTATCCCAATGGGAATAAAGGGACTTTCGGGTACACAAGCAATACAACCAGCTATCGGGATTATCCATTGACCACACTTTCGGATATACACGGAAACACAATAACGTACACATACAGCTATTTGAACGATCATTATAAGAGGCTAAATATTAAATTGAGGTGCTGAACCCGGAAGACCGTAAGGTCTTCTATTTGGGTAACCCCGCGGCAAGCGAAGCGCAGCCCGGGGTAAAGCAACCCCTCATCATCCCATCAACTCCGACGGAGTTGAATTTATTCGTCCTGCCAAAACCATTTTTCATCCAAATCAATTCCATTCTCTTTGAAAAGACGCCTTATCTCCTCAACAAAACTTTCCTTTTTATGGTGTTCTTGCTGATTTTTGATGCTTTTGAAGTAAATAAGTTCAACTCCTCGGAGTTGATGGGATGGTGAGGGGTCGCTCAACCCCGGGCTGCGCTTCGCTTGCACCGGGGTTACCCAAGTAGAAGACCTTACGGTCTTCCGGGTTCAGCACCTCAATTTAATATTTAGCCTATTTTTCTATTTTAAATAATTGTAGTACATTTGCATTTCAATTTTCAAATTTTATTAAAGGATAATGAAAAAAAAGGACTCCATTAGTCAGTCGTATGAACTCTGTTGTATCGGCCACATTACCTTGGACAAGGTTGTTACTCCCCAAAAGTCGGTTTTTATGCCGGGTGGTACCGCCTTTTATTTTTCTCATGCCATTAAACATTTCGACGATATTGATTACGCATTATTCACAGCTTTGGGCCAATCGGAATTTAAAGTTGTAGAAGATTTGCGGGCAGAAGGAATACTTGTCTCGGTTATGCCGAGTAAAAATTCGGTTTATTTTGAAAATATATACGGCGAAAATCAAGACAATCGGACACAACGGGTGCTTACCAAAGCCGATTCTTTTCGAATAGATTTTCTGAAAGATATTGAAGCAAGCATTATCCACATAGGAAGTTTGCTGGCTGACGATTTTTCGATGGAAGCCCTCCGTTTTCTGTCGGAAAAAGGTCTTTTATCGGCCGATTCGCAAGGTTATTTGCGGGAAGTGCGGGATACGGACGTATTTGCAGTTGATTGGGAAGGCAAAGAAGAAGCCCTGAAATACATCCATTTCCTCAAAGCCAACGAGTATGAAATGGAAGTCTTAACGGGATATACCGACATCGCTTCGGCGGCTTTGCAACTCTACCAATGGGGCGTGAAGGAAGTGTTGATTACGCTCGGCAGTATGGGTTCGGTTATTTACGACGGAAAAACATTCTACAAAATACCGGCCTATAAACCCCAAAACGCGGTCGATGCCACCGGCTGCGGAGATACCTACATGGCCGGCTACCTCTACCAACGCGCCAAAGGTGCGGATATTGAAACGGCCGGACATTTTGCCGCAGCTATGGCTACCATGAAAATTCAGGGTTCAGGCCCTTTCAATGGCACGAAAGAGGACGTACTGCAATGTATGAATACCGCTCAACAATTTTATCCAATCTTATAATATAAACATTGTAATGACAGAACAATTGGCTTACTCCAAACAACGTATCCGATATGCGGTCATGTCTTTTTTCCTTGCTCAAGGTTTCTGTTTTTCCAGTTGGGCAGGACGTTTACCGGATATATACAACGATTTTAATGTCGAAAACTATTTGCATTTTGGTTTTCTGATGTTTCTGATACCTATCGGCAAATTTGTAGCCATACCGCTTGTCGGCTTTTTTCTGCCCCGAATAGGAAGTAAAAAAACAGCGCTGATAAGCATCTTGGGATATACCGTTTCCTTGTTTGTTGTCAGTCTGATGCCGAATATTACAGGTTTGGGGATAACCATGTTCTTGTTCGGTATGTTTTGGAATATGACCGATATATCGCTCAACACGCAGGCCATTGAGGTGGAACGCATCTACGGAAAACCCATCATCGCCACGTTTCATGCCGGTTGGAGTGCTGCCGCCTGTATTGGCGCGTTGATAGGTTACGGCATGATAAATTTGAAAATCGGTACGTTCTACCATTTTGCCATAGTATCGCTTGTTGCTGCGGCAATCATTCTACTCAATTATAAATACTTGCAGGAACCTTCTTCCAAAACGGAAAATGTGACGCAGAAAAAAGAACCCGAAAAAGCAAAAACAAAAGGTTTTCGTATGCCGGAAATGTTGCTTATACAATTGGGATTGGTCTGGTTGCTGGCTCTGATTGTTGAAAATACCATGTTTGAATGGAGCGACCTTTATTTCCAATCGGTAATAAAAGCGCCGGAATCTTTGCAGGTAGGTTTCCTCGTGTTCATGGTGATGATGTTTTCGGGACGCATGCTCACGAATTACGCATACACTATTTGGGGAAAGAAAACGGTCTTGCAAGTTGCAGGAGCGCTGATATTCGTCGGATTTTTGATTTCTTCGCTGTTCATTCATACCTCGGATACACTTGCCATCAAGGTGATAATCAACTCTATCGGCTTCATGCTTATTGGTTTGGGTATTTCCTGCGTGGTGCCTACTATTTACAGTATTGTGGGCGAAAATGCGAAAACACCGGCAGGAACCGCTCTCACCATCATGTCGTTTATCAGTTTTGTCGGGCCACTTGTTGCTCCTCTGTTAGTAGGAGCCATTTCCAATAAATATGGATTGGAATGGGCTTATCTTACCGTTGGATTATTAGGTGGTTGCATTGTCTTGATAGTATTTGGTAAAACGCTTAAAGGCACTAAAAAATAAAAAATCATGTTTTCAATATTAAAGGAAACGATTACAGAATAGTTGCAATTGTTATTTTTATAGGAGGTTATTTGAAAGTTCGTTTTATAGGAACTCATACCCAATACAATAGAATAAACAGTAAAACCATTTAAAAAGAAGTATTGTATGAAGAAAAAATTTGAAAATATCACTGTTATAGACAATAAGGAATTGTTTGACGCCATGGCTACATACGAAGAAAATTTAATTCATGAAGCTACCGCCAATGGTTCATTGGCGAATCCTGATGCAGATAACGAATATACACGTGAAATAGCTCGTATAGGGACTATATGTGCTAATTATGAAAGCAATTATATGACTTTCAAATGTTTGAAATTCAAATCACCTTTAGTCCTCGGTATCGAAAAAGATATGTGGCAAATCTTACAACATGTATAACAGTTAAAATCATGAAAATCTCTCAAATAATTACCGAATTAGAAGACTATGCTCCACTTGCCCTCCAGGAAAGTTTTGACAATTCAGGATTACAAGTCGGCGATATTTCTCAGAAAGCGAGAGGCATCCTGTTGTGTCTGGACGTAACGGAAGAAGTTGTCGAAGAAGCGATTGAGTTGGATTGCAACCTGATTATATCCCACCATCCCTTACTCTTCAAACCCCTGAAAAAATTAACGGGGAAAACATATATCGAGCGTTGCATAATCAAAGCCTGTAAACACGATATGGTCATCTATGCCTCACATACCAATATGGACAATGCTTTCGGCGGTGTCAACCATCATTTGGCCGGGAAAATCGGATTGCAAAACGTCCGGGTTTTGAGTCCGAAAAAAGACTGTCTGTTGAAATTAGTCACCTTCGTTCCCGAAGCACACGCCGAAACAGTTCGGAATGCCTTGTTCAAAGCCGGCGCCGGACAAATTGGAAATTACGATTCGTGCAGTTTTAACGCTTCAGGTTCAGGGACTTTCCGCGCAAGCGAGGAGGCGCATCCCTACGTGGGCAACATCGGCGAACTTCATACCGAACCGGAAATCCGTATCGAAACCATTGTTCCGGCTTATAAAAAATCGACCGTACTCCGGGCATTATTGGCCGCTCATCCTTACGAAGAACCGGCTTATGATTTTTATTCCCTGAAAAACAACTGGACGCAAGTCGGTTCGGGAATCGTCGGCGAACTTCCGTATCCCGAAGACGAAGAATCGTTTTTGCAAAAACTGAAAACCATTTTCAACCTGAAAACGCTCAAACATTCGCCATTTACCGGAAGGCAAATCCGGGAAGTCGCTTTATGCGGCGGCAGCGGAGCGTTTTTAATTCCCGACGCCATTGCTTACGGCGCGGATGTTTTCATCACCGGCGAAGCCAAATACAATGATTATTACGATGTGGAAAACCGCATTCTTTTGGCCGTTATCGGGCATTATGAATCGGAAGTCGCCACAAAAGAGATATTTTATGATATTATTACAAAAAAAATAACTAACTTTGCCGTTCACTTTTCAACGGTGAATGCGAATCCTGTAAATTTTATGTAATCTAAGATATGGCAAAAAAAGAACAAGAAGCTGAAAAGAAAGCGACAAAAACAGCTACGGCTAAAGTTAAAGCCGAACAAGTAAACACAGTGCAGCCTACGGTTGGTCAAGATGTTAATACGGAAAAAAAGACAACCGCAGACGGTGATTTGTCTGTCGAACAGAAACTAATCAATTTATATAAATTGCAAACCATGCTCACAGATATTGACAAAATCAAGACGCTTCGCGGCGAACTTCCTTTGGAAGTGCAGGATTTGGAAGATGAAGTGGCGGGTCTGCAAACGCGCATCCAGAATTTCCAATTAGACAGCAAAGATATTGATACTGCCACCGGACAACACCGAATCAAAATCACCGATTCAAACACACTGATTAATAAGTACAAAGAACAATTGGACAATGTACGCAACAACCGGGAATTTGACAATCTCTCAAAAGAAATTGAATTTCAAGGTCTTGAAGTGGAATTGGCTGAAAAGCGCATCCGGGAGTTTACCATCGAATCGAAAGCGATTAATGAAGAAATCGCCAAAAGCAAAACGCTTTTGGAAGAACGTCAAGCCGACCTGAAATCCAAAAAAGAAGAATTGGACGAAATCGTTTCCGAAACGAAAATTCAGGAAGAACAATTGCGGGAAAAAGCGAAACAATTGGAAACGACCATCGAACCTCGCCTCTTGGCGGCATTCAAACGCATTCGCAAGAGCGCTCGCAACGGTTTAGCCGTCGTTTACATCCAACGGGACGCTTGTGGCGGCTGTTTCAATAAAATTCCGCCCCAGAGACAATTAGACATCAAACTGCGTAAAAAAACAATTGTCTGCGAACATTGCGGACGAATTATCGTTGACCCGCAACTCGCAGGAGCTGAATAAAAAGAGTTAAGAGTGAAGAGTGAAGAGTGAAGAATTTTACATTACCTTTCACTCTTCACTCTTCACTCTTAACTCTTAACTCTTCTTATGCATCCTCTATCCCCATTTAAATACTGCCCCCAATGCGGTTCTGATAAATTCATCGAACACAATTTCAAATCCAAGGTTTGTGAAACCTGTGGATTTGTTTATTATTTCAACACATCGGCTTCGACAGCCGCTTTTATTCTCAATGCCGACAATGAATTATTGACTGTCCGCCGGGCTAAAGAGCCTGCCAAAGACACCTTGGACCTTCCCGGAGGATTCGTCGATATGTACGAAACCGCTGAAGAAGCCATTATCAGGGAAATCATGGAAGAAACCGGACTAACCGCAGAGAAACCGGAATTTCTTTTTACCTTACCCAATATATATGTCTATTCCGGATTTGAAGTGCACACCGTTGATTTGTTCTTTATCTGTAAAATCACCGATTTTTCTTCTCTCCATGCCGCCGACGATGCAGCAGAAGTGTTGTTTATTCCCATAAAAGAAATTCGACCGGAACACTTCGGATTGGATTCGATTCGGAAAGCGGTAAGAATATGGACATCCGGTTAGTTAGAAGTACAATAGGATTTACATGCAACAAAAATGTTGTTTTTTGCAAATTTTATCAAAATATTGCTTGCAAATAAGAAAAATATATGTATATTTGCAGCAATAAACCGTAATTAACCTGCAAAAACATTTTGTTCTATGGCAACCAAAACAACAGTCATGCAACGCCTTATGAAGATCGTATCCCGTACCTGGGAACTGAAAAGTGGGGAACAACTGGATCCGGGAATTATGCGGATGCTGGAAGCTTTCGCCGAATTGTTCATGGAAACCAAAAACGATATAGAACGAATAAGGGAAGGCATCCTGCTACAAGTCGCCGAAGCTTTGACCCCGGACAATCTGGCGGCTGTCATTCCTGCCCATGCCATTCTGAAAACGATGCCTTCGGAGCCGGTACTTGAAATCGGAAAACATACCTCATTCTATACCAATCAATTACCAGACACTTATGCCAGACAGGGAATGAAAACCATGGATTTCGCTCCGGTAACAGAGTCTATCCGGCTGGTACGCGGGGAAATAACCAGCCTCTTGTGCGAAAACAACCTGTACACCATAAACCGCGATGGAGAAAAAGACTTGTCGGCAAAAGCCGCCACTTTTTGTCCGGGATTAAACCGCTGCCTGTGGATTGGTTTCACCTTGGACAATCTTGTGGAAAGTTTGAAAGGAATCCATTTCTACTTTGAATTCCCCAATACGGCAAGCTGCTACGAACTGTATGACTTACTCGGATATACGCACTGGAGTATAAACGGGCAGGAATTGAACATGATTGCAGGAATTAACCGGTATCAGGAGCAAATGGAAAATACCGGAGAAGACGTTTTTTCACGATACAACCCATTGAATACCAGCGATCGCGACATCATGGATTTGTATCGTAAGCAATTCCTGCATATCGGCGACCCTGTACGAACCGCATCGTTGGAAAAATACCCTTTCCCCCAAGAACTCCAGCCATTCTTCCCTGAACGGGTAAATGAAATGGAGGCGCAGTACTGGCTGAAAGTAAAATTTCCGGCTTTTTTCAAGAGCGACGACATAAACGATACTGCTGTTCACCTGAACGCTTTCCCCGTATCAAACAAGAACCACAAAAACAAAACCTGGGACCGGAATAAAAGTTTTACGAGTATGGTTAGCTTGATGCAGCCGGAAGGCGAATACTTTTTCGGCATCGACAGGGTAGAAGATTCCCGGGGACAGGAATATCGCCCGCTCCCCTACACTTCAGCGGGGCAACCTCCCGGCGGAACCTATTCCCTGAAACGGGGAACTCTTGAACGGTTCAATGCGAGGGATTTAACGGAATCCATTGAATACGTCGTCGGCAAGTTTCACAGTGAAGCCGCCATCTTTTCAGCGATGAAGATAGACAATATCCACAACACCATCATGGATATCGAAAGGGAAATCATGTCCATACAGGAAAAGATAAGCCGGAACAACACACGGACAACCGGATCGCCGGTTTACCTGATCGTGGATACCGCCGAAGAAGACGATCCCTATATCAACATTGATTACTGGACAACAAATGGCGAAGCGGCTAACGGACTGAACTACGGAACGATACTTAACCCCCTGCATTCCCTGCCGGTAGAAAAAGACTCCTGCATCCTGCTGAAAAAAACAAGAGGGGGAAAAACAATTCCAAAGAATGAAGACGTATTTTCAGCATACAAATATGCCCTGACTACGCATGACAAGCTATATTCCGCTGCCGATTACGAAAACTATTGCCGGATGAAATTTCCCGGTAAACTACAAGAAATGAAAGTCAGGCGCGGTATTGCCTGCAGCGCCAAACCGAAAGAAGGTTTGGTGCGTACCATTGACATTTGCCTGTATCCCTATCCCGAATACAGGGAAATAATGAAAAATCCCCGGACTCTTGGAGAATTGAAGATTGAAATAGAGAAACGCTCTCCTTACCTGTGTAATTTCAGGGTATTGGTAGAATAATACAAACGAAAAACATCTTATAAATTATGTCAAGCAACAGGAAATTGGACGTCAAAGCCATCGTTTCGGTTGACGGAGAAAAAGTAAATTATGTAAGCCTGAAAATCAGTCAGGCAATGGGAGAACATCACGACTTTGAGCTATTGCTGGATCACAAGACCTTCGACACGCTCTTTTTCAAGTCTCCCGACAAACAGTTGACGCTGATCCACTCGAAAGTAATCTGCGACTTGCAGCACGGTGACGACAGCGGTAAAGCCTACGTATTTTCCGGCTTGGTCACCAACGTCCGGATGATAGCGCAGGACGGACACCACGGCGGCGTGCTGCTGGCAGGCAAAAGCAAAACCATCGAACTGGAACGGGGCGAGATGATGCAAACCTACTCCAACACAAACCTGAAACTGATTCTGGAAGAAGTAACGGGAAGCACCTTGAGTTTGGATGCAGACATCAAGCCTGCCTGGAAATCCGACATTGATTTTGCCATCCAGTGCGGCGAATCGGACTGGCATTTCCTCCGAAGGCTGTGCCGGCAGTACAACGAAAGGTATTTCTATACCGGACTGGATTTGTATGTAGGCCCCTATCCCGAATTTCCGGTCGTTCCGCTCAAGTACGATTTGGAACTCCGGTCGCTGGAAATCGGTTCGCGGCTTGTATCGAACACATTCAGCACCTACTACTACAAGCGTGACGACCATACAACCCTCAAGCAGGATTCGCCCCCGGACATCGAAGGGGCTACCGGCTGGCTGCAACAGATAAGCGGACGCGCCGACCGCCTGAACATGGGACGCAAACCGAACGTGCCGGTATCAGCCTGCGTGCCGGACATGGGCAGCCTCATTGATGTGGTCAAAGCGCAGAAAGTGAGCGCCGGAAGCGAAATGCTTTACATCCGAGGGGAATGTAAAACCTGCGATGTAAACATCGGGCGTCTGGTGGACGTCACTTTCCCCAAAAATATGGGTGGAGCAGGCATGGGCCTGTACCGGGTTTACAAAGTCTGCCACCACTTTGAACAAAACGGCAAATACACCTGCACTTTCGAAGCCGTACCCGCCGACCTGGAATCCCTCTACATGCCGGAAGTTTCCATTCCCACTCCTTATCCCATTGAAGCGGAGATATATGACAATGACGACCCGAAAGGTTTGGGACGGGTGAAGGTAAAATTCCCCTTCGATAAAAGGCAGTGCGATGCGTGGATACCGGTGATGTCGCTTGATGCCGGCGGCAACGGTTTGGGTAAAGGTCCCGCTTCGAGAGGTTTTACTTTCATACCAGAGTTAAAGGATTCCGTATTAGTCAGTTTCCTGAATCCGCAGCAGTTGGCGCAACCCTATGTGACGGGCAGCATGTTTCATGGAGGGAACGCCGTCAATCTGGGCGGGGGAAAAGGGAATCATATCAAGACGATTCTTACACGGAGTGAACATTTGGTGGAATTTAATGATGATGAGAAAGGACACTGGGGGATTACCATAAAAGATAAAGATGGAAATGTAGTCAATTTAGATACCAAAGGAAAAAACATAAATATTACGGCTCCGGAAACGGTTACGATCACTGCCAAAAATGTTGTAATAAATGCAGAGGAGAATATTTCGTCTTCTGCGGGAAACAATATTTCGGAAAGTGCGGGCGACAGTATCACTGAAATAGCAGGAAGAGATATTATTCAGTCGGCGAAAAAGAATATTCTGGAAACGGCGGATAATAAAACGGAAATGGTAAAAAAGGACTATACCCGCAGTTCAAAAAAGTCGGATGTGTATGCCAAGGAAATCAACATGACGTCTTCCAAGGAAAATATGTTGTTGCAGAGTGCAAAAACAGTGAAGATAAACAGTAACGAGAAAACCAACTTATTTTGATTTGTTATGGCAATTATCAAACAGGCGGAAAACATCCGGTTAAATATCAAAAGTAATTATACTTCCGTTTCGGAAAAATTTACGGAACAGGCGGAAAATTTGATAGTAGATGCAACAGCTAAGGATTTAACATTGAACTGTACTAAAAAAATTGTGTCAAATGGGAACAAAAAGTAACGTGGCCAATGCTCGAAATAAAATTAATGTTTCTACTCATCCTGAAGATGTAAACCCCATGAACGAAAAAATTCCAATAAACGACCGGATTCGGAATGGCGCTACAATCGCCATTTCGGAAAAACTGAACGGCATTGAACGGCAATATGCGTTTGAACAGGTGATAATTAAAGGAGAAGAAGTAATCAACATACATTACAACTTTATCGCTTATTTTTCAAGGGAAAAATCGGATATGTCTTTATTGTGCCGGATTAACAGGCTTTACCCGGTTTTTATCAATGATAAAGAACCGGATTTGGTAATTGATGAACTGGCATACGAGACCGGGAAAGTGTTTTATCCGTTAATTATACAATTAAATGAGATGGGAAAATTTGCAAGCATCTATAACTATGAAGAAATTAGAGATCGTTGGACGAAACACAGGCAAAAAATGGAAGATTATTTTGTGGGAGAATTCGTGGAAAAATATTTGTTGTTAGCAGATGAAATGATATGTTCACAAGATAATTTAGACAGGATATTCCGCAGGGATCTATTTATGAGTATTTTCTTTTTTCCTGTTTATCAATCTTATACATGGCAAAACAGGAAAGAAGTCGGATATTATTTCCCGTTGGCAGGAAAAGCCAAACCGGTTCTATTCAAGTTGGACGAAGTATTGAGTGAATTCCTGACAGATAACGGGGCTATCGAAATACTGCATTCGGGCAATTCCATAGATGAACGGAGTTATCATGAAATGGAATGGGGTTATGATGAGGCAAGCGGGGAACATCAGCCGGCTGATATTATTTATACAGGCCGTTACACGCTGGAAGAAGAGACGAAATTACTTCAAACGGCTGATATTAAGTGGGAAATAGTGAACGGGGACATACCGCAAACAATTGAAATAAAGATTCTTCCGCTTGGAGGAATACCTTCCGGCAGGTCGTTGATTGTGGAGATGGATGATGATTCTTCCGTGAAAAAAGAGAAAGGATTTTTTAGGGATTTCTGGGATACATTAAGAGGTAAAAGTGAGGATTAATGAAAATGAATGGGTATGAAAAAGAAACATTTGGTCGTGCAGGGAGCAACCTGCATGTGTAACTTCGGTTCGGCTCCGGATAAATTGAAGGTGCTGACGAATCAAAAGGAATATGCCAATGATCCGGAAGGCAAGGACAAACTGATTGCTTCCGATTTGGACATTGGGGTTCCGTTTGAAAAAGGAACTTTCGGCAATTGTTCCCAAAAAAACGGAAACCCGTGTGTAGCCGCAGTCACGCAATGGAGCGGATATTACGAGAAAACGACTTTATATACGGGAGGGAAGATTTTGATAGAAACGAGCAAGGCTACCTGTCCGACCGGAGGTCCGGATTGTATCAGGATAATCAATCATGGGCAACAGGCGGATGTAAATAAGTTGAACCTGCAACAAGCCAAGCCGGAAGTACATGCAGTACTGAATCCGGCAGTAGATATTGAAAAAATGCTGGACGACGGAGTTGAAGCGTATTAATACAGTAAAAAACTTTAATTTTATAATTATGTCAACAGTTACAATTAAAGGCGATAAGAATCCAATAATAGGTAAGTTATACACATACAGCGTTTTCCCTCCACTTCTCAAGGGCAATAAAAAATGGATGTTATATCTGGGCAATAAGCTATTATTTACAAAAGATGTTGGAGAAGTAACTTTTGGAAGCATTGCATTTGGCAGAACTTACCGTTTGGTATATACGTATGAGGATGTAGTGTCAAAAACCAAAGGTAAAGCGGAAATAGCCTTAGTTCCCCAAAAGGGAGAACCCCAAATAATAAAGGTGCATTGGGAAGACAGTGCAAGGAATGTACTTGATGGCAAAACAGCGCAGATAAGTTATCTCGAACCTGTATTCCTGATTATTGATACCGCTAATATACCCAAAGGCGAAAAATTGGAAGTCACATTTTATGAAGATGAATATAAGAGCGGGCATGGAAATACTTCCGTAGAAATGGATGAAAAATTCCAGACTCCCATCCGTGAAAGCGGACGGGCAGAAATTGAGCTGAGTACAAAAATACTGGAAAAGTTTATGGAAAAAGCGAATGCCAATGACCTGCTCTGGACGGATTCCGTACATGATTATTATGTAAGAATCAGATACAACGATAAAATAAATGTTATAGAGGATAAAGCGCAATTAAAGGTTAAAAATAAGGTTGAATTTTTACCCAAATTAAGAAAATCTGCTCATGTTGTGACTTTGGATGAGGAGGATGCAATAAAAAATACTGATATAATAACATATCATATATATCAAGACGGGCATATCGAAAAATATATTCCCCAAAAAGAAGTATTTTTAGCTTCTTATTTTTATCATGAATCTTCGGGAGTAGAACATCATTTAGGTATAGTAAATTTTCAAAAGAAAAATTGGAGAAACACAAGTGGTTCAGAGAAAAAAAAAGGTAGAGATGGACAAGAATTATCTTATTGTGAATTAACAAATTACATAAACTTGAGCTCTTATTCTTCTGGAAATGTTAAGTTTAAGATGTTTCCAGGTTCTCTTGGGTCTAAACGATATTACATTGATACTGACGCTCTTGCTTGTTTGATTGGAGCATTAATTGAATTATCCATAGAAGATTTATTTTTTAGTGGGTTTAGCGTAGAAGATGGTAATACTGCCGGCGGTAGTTCGAGTCATCTAAATGGTATGGTTGGTGACTTTGGTTATTTCAATAAGAATAAAAAGCCAAGCAATACTCATATTACATTAACACCCGATGTAACATATCCAGAATTAAATCCGAGTTATGACTATGAAAGAGAAAAGAAATTTTGCGATGCATTACATAAATTCGGCTATGCAAGATATAATGGAAGAAGACTTCTTACTGAAAACGTATATGAGAAAGTGGATAAAAAATATGAAAATCGTATATTGCCTCATGCACAACATTATGCCAAAGCACGGCATTATCATCATTTACATATTCAAGGATTAAAATTATCAGATGTATTAATTATAAAACCCATTTAAAAATATGAAAACAAAGTATTATTGTATTATTTTTATAGCATTATTGTTTTTCTCTTGTAATAATTCTCGCAATAAAGCAGGAGAAGAAGTGTCAAATGAAACATTAGAAACAGATAGTTTGGCAATAGATTGGCAATTGGTAGAGTGTCAAAGTTTGCCTTATGAGATCAACACTAATTCTATCTATTGGGAGGATAATTTGGAAAAATTTTATATAAACCGGGATGTTCAATATAATCAGCACCCGGAATTGAATTCATTATTTTCCGGTTCAACAGAAATGGATCATAAACCATGGGAATATTTTGGTAAACCAAGTACGGCTATTGGACATTTTTTTAAACGCTTGCCTGATGTGAAAAATAACAAAGTATTATTATTTGCTGTTTTTGATGAAACAATAGATATTGAATTGGGGGAAAAATCTGTTTGGTTAGAGTTACAGATTTTTAATAAAAAAAACGATCTTATTGATAAAAAAATTGTTTTTATATCTATAGAAAATGAGTGTGATTTCTACAGAAATTTTACATATTATCCAAATAATGTAATTGAAATAAGAGATCGCGAACGTTGTAATGATACAGATGAAAATGCAACACTCTTGTCTGATACAACAATTAAGTATTTTTATCAAGTAATAGAGAATGGGAAGATTGTTGATAAGAAATAAAATTCAATTAACTGTTCAAAAGGAACACCAAAAGATTATGGGAAAATAGATGCCATTGCGGTTAATAAAATGGTTGATTCTATTTTTTCATTTAAAAAAGATTCCTTATATACAGACTTAGTTGTTAAAATCAATAAAGACAGCGTCTATGTACCTGTCATTCAATATATCATCGACAATATGATCGGTATGAGAAATTAGATACCGGAAAGATTTAATAAAGGCAATGATAGAACAATGGAAAACGAAAACTACAAAAACCTCACCGAATCCTCATTAGAACAAAAGCGAACCAATGAACAGGATACGGATTTCAAGCCGGAAGTGGTAGTCGCTTCTTTGATGGAACAAGGCTACAATCCCGAACAAATCCATATCATCCGTGAAGGGTACGGAAGGCGGGGATTTTCGAAAGAAGTGGAGAAAGTACAACTGAAATATTCACT
>BNTV01000116.1 GCA_025996865.1 Bacteroidia bacterium
TTTTCGCCTCGCGCCCAATTATTGCCTATCGAACTGCCTGCTGTTCCAATCATTTGATAGCCGAGTTTCCCCGCCAATTTGCCAATATCAGACGTTGCACCGAAACCTTTTACCATTCCCAAGCCGCCTGTGGCAGTCCAAGCACCATCCCAGCCGCCACCTAAAAAAGCGTTCATTGCGATATTGATTGTTCCGCTATTTAGCATTGAACTTGTAATTCCTGCCGCTTTTGTCGCTACGCTTGCTCCGTTTACCATCGTTGTCATTCCCGAAGCCCCTATTGCCCCAGATACTCCATAGCCGAGAGTAGCACCGACTATTGCGCCCGCGATTGCGCCTTTCCAAGCGTCAGGTTTCCAATCCCAAAACGCCGCTGTTCCCGATTGTATCGAAGCACCTGTATAAGCACCTACAACCGCACCAATAATCACAGGTATAAACCAGACGATTTCGCCAGAGGGGTCAACATACTTAAAGGGATTGTTGAGAGCGTAGCTATACCGGTTAAAACTTTGCGAAAAATCCGGCACCTGCACAAACGGGTCAGGACTTAAAAATCTGCCAAGAACAGGATCATACACCCGTCCGTTCATATTAATCAATCCAAACTCCGCGAGGTGTTCGTGTCCGGTATAGCCGCGGTGGAAAGCAAAAGTATTGTTGGCAACCGTCCTGTTACCCCAAGCGTCGTAGCTTGCCTTAAACACTTCCGTGCCGCTGATGTCAACCAACTTGACAATGCTGCCCAAATGGTCTTTGCAAACGTAGTATGTCTTGTCCGTTTGCCCGGACTGTTTTACATAAACTGCCACCAAGCCGCCGTTCCCGGATATGTAATACAATTGTTGGTCAGGTCCATACATGAGGTCTAACTTGCGGATACTGCGCACTGTTTTTGATTTTACATTTGTTTCCATTTTAAATGAAAATATAGCACACCAAATGATGCCCAAAGATAATTCATGAATAGAAAATTACGCTTATATATTTTTACCTGTTTATCATATATTTTTACTAATTTTATGTGTTTTTGGTTGCTCCTTGTCCCGTCAGGGACAATATATTGGTAGAAAAAGGCAATCTCCATGATGCGCCGTCCCGTTAGGAACGGAATATGTTTATTAGGGTGCATTTCAAATTGTCGCATTATAATATCACTACCGTCATTGCGAGCGAAGCGAATCAATCCGGTTTTATTATTTCCGGATTGCTTCGTGCTTACGCCCTACCAATGACGTATTTATACAACACGTTGATTTTTAACGATAATACGTCATCCATTTTTATCTAAAATATTTTATAGGAGCTCGCAATGACGGACTGCAACTTTGTGGGATGATTAATTTAAAATCTCAGATTAACGTAAAAAGTTAAGGGATTAAAAAAGCGCGTAGCGCTTATGCGTTTATAGCCGGGTGCGACAGCGCCCGGAATAAGGTGAATGTTCCCCAACCAGGCGCCGCGTAGCGGTGCTGTATTTGGATTCCGTCCGTCCATATCAATTTCCGATAACCGATGTTTCCAATTACATAAACAGACAGGCAGAGCTTGAATAACGGCACCGCTATGCGGCGCCCGGCTGGAGAACATTCTCCTTATTCCGGGCGCTGTCGCACCCGGCTATAAACGCGAAAGCGCTACGCGCTTTTTTAATCTCTCCCCTTTTTACTATAATATCTCTACCGTCATTGTGAGTGAAGCGAAGGAACTCGCAATGACGGATGCGACAATTTGAAATGCACCCGTTTATTATTCAATCCGTTTAAAAATGTATTTTCCAAATAAAACGTGCACATGATCGGGCACGCCGCCTGTTTGTAATAATCTGTGTCCGTGATTTTGGACGATTCCGGTAGTGTATTTGTACAATTCTTACCGCAATGTGTTGTTTATCAATAAAATACGATTTTGAACAGCGAATATACCGTGAATGTGTATTTGCGTCTAACATTCCGTTCCTGACGGGACGGAATAGCAGGGAGATTGACTCTTTCTCTTTCTACCAATATTTTGTCCCTAACGGGACAAGGAGCAACCAAAAACACATAAAATTAGTAAAAATATATGATAAACAGGTAAAAATATATAAGCGTAATTTTCTATTCATGAATTATCTTTGGGCATTATTTGGTGTGCTATATTTTCATTTAAGATGGAAACAAATGTAAAATCAAAAACAACGCGCAGTATCCGCAAGTCTGCCACCGACCCCGTAACATCCGGTTACGATATGCTGCGTTTGATTAAAAAACAGACCGGCAACAATTATATTGCAGGGATGACAGCACAAACCGAATCGTTCCTCTACGACAAATATGAAAATCTGCCCCATGCCGTGAGTCTCGTTGAAAACACGGGAGGGTTATTATCTTCCGAAAATCAGCACATCGTTTATACGGCTTTCAACAAGGTTTCCCAAATCACAGACAAAGTCGGAGCGGACAATTACCGGTTAGACCTCATGTATGGACCTGACCAACAGTTGTATTACATATCCGGGAACGGCGGCTTGGTGGCAGTTTATGTAAAACAGTCCGGGCAAACGGACAAGACATACTACGTTTGCAAAGACCATTTGGGCAGCATTGTCAAGTTGGTTGACATCAGTGGCACGGAAGTGTTTAAGGCAAGCTACGACGCTTGGAGTAACAGGACGGTTGCCAACAATACTTTTGCTTTCCACCGCGGCTATACCGGACACGAACACCTCGCAGAGTTTGGATTGATTAATATGAACGGGCGGATGTACGACCCTGTTCTTGGCAGATTTTTAAGTCCTGACCCGTTTGTGCAGGTGCCGGATTTTAGCCAAAGTTATAACAGATATTCATATTGCCTCAATAATCCATTGAGATATACCGATCCGAACGGAGAATTCTTTTTTCTCATTCCATATATGGGATTCAGTCCAAATGGCGGCGTTGAATTTGGTATTTCGGCAGGTATTGGTATTCCTAATGGTTTGAGTGCTCAAATTTCGCTTGGATACGGAACTGCGAATAAAGATTTCACAGCAACTGTTGGAGTTTCTTATGGTGGAGTTTCTGCGTATGCCGGATATAATACTCAAGCAGGATTTATAGCTGGTGCCGGTTACGGATTTGGAGGGAGCAGCGCCGGTAATTTTAATATTTCAACAAATACGACAAGCTTTGGAGTAAATTATAGCTCAAGCGGAGGATTTGGCGCAAATTTTGGCGGAATGCAATATTCACAGTATGGTGGATTATCGGCAAATCCAAGTGTAGGCGTAAGTTATCCATTTACTACGGGAGCGTATGGAACGTATAATATAACCGAATCGGATAATAAGGAATGGATAGGCGAACCTCTCACTTATAATAACGAAACCGCAGAGGCATTTATGAAATTAAACAATCTGAAACGGGATGGATTTGATAATCTATATGCTAACGGCACTTTGGCTTCCGATAATTACAGTAATGCCGACGGTAGTGTATATTATACTGATTCCGAAGGGGGAAAACGCAAAACATGGGGAGCAGCCCGCCTTAGAGGGAAAAAATATATCTTTTGGGGCAAACAGCAGATAGACATGTATTTATATAAAAATGCTTTTCGGAGTCCGGAAACTTTGTATTTAACAATAGGTCATGAATTAGTCCATGTGGGTTTGTATAATCTGGGAATTACCAATAATTTACACAACCATGAAGTAACAGCTTATTCATGGAGTGTTCTACAGGCAGCTACTTGGGGTTTACCAACTTTTCTTGAAACATATACTGCTATGATGAATTTTCATATTGGAAAAGGAGGTAAACCATATCCCTATAATACGATGGTACCCATAAGTCCGACGAGGCCAATAAAACCATAAATTGTTAAAAGACAATGAAACCATATCTATTGATTATGATTATTTTGATTTTTGCAGGTTGTAAAAACCGGCAAAGGGACGATAAAGTTGCTTTTGTCTGCAACTTTACCGTACCGGAAATGTTGTCGTTTGAATTAGACAGTCCAATTACATTGGCAGATAGTATTTTTGATGCGAATGCATCGGACAGTACGAAAATGATTCCATTAAATAGGGATGCAATGTGTCAGTTGTTAAAAATTGAAGCGAAAGTATATAATAAAGATATACGAAACATCTACAACGATACAATTGTTTATGATTCATCGTTCCATGATGTTATTTATTTCTTTATTTATGGGAAACTATATTTGCAGCCGGATGTGAAAAGTATTGTAGTATGGAAGTTTAAAAAAAATAAATTTTATTTAGATGGTTATCCGGAAGATGATTATTTGGAGAAATCTTTTTGGTTATTTAATTTAAAAGAAAATACATTACGTTCTGTCGCACGGCTTGATATTTTATATGGATGGTTTCCTGATACTCCGTATAATAGTGATAAAATATATTTTAAAAACGGGATTTTTACTGTCAGAAGAACAAAATACAGATTGCCTTTCTGGGCAGATTTTCGTGTAAATCCGGCAAAATCCCTTAAAGAGCGTATTACAGGTGTTGATGAATACTATACCTATTACAGTGTTGATAAGGATGGATTTATTAAATTTGTAGAAGATTAGATTGCCCCACGCTCGGCGTAGCGTCATCGCTGAGCATGAGGTATTATAAATAAAGAGAATAAATTGGCAGATAGTATTTTTGATGCGAATGTATCGGACAGTACGAAAATGATTCCATTAAATAGGGATGTAATGTTTCAGTTATTAAAAAATGAATGAAAATATGAAAAACAAACAAATTTTATTATTAGTATTTTCCTGTGCGGCAGTATTTTCTGCCGCACACAGTCAAACCGTAAAGAACGATTTGAATTACCGGAAATTCCGTATTTCCGTTGATGCAGGTACAACCTATTCCATGGGGACGTCCGGCACTGTTCTGTCCACGCCTTTAGGCAGAGATTTTGTCCTGCCTTCCAGATCCAAAAACTTTGGAGCCGGTCTTGACGGCGCTTATTTCCTGACAAAACAATACGGGGTCGGTCTGAAATACCGATTTTACACGGTTAACTGCAAACAAACCTTGCTGTCCGGGTACGAAGATATAGAAAATGAATACGATTACCCGGTTTGGGAACGATCGACTACCTCGTGCAAAGAACAGATGCATCTTTTGGGTCCCGCAGTTTATGCCCGGTGGTTTTTAGGGCAGTCGAAATGGCACATAGCAGCTAATGCAGGGATAGTATATCTGTATGACAAATTATCGAACATAAAAGGAAAGGATGAATATCATATTGAATACCATTATGAGTCGCTGACGGAATTTTCTCAAAGACCGGAACCTCCCCGGAACCATTTTTATTCTGTTAGTGACCGTACAGGCGCTACTGTCGGATTCACTCTCTCGGCAGGCATCCGGTATCAGCTTTCACCATCAATCGGAATAGGCATATCTGCCGACGGGTTGTTCGCCTCGCTCTCGCGGATGAAATATTTAAACACTTTTGATGAATACGAAACCGGGGATGTCACTCGTAAAATCAACCGTGCAGGTGTCTCGGCGGGAATTGATTTTAACTTCTGACGCTTATGCTTACGCGGATAATTTACATCACCCTGCTTGCGCTTTGTCCGGCGGCTGTTTTCCCGCAGGGATACACCGTTTCGGGTTATGTCAAGGATAGTATTACGACGGAATCGCTAATCGGGGCAAACATATACAGACAAAATACCGGACAGGGAACATCTGCCAACCGGTATGGCTTTTACAGCCTGACGCTTCCTGCGGGCGAAACGGAGATTGCATATTCGTATGTGGGATACGGCAAGGCAACGAAACGCTTCAATTTACAGCGGGATACGGTAATAACGGTTTCTTTGGTCCCGTCGCAGGAGCTGCCGGAAGTAGAAATAACGGCAAGCGCCCCAATTCATGAAAACGTCCGGATGAGCGCCATAAGCCTGCCTGTAGCGCAAATCAAAGCATTACCCGCCTTGATGGGTGAGGCGGACATCATGAAAACGCTGCAACTAATGCCGGGCATACAGTCGGGCGGCGAAGGGACAACGGGACTTTACGTGCGCGGCGGCGGCCCCGACCAGAACCTGATCCTGCTCGACGGCGTACCGCTTTACAACGTATCGCACCTGTTCGGGTTTATGTCGGTTTTCAATGCCGACGCTGTCAATAACGTGGAAGTTTTCAAAGGCGCTTTTCCTGCGCGTTATGGCGGACGGGTATCGTCGGTTGTGGACATCAGCATGAAAGAAGGCAACATGCAGAAATTCCACGGCGAAGGCTCTATCGGCCTGGTCGCTTCAAAAATTACTTTTGAAGGGCCGATTGCCAAAGACCGCACTTCTTTTATCCTGTCTGCCCGCCGCACATACATAGACTTGATTGCCAAGCCCCTCATAGCAAGCCAAAACCGGAACTCGGACGACAAATACAATGCAGGGTATTATTTTTACGATGTAACGGCAAAGGTCAATCACCGTTTTTCCGACAAAGACCGTATTTATCTAAGCCTGTATATGGGCGATGACAAATAGCCGTTACCGTCTTCGAACGGATATGGAATCGTGGGATACATACGAAAAAGCCGACAGGTCGGTTAATCCGTTATTCCACAATTTCAATCACTGGTACCCCCTTTACGATGAATATTGCCGATAACAGTACGGAAAAAGACTGTTATGCGCTTCGGATAGACCATCTCGAAACACAAGATTCTAAAAGTATCGACAATAACTGGTATGAGGAAATTTCTTATCTGACAATGATAGCGACTCCCGACCTGACTTTAATTCAGGATAATCCCGACATTGAAAGTAAAGACTTGACATTAAACGGGGAAGGTTACGATTTGTACGGTTTTTACTTGATGCTGCTTACTGACGCCATGTTTTCCGGTTCGCATAAACGGCTGGAGATGTATCTTTCGTCCAATGAGCAAGTGTTGGACGAATCCCGCTATTATCCAAAACCGGTAGTCCGTTATAACCCGTGGCTGCATGGCAACCAGACCCATCTAACCAGACACAGGGATTTGCTTGTTACACATCTTGCTCCGGAAGTTTTCAGGCAATACCGGAGCATGGCGTTTCAAATTGCCGGCATGGACTTCTTCAGCGAACCGGTTTTTATATCTTCCAACATGGAAAATGCGTATGGCTGTTTTTCCGCACAAAATACGGTCAGGATTCCTGTCTCTGCGTTTGAAGGATGGTATTATAGCGGGACGGTAACTGACGAGGATTTTATTGACGGCGACGGGAAAGAAAAATAATGACTATTTGCGACAAATCATAATAAACCTTAAATCCGCTACTTTTGGTGCTACGAAACAAAAAAAGCAATTTTTCAGACGGTAGAGGTACAACAAATTTCAAAAACCAAATCATTGCACACGAAAAATGGTGTATTTTAATTTGTGATAGTATTGGAGTTCTGAAGTTACAAAATAATTTTGTCGGAACTTTGGTTTTGATCTGATTATTTCGCTATTTTAAATCATCCCAAACGATACAACGGAAAAAATGAAGAATCCGGCAAATCATTTTGCCATTTGTCATAAACAAGTTTGTCGTATGCTTCCCGATTGTGAATATAACGCCAAGTCTTGAACGAGAAGTGTAAATGGGAGAATTGCGCTTTAAATTCAAACAAAGTATCACGACCACCACCAAAACCACCGCCCAAATGCATGTAATTCTTGCGCTTTTCTATGCTATAAAGCCGGATTTGATCCCAAACATATTTCAAGGGACTTAAACACAAATAATCATTCCGTGTAGCGCTCAAATGGGGCTGAATAATTCCATTGCAATCGGTAAAAAGTGAGCCGCTGATTATTTTCTCTTCATAATAAGCCAGATACAAAACAGAAGGAAGCGTTTCAAGGAAACGGAAAAAATAGTCATTATTAAAAAAATAGATTTTTGAAGCGTGAACGCGATTCATGGTTTCGGTGTATATATCGACAAAAGCCTCTATTTCGGCTTTGGTTTTGGCTTCCTTCACCATTAATTTTTTTCTTTTCAAGCGATTAATGTCATTTTTCAAAGAATGAGAATATTGCCATCTTTGCTCATTTTCCGGAAGATTTAAATCAATGGCAACCGTAGTTCCCGTATTGAGTGTATTACCGATACCTTCCAAAATCTGCTCCTGAACCGGAAAAAGCGGATGTAAACGTGAAAAGACGGAAACAACGGAATTTTCATCAAAGAAATGAAGCAAATTTTTATGAAATTGCTTAACTGATTCCCGATCCGGCCGGTTCGTATTCGACAGAGGCCCGGAATAACCATAAATAGAAGTGATGTCGTTGTATTCCGTACCTTCAACAGGCCTGAGAATAACCGGGAGCGCAAAAGCGGATGTTTCATCGGAATAATGCAGCAACAACGGATCGCCCGACTTATCTAACCGGTGATATTCAAGTAAATGATAAAAATCAAAATCATTCATGGATTGAATAATTTCATTCCATTGCGCCTCATTTTCTGATGTGATAATGTTAAACATTAGTCAATATGCATTTTTTTCTCCCTTAAACATGTTTACCACCGTAACAAACAGGATTTTCAGATCTAACAGGAAAGTCCAGTTTTCGAGATACCATACATCGTATTTCACACGATCTTCCATTTGCTTGGTAGTTTTGGTTTCGCCCCGGTAACCGTTCACCTGCGCCCAACCGCTGACTCCGGGTTTCACTAAATGGCGCACCATGTATTTATCAATCAGGGCGGAATACAATTCCGTATGTTTCAGCATGTGCGGGCGCGGCCCGATAACGCTCATATCACCTCTTAACACATTGAAAAATTGCGGAATCTCGTCCAGATTGGAACGACGCAAAAAGTATCCGAATTTCGTAACCCGCGGATCGTCTTTCTCCGCTTGTTTTGCATCGGCATCTTCATTCATTCTCATGGAACGAAATTTGTAACAGTCAAAATCCTTGCCGTAAATTCCCGTCCGCGTTTGTTTGAAAATAACAGGCCCCGAAGAAGACAACTTGATGAGTATTCCCAAAATAACGTAAAAAAACGGAAAAAAAACAATCAGGAAGAAGAAAGAGAACGCAATATCGAAAGCCCGTTTAACAATTTGATTGTGCAAAAACTGAAGTGGTTCGGAACGTACCGCCATGACAGGTACGGATTCGATACTTTCGAGGTATAAACGTTTCTTCAGATAGCGTGAAAATTCAGGCACAATGAAAAAACGAATCATATTTTTTTCCGCAAAATTGAATATCCGGAGAATTTTTTCGTCTTTTGAACTGGGAAGCGTACAATAGATTTCGTCGATATCATTTTTTATTGCATAATTTTCTACTTCGTGAGTCATTCCGAGGTAATTCGGTAATGTATTTTTCAGTAAGAGGTTATCGTCAAAAAAACCATGGATGTTGTAACCGTATGCCATTTCTTTTTTCAGTTCGGAATAAAGATCCATGCCGGTTTTACCTGCACCGACAATGATTACCCGTTTGTAATTGCGTCCGGTTTTACGATACAATTTCAATGTTTCCCTTGCAATAACCCGCCATACAGTAAATAGGACAAAGAGCAAAACATAAAAGAAAATCACAAAACGAGGCAAAGCGTCGATTTCCATTTTCAGGAAAAACAGGCTGGTAATAAAAATAATCAAGTGCATGGAAATCAATGACAAAGCACGCTGCGCCACTTTATCCGTAAACATTACCGGCTTGTAAATAGTGACAGGAATAAAATAAACGGAAAAGACATAACTGAAATTCAACAACAAAATAATGAATCTTAGTTTTGCATTAAAATCATCCACTCCATAAATTCCGGTCCATTTATAAACTGCAAAAAACGTAAGGTTTAATACAATTAAATCACCGAGAATTACCAACCATTTAATTAAATAACCATATCCTCTTTTATCTTTGGGCATATACCTTGTTTTGAAAGTGCAAATTTAACCTTTATAAAGGAAACTAACAAAAAAAGCGCCCAAATTTCGGACGCTTTTTTAATTTTTTTATATTTTTACGCTTTTACTTATTGAGGAGCGCTCATAATTACAACTCTGTTCCAATTGTTTTGTTGCGGATAAGGTTGTTCACCGGAACCTTTCCATTCAACGGTAATCTTTTCGGAAGGAATTTTGTATTTCGTTGTAAGTTCTTTTGCAACGGCTTGAGCACGTCTCTTCGAAATATCAAGATTGTAAGAACCGGTACCGGTACCTTTGTCTGCGTAGCCGATCACTTTAATCTTTTCACCCGTTTTCTTCATGAATTCGGCTGTGTTGTAAACGCTGATTTGTTGATTCAGATCGATTCTATCGCTGTTCAGACGGAAGAATACCACATTAGGTACATAATTGACTACGTCTTTTACAGCCGGAGCTGATACTTGCGGGCATTCGGGGCAAGAAACCGGACGTTTCGACAATTGAGCGTTTTCAGCACGAAGGGCATTGATTTTTCCGTTCAAATCATCAATCAAAGCATAATCCATCGGTACAACTCCATCGAAATCGGTTTTTCCCAATTTGAAAGTAATACCACCGGTAGCGCTTACGATTGCTTCATTGGAAGCGTCATGTACCATTCTGTCGAAATAATCGGGAACAAGGGCCACTCCAAAATCAAAATCCAAACCGACACGTTTGCTTAGATTGAAACCTAACTGCAAACCGCTATTGATGGATATTACATTGGAATAGCGACGATATTGGCTCGGATCTACACCAAAACTTGTCGGCCATCCCGGATAAGTCGGGATCCCTTCGTTATCAGACATCTGGAAACGATGAGCAAATCCTAAACCAATGTAAGGACCGAAACTGATCAGTTTTGAAGGAGAATAAACTCCCCAATAGTTCGCCCAATTCCACATAGCATCCAGATGTACATTGTAGTAATCCAGATGTTGAGTATGTATCGGTTCATTTCTTGTCGATTCAAATCCTTTAAGTTTTGGACCCAATTCACCTTTTAAACGAAGACCCCAATAAGGATTGAACCATTTACCGATAGCAAGAGTACCCACACCGGAAAAGCGGTCAATAAAATCAACTTTTTTATCGCCTGCTTTTGCATCCAAGTCATTATCGCCAAAAAAAACTTGACCGCCGCCACCAACATGGATAAACCAATTTTCTCCCGCTCCACTGTGTTTAAATGCAGTTTTATAACCTGCAGTTTTAAGTTCGTTTTGAAAAGTTTCCTGAGCCGTTGCAAAGAAAGTAAAACTCAACAAAGCGAAACTAATACAAAGAATTTTTGTTCTCATAACATCTTTAAAGTATTAATAGTTAATATTATAATTCATTACAATTGTTAAACTTGCGTCAAAATTACAAAAAAAAAACGATATTGGCAAATAAATAGCCTAATTTTGCCGGAAAAACACTGTTTTTCTTTGGTTTTTCAAATACAAAAGATTCAACTCTTTATTCAAAGTAGTTTAAAATCCGGTATCCGGCTTCTTTTAAATAGGCTTCTTTTTTCATTTCTTTGACATCATTTTGCATCATATCTTCGATGAGTGTATCCAAATTGTATTTGGGTTCCCACGAAAGTTTGGTACGGGCTTTTGTCGCATCACCGATCAGAAGTTCCACTTCCGTAGGCCGGAAATATTCCGGATCTACTTTGACGACTGCCTCTCCAATTCTCTTCCTCATTGCTTCCAAATAAGGTTCACCAATTTTTTCTACAAATAAATCAGTGTTGATCTGTGCTATTTTTCCTGTTTCATTGACGCCTTCTCCGCTAAATTCAATGCCTATTCCGATTTCCCGGAAAGTTTTTTTGATAAAATCGCGAATAGTCGTTGTAATTCCGGTTGCAATCACATAATCATCCGGAGTATCCTGTTGCAGAATCAGATACATGGCCTTGATATAATCCTTTGCATGTCCCCAGTCACGCTTGCTGGAAAGGTTGCCCATATACACTTCATTCTGTATTCCTAAAGCGATCCGGGCAACGGCTCTTGTTACTTTCCGTGTTACAAAAGTTTCACCGCGCAAAGGAGATTCGTGGTTAAACAAAATTCCGTTGCAGGCAAACATGTTGTAGGCTTCGCGGTAATTGACCGTAATCCAGTAGGCATACAATTTGGCAACTGCATACGGACTTCTGGGATAAAACGGCGTCGTTTCTTTTTGAGGAACCTCCTGTACCAATCCGTATAATTCCGAAGTAGAGGCCTGATAAATCCGTGTTTTATCCGTTAACTTTAGCAGACGCACGGCTTCTAAAATACGTAATGTACCTAATCCGTCCACATTAGCGGTATATTCGGGCGTGTCGAAACTGACTTTTACGTGACTTTGGGCTGCCAGATTATAAATTTCATCAGGCTGAATATCCCCGATGATGCGGGTAATATTCATCGAATCGGTCATATCTCCGTAGTGCAAAATTAAATTCCGGTTTTCTTGATGCGGATCCTGGTATAAATGGTCGATTCTGTTCGTATTGAACGATGACGCCCGTCGTTTGATACCGTGAACCGTATATCCTTTTTTTACCAGGTATTCAGACAAATAAGCGCCGTCTTGTCCGGTAACTCCTGTAAGCAATGCCACTTTCCTCATAATCTATTGTTTATTTGTTTTTAATTCTTAACTCTTAGTTCTTAACTCTCCAAGTACCAATCATATAATTTCCCAACGCCTTCTTCAATATCAATTTTATGTTTCCAACCTAATTGGTGCAGCTTGGATGGGTCTGTTAATTTGCGCATCGTTCCATCCGGTTTATCGGCGTTAAAAACAAATTTGCCTTGGTACTCAACTCTTTTGGCAATTAATTCGGCTAAATTGCGAATGGAAATATCTTTTCCGGTTCCTATATTAATATGAGTATTCCGGATTTCGTTTCCCTGCGGTTTCAAATCTTTGAAATCGACGTTTTCCATGATGAAAATACAGGCATCTGCCATTTCTTCGCTCCACAAAAACTCACGCATGGGCTTTCCGGTTCCCCAGATTTCTACATTGTCTTTCTTTATGCCGTATTTTTCCAGTTTGGTTGCGATAGCGCTTTCTTCGGCATTTCCGTCCACGCCTTCAATTGGGAGTTTGTTCAAATCTTTCCGGATGGTGTTCCAATCATTATTCATCAGGCTTTTCGCCAAATGAATTTTCCGCAGAAGTGCCGGTAAGACATGCGATTTTTCCAAATCGAAATTGTCGTTTGGGCCATACAAATTCGTAGGCATGACGGCAATATAATTCGTCCCGTATTGAAGATTGTAACTTTCGCAGAGTTTGATTCCTGCAATTTTAGCAATGGCATAAGGTTCATTGGTATATTCCAAAGGAGATGTCAACAAACTGTTTTCCGGTATCGGCTGGGGAGCTTCACGCGGATATATGCACGTTGAACCCAAGAACAATAATTTTTTCACACCGTTCAACCAGGAGGCATGAATCACATTATTTTGGATTTGCAAATTTTCGTAAATAAATTGTCCGCGATAGGTATTGTTTGCCACGATTCCCCCCACTTTTGCTGCAGCAAGAATGACATAATCAGGTTTCTCCTTTTCGAAAAAATTAAAAACGGCTTGTTGTTCTCTCAAATCTAATTCAAGATGATTTCTCAATATAAAGTTATTATAACTTCTTAATTGTAAGTTTTTTAATATTGCAGAACCTACCAAGCCGTTATGCCCTGCAACGAATATTTTTTCATTTAATTGCATAATAATATCTTTTACAAAATTTGTGCCGAAAGCTACAAATATCGTGCAAAAGTACTAAATTTTTCTGAAAAAAATACAGGAGGGTGCATCTTTCGCGCTGATATTGCCAAAACCGGTTCATCGAAGAAAAACCACGCATGAGCGCCGTTGCCGGAATATAATAACTGCTATTGAAATTCTTGCTGTAACTCGGAAATGTCTGATATGGATAGAACCGTATTATCCAACAGATTATCGTATAATTTGAACTGTTCGCGCATCCGGTTTTCATCGTCTGTTTCCCAGTAATAACTTTCATCGCTGAGTTTGAAATTTCCAAAGTATCCGCGGCGCACCCATATAATTTCTGTGAATGAAAGGTTAAGTAATGTTTCGCGAAGGGCGGGAACAGGATATTCGAGCGTTTCAACGCGATTCATTCCTACAAAAGAAATGTTTTTGATTAGAAATTTATAATCGAGTGTGCGTAAAACCTTTTCTAACACTTCAATGACATTGCCTTCTTAAACTGCAAACTTGTTGCGCCGAAATTAATTAGTGTCTATTCGAAAACCCCCATTTTTTCAAAACGGGTTGTTGAAATTTGTAAATAATTTGTGTTGTTGATTTGATTTTTTAACACAATGATTTGTTGAAAGCAGAACGAAGCGGCAGAAAAGGAGATTGGTTCAATCCAATTGAAGATTTTCGTGTCATTTGGGCATGG
>BNTV01000117.1 GCA_025996865.1 Bacteroidia bacterium
CGTGCCGGGACTTGGTATAAATGACATACCATCCCTTTTGAATGAATTCCATACAGGGTTTAAAAAAAGTAAGGAGGCTACACTAAATTGTAGTGTAACCTCCTTGTTTATATGATATTTATTTATTCGCGCACGCTATATTGTACGCCTGTTGTGTGTGTTAAGAAAAATGTCGGGAAAAACAAATTAATTAACATAAAAAATTTGAAAGATGCAAGTAATTTTTTAATTAGTTTTCACGACCGGGAGTAATTACCCGGAACGTTTATTTCTTCATCGTCGCTTTCCAAACCGCCTTCCGGAGTGTTCCATCGCTGTCGTCTCCGTCGTAATCCCAAAACATCATGCCTTTCATACCTTTTTCCAACAACCATTCGCCTTTGATGGCGATGCTTTTAGCATTGTCGTAACCACAATAATATTGCCCGTTGTAGGTAACGTAAGGTACCGACGCGGCTTCGTCCCAATTATCAATTTTATAACCGGAACCTAATTGAATAATTTTATTATAATTGATAGCGCCCGGCGAAGCGGAAAATGAAATCCGGCCGTAAAAAGGGATACCCAATACCAGCTTATTGGCCGGCATTCCGGCGTTCAGGTAAGCTTGTACCGCACGGGTACAGTCGGAATAAGCCGAGGGGTCGTTCAATGCAGACTGATGGTCGCCTCCTTCATCGCCGGCGTCCAAGTCGTAGGTCATGATATTGACAAAGTCCACGTAAGGTGCGACTCCCGCAATATCTATATATTGAAAGCCGCCCGAAACAGCCGTTTTATCCATACAATATCCGGCATAAGTGAGCAGATAGCGGCTTCCCAACGTTTCGCGCAATTCTCTCATCAATAGTATGTGGTTTTGTACGTCCACGGCTCTGTCATAAGCATTGGCATCGCCGCTCCACGAAAGTCCGGGAAATTCCCAGTCCATATCAATGCCATCAATATTCCATTTAGCGAGGAAAGCCTTACAGTCGGCTGCAAAGGCTTTGCGATAAACATCCGATTTGGCAAGTGCAGAAAAACATCCGCCTCTCGCATCTTCCTTGGCGTTGGTAAATGCGATGGAAATTTTCAGATTAGGATTTGTTTTTTTCAGGTTTACTATTTGTTGGAAACGTGTTTCGTTACCCTGCAATCCCAATCCTTTATATTCGCCGTCTGCCATATATGGTTCGGCAAATGCATAATTGAGATGTGTCAGGTGGCTGGGGTCAGGGATCGCCGAACCGTAATAGGTTACGTAAGCTAAGACCACACGTCCTTCTACTTTTTCGGGTAATTCGTTACCGCCGACGCCTCCGCTACCTTGGCCGGGGATGTAATCGTCCTCGCCGCAACCGGTGAACAATAAGGCTATTGCTGTAAAATAGAATAAAAGTTTTTTCATGGGATTAATTTGTTTTTTTATGGAACCATGTAACCCGCATCTATTGGCTCCGCCGAACGTTGTTTCATGCTCTTTGGTGCAAATTTTGCATGCGGGTTTCATGTGTTTATAATTTTTATCGGTAAAAATCTATTCTTCTACGGTAAAGAAATAGTAACTTGCATCATAATCCCAGTCGTCGCCGGTACGGTTGTATGTACCCGGCAAGCAGAGAATCATATTGTTGTCATCTATGCTCAGGATGTAATACGGTGTACTTGTACCCGAGAAACTTTGCCAGCTTTTTTCAGTAGCGATAAGCCGAATGGAAGCGATTACTTCGCCTGCTATTTGTTCACCCCGGTCATCGTGACTGAAACCCCAGCCGCCGGTATTCAAAACAGCCCCATTTTTGTCGTAGATGGTCAACTTGCTGCCTGCAATTTCAAATACCATGTATTTTCCGAAATCGTCGGCTGTCAATACACTTGCACCACCTTGGTAATTGCTTTGACCCGGAGTCATGTCGTAGTACTTCCATGCGCCGTACATACCGTTGTAGAACGCCATCGGGTGGTTGAGCAGTTTCCATGTTTTCTTTGCTGTTTTGTCGGCTTTGTCTTTGGCTCCCGAAAGAAACGTCATATACTCATCGAAACAATTGGTAACCGTAACGGTAAATGTTCCCGATGTTACGGCTTGCTTTTCGGATAACCCGACAAAGTAAATATCATACGTGCCGTTGGCTGCGTAAACAATCGTGTCGTGATCGGTATGATATTGTTTTACGCCGGTAGGCGTGTTGACAAACCATGTACCCGCGATGTCCTTACGAGCGTTGTTGAGTACTACGTATTGATCACCCTCCACTTTGTCGTCGTTATTGGGAATGGGTTGCGTAACCGAGAGCGCAGCCGTCAGTTCTGCGTTTGTAACCGGCGTACCGGTTTTTGCAAATTCGTCGCGCAGGCTTTTATCTTCGATAGGGTCGCAAGCGATTATACCGAGCAGCGCGGCTGTTATCATGAAAATAAATAATTTTGTCTTCATTTTGTAAAATGTTTTTAATATTACAAATTATTCCAATCTTTAAACAAAGCATCGGCGCCCCAACCCGGGTTTTGTTCTATTACACCGTTGGAGCGGTCGATTTCCGATTGTGGAATATACCAATAACCTTGTGTTGCTTTCAAACGCGCTTTATAATCGTATTGTACCATCGGTGCAATTACAGCTGCGTTAATTACCGTAAAGCCGTTTTGTTTATTCAGGGCATTACCGGCTTCTTCCATAGAAGAACCCGACCAGCGGAGCAAATCAAACCAGCGAAGCGATTCAAAGGCCAATTCGTAACGCCGTTCGTTTTTGACGGCGTCAAGTGAATAAGCAACCGGCGCCAGATTCGAACGGGCGCGTACGCGATTCAGTCCCCCGGCATCTTCTTTCAGTTCCGATTGCATCAGCAGTACGTCGGCAAAGCGTATCAGAATCAAATCGGGAATCTGATGGATGGTTTGAGAGGGTGAAGGAACCGAAACTTCGGGAAACATCTGAGGTCCAAAAGGTTTGAAACCGCCATCATAGAATGAATTTACGGCAATATATTTCTTCTGGTGGTATCCGGTTTGTTCGTAATAGCGTTTGGCCACGGTATAATCCGGCTCGTCGGCGTTCAGCTTGCGGTCGCCGATCAATACACTGCCGTTATTCGGGTCTAATGCCTTGTACGACCAGACAGAGCCGGTCAGACGCGGGTCTTCGGTAACGCCGCCGATGTAGGTTTGACGAGCTGACCACGTTTTCCAGTCCTCGACAAAAGCGGGCGAAACGGGTCCTGCGCCCCAACCCTGTCCGAAAGGATAGCGTTCCTGAAAAGTTGAATTGTCATGTGAAGGCGAGAAATAGGTAATGCAGGTATTGCTATACATGGTATTGTCCCATCCATTGCCTTGCAATTTGTGCTTGTTGGCAAAAACAGTTTCTTTTGAGTTTAAACCTTCCCAATGCAATCCGTTGTTTACCGCATATTTGTAACTGTATGCTCCACTATTATGATTGGTAACATTGTTGGTGTAAGCCCACAGGTTGCGTTGGTCGCTTACCAATTGGTGTCCCGAGTTGTTTACGCAGTCATCAATCCAGGTGATTACCTGCTGTTTGGTAATACCTTCCGGCAGTTCTGTTTTCGCGTAACGGCCGGTGTAGAACAAGAACACGCGCGCCATCATGGCTTCGGCCGCATATTTAGTGGCGTGGCCTGCCAGCGGGTCATTATCCGGATAAGCCTTGGCGGGCATCCGTTCGATAGCGTTTTTCAAATCGGAAGCAATCTGTGCATAAATTTCGTCCACAGAAGCGCGGGACAATTTATCCATGTCCGTACCCAAACGCAACGGTACACCGCCAAATACTTGTGCTAATTCATTATAGGCATAAGCCCGCAGAAAATACACTTCACCCAGATGGCGGTTTTTTTCCGCTTCGCTTGTCCATCCCTTGAAGTTTTCAAAAGCGGTTAAAGCGCTGTTGGCGCGAAAAATCAGTTGATAGTCGCGTTGCCAGATACCCGGATTCCAATAAGTACCATCCATAGCTCCGAGGAAGAAGTCGGGATTTCTGTATCGTAAAAAATTCATGGCGCAGTTGTCGGAACCGGACAGGTTGCCGCCTAAGCCTTCGTCGCCTGCCAGCAGGGCGAGGAAAAACTGGGATGAAGTTTCAGGGCTTTCAAAGAGCATTTTCGCATATACTCCCGTTAGCATTTCGCCGGCTTCCTGCATGGTTGACGGATAATTATCGCTGGATTTGGTCGTCAACGTTTTCGTATCAAGGAAATCGTCGCAACTTGCCAGAAATGCGATTGCCAATAATAATATTCCTATTTTTTTCATGTGATTGATTTGTTTTTAAAATTTAATATTTGCTCCTACCATATAAGTCCGGGCGCTCGGATAAAATCCAAGGTCAATGCCTTTCGTCCATGTTTCGCCGGCGCTGTAACCGATTTCGGGATCCATACCTGAATATCCGGTGAAGGTAAACAGATTTTGAGCCGTTACATATATTTTCAATTGTTTGACGGGAAGTTTCGGGAATAGGCGTTTAAAGTCGTAACCCAGTGTTATATTCTTGATTTTCAGGTAATCGCCATCTTCTACATAAATGTCGGATATCCAACTGTAATTGGTACTCGATGAACTTGCCAGTTTGGGGAGACGGTCGGAAGTGCCTTCGCCGTGCCAACGGTTGAACACGTCGGTCGTGTAGTTATTGAGCGGCGATGATACGAAGTCGCGATAACATTTCATGATCTGGTGTCCAAAAGCGCCGTAAGTAGTAACCGACAAGTCAAATCCTTTGTAACCCATATTGAATGAGAAGCCCAAAGTCATCTTCGGATGCGGATTGCCAATCATTGTGCGGTCGTTTTCGTCAATAACGCCGTCACCATTGCTATCCACCCAAATCAGGTCGCCCGGTTCCGGTTTACCCAATTTAGCGCCTTGGTATTCGCTGATCTGTTGTTGATTTTGCCATACGCCGGCGGTTTTATAGCCGTAAAAGAAGCCCATCGGTTTACCTATTTCCATGCGGTAGCTTTCAGGCGCTGTTCCCCACAGAATACCCGGAGAACCGTTGATGTATCCGTTTTCGTTGGCAATTCTGCTTACTTCGTTTTTATTGAAGCCTATCGACAGGTTGGCGCCATAAGAAAAGTCTTTGCCTGCGCGATCGTTCCAACGAAGGATGGATTCAAAGCCGGTGTTTTTCACGTCGCCGCCATTCACATAAGCGGCGTTTGCTCCCAAATAGACCGGAATTGGCGGAATAACCAACCAATCTACGGTTTTACGTTGGTAAACGTCAAATTCCCAACTTAAACGGTTGTGCAGGAAACGGGTATCAATACCGAAATTAATCATGGTTTGTGTTTCCCATCTCAGGTCGGGATTGATCAGGCGCATGGGGTAAGAAGCTACGGCGGGGTCACCCATCGAATTACCGAAAGGATAACCAAATGTACCGCTTGTAGATATCAACGACAGATGTTGATTGCCGGTTACGCGGCTGTTACCGTTTTGCCCGTAAGACAGACGCAGTTTCAGAAAGTCGATAGCTTTTACATTTTCTTCCCAGAAATTTTCGTTGCTGATTACCCAGCCGGCTGATGCGGAGGGAAAATAACCCCAGCGATGACCGCGTGCGAAAACCGAAGAACCGTCGGCGCGCATAATCAGGCTTGCCAGGTATTTTTCCTGATAGTTGTAATTTATCCTGCCGAAGAATGAGGATAAAGCGCTTTCGCTGTAAGGAGTACCCGTTAAGGATGCTACGGTTTTTCCCGGCACATTGCTTAACCAGGCATGTTCAAAGTCGGTAAAAGAAGATTCGGTGTTTGCGCCGCTGATATTTTCGCCGTAACCCGATTTGTAAATGCTTTGTCCGATCAGTACGTCAAAATTATGTTTGCCTTCAATGTCGAATATATAATTCAGCGTGTTGTCCAATGACCACGAATGTCCTATGCTTTCCGATTGCGTAACGCGGTCGATACCTCCCAAAACAGTCGATGACAAGGGCTTGTAAGCGGGAGTGTAGGCGCGGTAAGAAGATGCACTGAAATTGTAGCCGAATTGAGAGCGGAATTTCAAATTCTTAACCGGTTGCAGTTCAGCGTAAGCAGATGCTTGCAGTCCGTAAGATTTGCTGATATTTTGATTGCCGGTATAGTCCATATAGGCTATCGGATTTTTGTTTGCGCCGTTTGATACGTCCCAGTTGTAGCCTTCAGCCTGCTGGTCGCTGAGGATGTAATAATCGCCGTCAGCATTGTACGGATGCATTAATGGACTCATAATTAGCATATTGTGAACGGAGTTCCAATAAATATCGTCGCGGGGTACCGTTCCGTGCATTATTTGATAACGGTAATTCATGGTTTCGCCCACTTTGAACAAATCCCAGTCATGGTGTTTATAAATTATTTGTTCGGTATTCAGGCGGAAATTTATCTTTTGGAGGTCGGGCATGGCGCTTGGTACGCCCATCGTGGCTTCCTGGCTCAGGTAAGTCACGCCCATGGCTGTGTTCGTACGTTCCGTTCCACTGGTAATGCTTACCGAATGGCTTTGTGTGGGTGCATTTTTGTTCATCGTTTCTTTCAACCAATTGGTGCCTGTCCAAGTTCTGTTTTGGATAGCTGTCCAATCGGCCGACGGAAGAAAATTAGCCCAGTTAAAAGCAGGTAATCCGTTGATAATCTGCGATTCGTCCTGAATAGTCATGTATTCCTGCGCATTGAGGATTGTCGGAATTTTATAGAGATTTTGTACGCCATAGTAACCGTCGTAAGCCACTTCATAATTGCCTGTCTTTCCTTTTTTTGTCGTAACGAGAATAACGCCGTTGGCAGCTTGTACACCATAAATAGCTGCGGAAGCGGCATCTTTCAATACATCAATGCTTTCAATGTCGTTGGGGCTGAGTCCGTCGATGCTGGCATTGGGTACTCCGTCCACCACATAGAGCGGTGTATTGGTGCCGTTAGTACCCAAACCGCGAATGTTTACCTTGAAACCGTCGCCGATAAAACCGCTGGTCTGCGTGATTTCAACGCCCGGCGCCTGGCTCTGCAAAGCTCCCAATACACTTGAGGTGTTTAGCTTAGCAATATTTTCCCCTTTTACCTGCACCGTCGCTCCGGTTACCAGTTTTTTCTTCTGAACGCCGTAACCGATTACCACCACATCTTCAAGCGTGTTTGCCGATTCCGTCAATGTGATTTTCAGGTTTTCGCCGGCTTTCACTTCTCGCGTTTCGTATCCCAGATAAGACACTACAATAATAGCATTGGGATGCACTTTTAACGAAAATTGTCCGTCAAGATCAGTCATCGTTCCGTTGCTTGTTCCTTTTTCGGCAACGGAAGCTCCTACAAGAGGTTCATTATGAGCATCAACAACGACTCCGTTAGCTACGGGCGTCTGTTGTTGAACAGAAGTTGCGATTGTACTTCCTTCGCCGGAAGGAACGGCCATAACCGGATTTCCTCCCACAAAAAAGTACAGTCCCAAAACTGCTGCCAGCAATTTGCTTGACAGTGGGTGCTTTTTTTTGTGATTGTTGTTCATGATAAATGTATATTAACTTTATTTTGGACAAATATAGAAATTATTTGGGCATTATGCGTTTATTTTAATTATTATTAACGATTTATCATGTGATTTTTATGAATAATAGGATTTAATAAAAAAATTGCTTTGAAAATAATTAAAAATAAGTCAATGATTATTAAATTATATTAATATAACACTTTAATCTATGTTTTATATTTAAATTATTATTATTTTTGCAGGGTTAATTGTTTATTTTTTATAAAAACACATACAAAAATGTTGGCAGTAGGAATCGATTTAGGAGGAACAAAGATCAATGGTGCGGTTTTCGACAGTGAAGGAAACCGGTTATATCAGACAACTCACCTGTTGGAAAAAAGAAAAGGCTCTGAGGTGGGACATTTAGTTACAGAAACCATTCGTGAATTGTTACCGCCAACGGCTTTTTCCAATGTACAGGCTATCGGGATTTGCGTTCCGGGCATCAGCGATACGAAAACCGGTCGCGTGTGGGCGCCGAATATCCAGGGTTGGGAGAGTTATCCTTTACGGAGAGAAATCGAAGAGTTCTTGGGTAATCCAAGCATTAAGGTTGAAATCGCAGGCGACCGCAGTTGTTGTATTCTGGGAGAAACCTGGAAAGGGGTGGCTCAAGGCGCCAAAGACGCGCTTTTTATCGCGGTAGGCACCGGTATTGGAATCGGGATTTTGGCAAATGGACGGATATTGGAAGGTCATACCGGTATTTCCGGTGCGGCAGGTTGGCTGGCATTAGATACAAAATATGAAGCGGATTACGTGAAATACGGTTGTTTTGAAAGCAATGCTTCCGGAGACGGTATCGCCCGTTGCGCTCAACGTTTATTGCGGGAAAATTCCGTATTCAAAGGGAGTATCCTTCAAACTTATCCTGCCGGAAACATTACGGCTCGCGAAGTATTCCATGCGTGGACGAAGAACGACCCGTTAGCGGTGTATGTTATCGACCAGGCAGTGCAAATGTGGGGAATGGCAGCGGCCAATGTGGTCAGCTTGTTTAATCCTGAAATGATCGTTTGGGGTGGCGGCGTATTCGGACCGGCTAAACAATTGCTTGACCGCATTTATTATGAAGCCTGCCGGTGGGCGCAACCGATTGCTATCCGGCAAGTGCGATTCGAGGTTTCCCTGTTGGGTGGAGATGCGGGGTTGTATGGTGCGGGGCGTTTGGCTTTGATACCCCCCAACCCCCTGAAGGGGGAGTTAGGGTAGTGGGTTTAATGATTGTGCTGAGGCAAAGTCCCCTTCAGGGGATTTAGGGGTAAATAAAAATATAAAAGTATGTACAGTAAAAATTTGGTTTTTATAGCATGTTGTGCAGGACTGGCTTTCTTTGGAGTTACGATGTTGGCTCTGGGACCGGTTCTTTCGCACTTGGGCGAGGGCGCTAATGCGTTGCCGGCTACTTTGTCCATGGGTATCATTGCCGGTACGATAGTGTTTGGTCCGGTAGTGGACAAATTCGGTTACAAAGGGCTGCTGATTGCCGGTTCGGCGATGGCGTTGCTTGGGGTTCAAGGATTGGCCAACTTGACTGCCATGCCGCTCCTCCATATATCCATGTTGATGTTGGGCATTGGCGGTGGTATTCTGAATGGCGAAACCAATGCATTGGTTGCCGAAATCTACGATGACAAAACCCGTGGCGGAAGGTTGAGTCTGCTCGGCGCTTTTTATTGTATCGGCGCTCTGTTGTGGACGCTGCTGAATTATTTTATAAAAGATAACTTTACGTTGCCGCTCAACTGTATATCCGTGATAATGGCTGTGTTTATCGTATTTTTTATAACGATACCTTTTCCCAAGCCTAAGCCGTATGTTAATGTATCCCTCCCAAAAATGCTGGGTTTGTTGAAATATCCGTCCCTGATTCTTTTTGCTGTTCTTTTATTTTTCCAGAGCGGATTCGAGGGTATCACCGGTAATTTTACCGTTCGGTTTTTAGAAAACGCCCACGGTACGGCAACCGATGCGGCAACACTTTCTCTCACCTGGTTTACAATCGGCATGTTGGCCGGACGTTTGCCGCTGGGTTGTCTGATGAAGAAATTAGGCGATAACACAACGCTTTATATCTATTTGTGTGTGGCATTGGCCGGTGTAATGCTTTTGTATTTTGCTCCGGCGTTGGTGTGGATTTATGCGGCTACCGCGTTAATTGGTTTTGGCGTAGGCGCTACTTATCCCGTCGTATTCAATTATCTCGGCGGCGCTTTCAAGGAATTGTCGGGAACCGTGTTTTCCATTGCCATTTTCATTGCTTTGTGGGGACAGTTCACGTTCAATAAAGTGATAGGAGTTCTGTTCGACCGGGAACAGTTCAGCTATTTTCCCATTGCATTGGCTTTTGCTGTTGTGATGATGCTGATTATATTGCCGGTGGCGAAGGGACGAATTAAAAATTGAGACAAGATTACCCCCAACCCCCTAAAGGGGGCTTTAGTGTCTGCGATTTTGCAAGTGGTGCCGCAGCAAAGTCCCCTTCAGGGGATTTAGGGGTAAAAAAGCGGATAATCATAATAATATAAAATAATAGTAATTTATCAATTAAAAAATTTAGAAAATGTTAGCATTAGAATGGTTGGCAAATGCCCGCGGCATTATGCAGAAAATCGAAGAAACACAGTTGGAAAATATCAAAACGGCTGCAACGGCTATGGCGGACAGTATTGAAAAAGGTCATTGGGTACACACGTTTGGTTGTGGTCACGCCACAATTCCCATCGAAGAAATGTATCCGCGTATTGGTGGTTTTGTAGGATTTCATCCGATGGTTGAACAAGCGATGACTTTCTTTACAGGTATAACGGGACAAGGGGGTATTCATCAATTTTTGTTCCTTGAAAGAGCAGAAGGTTATGGAAACGCCATTATGAAAAACTATCATTTTGAAAAAGAAGATGTGATGTGGATTTTCTCGCATACCGGCATTAACAATGTGAATATTGATGTGGCTTTAAAGGCAAAGGAATTGGGAATGAAAGTAATCGCCTTTGGTTCGGTAGCCGAAGCAAAAGGCAAAACCACCCGTCACCCGAGCGGTAAAACCATCTTTGAAATTGCCGACATCGTGGTTGATTCCTGTGTTCCGGTTGTAGATGCTTCGGTGGTTTTGAAGAACCATCAGGATAAAGTCGGGCCATTATCTACGCTTGGATTTATTACCTTGGTATGGATGACCGTCACCACTTGCGCCGAAATATTGGCCGACCGCGGTGTGAAACTTTACATTCATCCTTCGCACAATGTGCCCGGCGACACGACAGCCCACGAACGTTTGGATGCTTGTCTTGCCGAATACAAACGCCGTGTTGCTACCGTTTAATAACGAATAATGGAAGCGTTGAAAGAAAATAAACCGATTGATTTGCAGTCGGCTACCTGGGCTGACGTGAAGGCGGGCGGTTATTCGTTCGCTGTCTTGCCTTGGGGCGCTACGGAACCGCACAATTATCATTTGCCGTATTTGACCGACTGGTACATTGCGCATGATATTGCGATGGATTCGGTGGCGAAAGCACAATCCCGGTATGAAGTCCGGGGGATGATTTTTCCCCCGATTCCTTTGGGTGCACAAAATCCGGGACAGAAAGAATTGCCGTTTTGCATTCATACGCGCTATGAAACCCAGCGTATGATACTGACCGATATTGTCGGTTCGCTCCAAATTCAAGATATTCATCTGTTGATTCTGGTGAACGGACACGGAGGCAATAATTTCAAACCCATGATACGCGACCTGGCGTTCGATTATCCCGGTATGACTATCGTTTGCATAGACTGGTTTGCCGTAGAACCTCAAAAGAATTATTTTGAAAATTTTGACGATCATGCGGGGGAAATGGAAACTTCGGTCATGCTGCATTATCATCCGGAATTGGTGCGATTGGAACAGGCGGGAGACGGCGCTTCTACGCCTTTTAAAATTGAAGGTCTGAACACTAAGGTCGGATGGATACCCCGCCGATGGGATAAAACGACTCAGGACACCGGGGTAGGGGATCCCCGCAAAGCGACTGCCGAAAAAGGCAAACGATATGTTGATGTCGTTACGGACAAAATCGCTCAATTGATGAATGACTTGGTACATCAAAACATTTATTAAAAATTACAAACAAAAAATTGTAATATCATGAGAAAAATTTGTTTATTTCTGGTTTTAATAGTTTGCACAATAACATCTTATGGGCAAACAGGCTCGTGGGTAAGAATCAATCAAGCAGGTTATTTGCCCCAAGAAGTGAAAGTAGCTGTTTTTATTTCCGAAAAATCAAATAAAAGCAAAGCGTTTCAGGTAAAAGATGCCAAAACCAATGGCATTGTCTTGAAAGGCGAAGGCGTTGCCGCTAATGCCGGACGTTGGGGAATGAAACAAGCCCTGCGCCTCAATTTTTCCGGTTTGAAAACCAATGGTAAATACTACATCGAATGTAACGGAACGAAATCCCCGGTTTTTGATATTGACCCGAAAGTGTATGACGGTGCGGCGGATTTTATTCTGAATTATATGCGTCAGCAACAATGCGGCTACAATCCTTATTTAGATACGGTATGTCACCAACACGATGGTTATATTGTGGATCATCCGACGCTTACCGGTCAAAAGATAGATGTGCGGGGCGGTTGGCACGATGCTTCCGACTACCTGCAATACTTGACCACTTCGGCCAATGCGGTTTTCCAGATGCTTTTCGCCTGGCAACAAACACCCGATCCTGCGATATTCAAAGATGAATACGATGCAATGGGACGTAAAGGCGCCAACGGTATTCCCGATATTTTGGACGAAGCCCGTTGGGGCTTGGATTGGATGGTTCGTATGAACCCTGATTCTGCCTTGATGTTCAACCAGATAGCTGATGATCGCGATCATGCCAATTTCCGTAATCCGGCGCTCGACTTGGTGGACTATGGCTATGGACCGGGATTGGGACGTCCGGTATTTCCTGTTACCGGTGTGCCACAGGGATTGCGTGAACATAAAAACCGGTCAACCGGCGTATCGTCTTCGGCTGCGAAATATGCTTCCGCTTTTGGTTTAGGCGCCGCCATTTTCAAAGATATTGACCCGGCATTTGCAGAAATCCTGCAAGCAAAAACTTCACCGGCTTATGGTTATGCCGAAGCCATTCCGGGTAATAATCAAACGGCTTGTACGGTTTCGCCTTATTTTTATGAAGAGGATAATTGGGTGGATGATGTAGAATTAGCGGCGGCAACCCAATATGATTTGGTACAATCGCCTTTCTGGCTGAAAAAAGCCGATTACTGGGGACAACTCGAAGAAATCACTCCCTGGATGGAACTGGGACGCGCGCGTCATTACCAATTTTATCCGTTTGTGAATCTGGGACATTATTATTTGGCCAAATCGGATCACCCGACTATTAGCGATAAATACAAGGCATTTATGAAAAGAGGTTTGGAATCGCTTAAAAAACGGGCTGTGGAAAATAACGACCCGTTCCTGAACGGTATCCCTTATATTTGGTGCTCCAACAACTTAACGGTAGGCGCTCTTACCCAAGCGATGCTCTACCATGAAGTTTCGGGCGATGATACATTCCTTGAAATGGAAGCGGCTTTGCGCGATTGGCTGTTGGGTTGCAATCCCTGGGGAACTTCCATGATTTGCGGTTATCCGGTTCATGGTGATTTTCCCAGCCGGCCTCATTCCTATATATCGGAAATGCTGCATGAAGTTCCTATTGGCGGATTAATCGACGGCCCGATTTACAAACATATCTATGAATCGCTTTTGGGTATTCATTTGCAATATGAAGATGGTTATGCTCCTTTCCAATTCGGAGCGGCTGTTTACCATGACGATCCGGGTGATTATTCTTCGAATGAGCCTACCATGGACGGGACAGCCAGTTTGAGTTATTTTCTTTCTACGATGCAGAAACGGGGGAAGTTGCAGCGGTAAATCGTTTGACACTTGAAATTTTCAAATAAACGAATTAATACCGAGAAACGTGCTTGTATTTTCGTCGGACAATATAAATGCGGAATCTTCCGGTAATATTTTAAATTCCTTGACTACAAAAGCGTTCATCGGCAGAAACATATCGCACAGGATTTCCAACAATTCGTAGTCTTTATGTCCCGCTATAAAATCAATCATCCGGCGGGACGATATGGGTCCAACGGTTATTTTCAAGTCCAGTTCGCCGTCGTCGAAAGAATCTCCCAAAACAAAATTGTCACCTAAACGACAATCGCCAAGCGTTGAGGAAAATGACCGGTCGGCTTTTTTTTCCGGAAGCCGGATATGGCTTATGTTTACCGGAACGTTCAGCAGCACGGAAAGGACTTTTTCCGATTCTTCCCGCTGACTTTGTATCCGGTGTATCATCGGGATGATATACAGGAAAATATTGGCTTGTTCCGGCGTCAGTCGTTTCAGGACAGGCCAATAGGGGCGGAACATATCGACAAAATCCGGATAGCTGATTTTTTTGTGCAGCTTGATGTCCAGCAGGAAAGCATCCGTCAGGGTTTCATCGGCAACGATTTCAAAGGCTTGGAAGAATTTCCGTGCAAAAAACTCTTCCCTGCGGTGCACGTTGATTTCGTGCAACACGTCTTCTTTGTCCAGGTCAAGCCTTTTCCTGTAAAGCGGTTGATGGAACAATCCCTGCGGGAGCATGTCGTAAATGCCTTCGCGATTGATCCGGACATGTAACATATTCATTTGGTTATGGAGTGAATATTTCAGTTGTACTTTCTCCACTTCTTTCGAAAATCCCCGCCTTCCGTACCCTTCACGGATGATATGGATTTGTTCGGGATTGTAGCCTTGTTCCATCAAAGAAGCGACTACCACTTCCG
>BNTV01000118.1 GCA_025996865.1 Bacteroidia bacterium
GGACGGAGGCTCAAGAATGCCGGCGTGTTTTGTCCATGTTGTCAAATCTTTGGATGAAAAACAGTCGAAAAAGATTTGACAACATGGACAAAACACGCCGGCATTCTTGATACCGCGAGCGTGAAATGGGCAAAAAGAGCGATGTGGGCGCCATCAGTCATTTCAAAAGACGGTAAATATTACTTTTTCTTTGGGGCGAACGATGTGCACGAAGGCGAAATCGGCGGGATAGGCGTGGCAGTGAGCGACCGCCCGGAAGGTCCTTACCGCGATTTATTGGGCAAACCGCTTATCAACGACATTGTAAACGGCGCTCAACCCATCGACCAGTTTGTGTTTCACGACGGTGATGAGTATTACCTCTACTATGGCGGATGGGGACATTGCAATATAGCGCGTCTGAACAACGATTTCACGGCACTGATACCCTTTGACGACGGCGACATCTACAAAGAAATAACGCCCGCAAACTACGTCGAAGGACCGTTCATGCTGAAACGCAACAATAAATACTATTTCATGTGGAGCGAAGGCGGTTGGACAGGACCTGACTATTCAGTCGCGTATGCCATTGCCGACTCACCTTTCGGACCTTTCAACAGGATTGGCAAAATCTTACAGCAGGATTCGTTAGTGGCTACCGGCGCAGGTCATCACTCTGTTGTGCAGATTCCCAACACCGATGACTATTATATGATATATCACCGGCGTCCTTTGGAGGAAACTCACGGCAACCACCGCGCCACCTGCATAGAGAAAATGATTTTTGACGAAAAAGGCTTCATTCAGCCTGTGAAATTGACTTTTGAAGGTGTTGAAGCAAGGGTCATTGGCAATCATTAAGTGGAATATTTTTTGATTGAGAAATAAAACAATTGCTAATTATAAATTTACGCAATGAAAAGTAGAATAAGTATTGTATTAGTGTGCCTTTTGGTACATTTGGGAGTGAACGCCCAGAAAAAAGAGTTGTCGGATTTGAAAACATTCGGCACGATGGGCAAAGAGTTGAAAACGCTGACCAAAGACAAAGAGACGGTGCTTTGGGAGTACAAAGGCAAAGGCGCTCTGACCCACGCATGGTTCGGCGGAAGTTTTCCGGGTTACGGACAAACGCGGATCAAGTACTACGTAGATGGGGAAACGACCCCCTCAATTGACATGGAACTCTTTATGGGGCACGGCATCGGGTTCAACGATGACAACGCCCCTTGGGCGGTAAGTAGAATGGGCAAAACGGGTTCGCCCAGCGGTATTTACAATACGTTCAGGATTCCTTTCGGCAAGGAGATAAAGGTTACGGCTCAGCTTGCATCCGGCGCTCCCAACAATCCCGAATTTTGGTTTATCCTGCGCGGAACGGAAAATCTGCCCGTCACTCTGGGCGGGGTGCAACTTCCCGACAAAGCCCACCTGAAACTGTATAAGATAGAAAACAAAGAGTTTGACCCATTGGTGGAATTTGATATGTGTAATGTGAACGGTAAAGGCGCCGTCTTTTTGGTAACAATGGAAGCCAAAGGATTGCGACAGAGCGATAAAGTGAGCGACATCAGCTACTTGGAATCGTGCATTCGCGCCTATACCGACGGACGCAATCCGCCGCTTTTGCTGTCATCGGGTCTGGAGGACTATTTCCTTGGAACATACTATTTTAACAAGGGAATATATTACAGTGAGATAGCAGGAGTTACTCACCTCGACAAGAAAACGGCAGAATTTTCAGGCTACCGCTTTCACGACGAAGACCCTGTATTTTTCCAAAATGGGCTTAGGCTGACAAACAGAGTGGGCGAAATGGTGGGCAACAGAGTTATTCAAGACCCGCCGAGGACAAAGTACAATACGTATGTCTGGCTTTATCAATGGTGATTGAAAATCGTATGAAAAACGGGAGTATTTTAAAAATCAAGAAGGGCGTTACTATACTGACCGTGTGTGCAATGCAATTGATTTTGCCGTCTAATGTAAAGGCGCAAAATGGTGGCAACAGCCCGACAGGCTTATTATGCAACCTTCTCTCGCATCCCGAACTGAGTGTCATCACAGACCGGAATCCATCTTTCGGATGGATAGTTCCCGCCGATGGGCAAACGGCTTACAGGATAATCGTATCGTCGAATAAGGCGGCCGCACAACGCTTGGATGGCGATGTCTGGGATAGCGGCAAAGTGAAATCTTCGCAATCAATCAACCGTCTCTACTCCGGCGCCGCACTGAAGCCCGGGCAAAGTTACTGGTGGCGGGTATGTACTTGGAATAAGAACGGCAAACCTTCCGCTTTCAGCGAGATTCAGCGTTTCAATACAGGCGACTGGAACAAAACCCGCAACTGGAAAGGCGAAAGCAACTGGGTGCAAATCACATTGGAGAACGACAGTTCGATATGGACATTCGAGAACCGGCATCCTGTCTCTTATCATACGGTTTATCCGGTGAAAAGCGTTCAACGGGCAGCAGGTATCCATTTCTTCGACTTCGGTAAAGCCGCTTTTGCCAATGCTGCTTTTACAATCACTTCGCCTGAATCGAAAGACATCACTCTGCGCATCGGCGAAAAAGCGGAAGCAGATACCATCAACCAACATCCGGGCGGCGGCGTAATATACGTGGAATATCCGTTCCACCTGAAAGAGGGGACACATTCCTATTCGTTGGATATACCCCGTTTCGTACCGCATTACGCACACAGTCAGGCTATGCCTGCCCATTTGCCGGAAGTAATTCCATTCCGGTATCTGGAAATTGTGGCAGGTGTGCCGATAACCGTCGGACAAATGGAACAGCGGGCTTTATATTATCAGTTTAACGACCAAGCGGCATCTTTTTCATCTTCGGATACGACCTTGAATGCAATTTATGAGTTGTGTCGCTATTCGGTAAAAGCCAACACTTTTAACGGCGATTATGCCGCCAGCCAACGCGAACGCATGATGTACGAAGCGGATTGTTATATCCACCAGATGAGCCATTATGCCGTTGACCGTGAGTATGCCATTGCCCGTTACAGCCTCGAAAACATGATATATCATGCAACGTGGCCTACAGAGTGGATTCTGCATATCCCGCTGATGACTTGGGCTGACTACATGCAGACCGGCGACCGTTCAGTCATGGCTCGCTATTACGAAGAAATAAAGCCGAAAACCTTGCTCGCCTTGGCAGGTGAGCACCACCTTATCACAACCAAAACCGGATTAGCGACTCAAGAAGTATTCGATGTCCTCCACTTCAACGAAAAGGAATTGAGAGATATTGTTGATTGGCCTCATAACAGTTTGACCTATCCGACCGGCGGCGAAACGGATAATTATGATTTCAAAACCTATAACACCGTGGTCAATGCATTTCATTACCGGGCATTGGTCTTATTGGGACAAATAGCTGAAACGCTTGATAAAACAGACGATGTTCTGTTCTATCGCAAAAGAGCGGAATTGGTAAAAGCCTCTTTCAACAAAGAATTTATCAATCCTGCAAAGGGCATCTACGTGGATGGCATAGGAAGTAACCATTCGTCACTCCATGCCAATATGTTTGCGCTTGCATTTGGTCTTGTTCCCGATGTAAACAAGCCGACCGTTATTGATTTTATCAAATCTAAAGGGATGGCTTGCGGAGTTTACGGGTCTCATTATTTGCTCGAAGCCCTTTACGATGCAGGTGAAGCCCAATATGCACTTGACTTGCTGGCATCCCATAGCGACCGGAGTTGGTACAATATGATTCGTGTCGGGGCAACCATGACTACAGAGGCGTGGGACAACAAATATAAGAATAATAACGGATGGAGCCATGCGTGGAGTTCTTCGCCCGCTCATATCATTCCGCGCAAACTGATGGGCATTGAGCCGCTCACGCCCGGATTCGGCAAAATACGTATCAAACCGCAACCGGCCACCCTCCGGCAAGCGGCTGTTCAAATGCCCACCATCCGTGGCGATGTGTACGTCTCGTTTGACAATCAACCGGATGTGAGATTTGCAATGGAAACAGCGATTCCCGCCAATACCACCGCCGAAGTATGGTTACCCAAACCGTCTGTCAAATACAAATTAACGGTAGATGATGTTGTAGTAAAAGGAGCTGTGGACGGCAATTTTGTCAAAGTGGATATTGGTTCAGGAACACACCGTTTGATAATTTCACTCGCTGCCCCTATTGACAGGGAAGCACTTGTCAAACGGCACACGATCCAACTCGACAGTCTGTCGGATTCGGAATTGCTACAAGTCGGCAACGGAGAAATAGCTTTCAGCATTGATGCAACCGGCTTGCAGACATTCTATGGGAACACCATGTCGCATTGGGGATGGCATTCCGTACCCTGTCCGGTAGAAGGCGGCCATGCTGCGTTAAAATTGACGGAATTTGACTTTCACGGACGCAAACTCCCTTATCGTTTTTCGCAGGAAGACCAAAAAGAACTCTTTTCATGGATGCGCGAAAATCCACACAGGATGAATCTTGGTCGTCTGAGATTCCTGATTAAAAAAAATGACGGACAATTCATTACACCGGACGATGTCAAGGCAATAAGCCAGACACTTGACCTCTGGAACGGCATCATTGAGAGCCATTATGAGATAGAAGGCATTCCCGTCCGTGTTGAAACCGGCGCCGACTGGGAAAAACCCGACACCCACCGGACAACGGTAAGCAAAGGCAAACATCGAATTGATTTTGTGCGGCAACTCGACACAACCGGCTATCATGCGGTATGGAGTTGGGACGGACAGGCGACATTCGACAAAACAGCGACTCATACATTCACCTTGACACCTGATAATAAATCGGATACATTTCGTTTCACGGCGTTATATGCTCAGCAAAAAACAAGCAAACTTCCAACGGTCAAAACCGCTTTTCAGGCATCGAAGAAGCATTGGCCTGCCTTCTGGCAGACGGGCGGTGCGATAGACCTTTCGGAAAGCCGTGATACGCGGTGGAAAGAATTGGAGCGCCGTATCGTTCTTTCGCAATATCTGCTTGCGGTGAACGAGGCGGGTTCTCTGCCGCCGCAGGAGAGCGGACTGTTCAATAACGGCTGGAATGGGAAATTCCATTTGGAGATGCACTGGTGGCATGGTGCACATTATGCGCTATGGGGACGCTGGCCGATGATGGACAAGAGTTTGTGGTGGTATCGCGACATCCTGCCCAAAGCAAAAGAACTGGCGCAATCTCAGGGTTTCACCGGCGCCCGTTGGCCAAAGATGATAGGTCCCGATGCGGAAGATTCACCGTCAAGTACAGGACCGCTTCTGATTTGGCAACAACCGCACCCTATTTTCTATGCCGAATTGGAATACCGCCTGAACCCGACAAAAGAAACGCTTGAGAAGTGGCGCGAAATCATATAGGAGTCGGCGGAGTTTATGGTATCCTTTGCCTTCTTCGATGAAGCAAAGCAACAGTATGTTCTTGGTCCACCGATAGCAACTGTTCCTGAAAACACCAACTATGTACAATCATGGAACCCGACCTTTGAACTTTCGTATTGGCGGACAGGCTTGCGTTGGGCACAGGCATGGCGCGAACGGCTCGGTTTGCCCCGTAAGCAAAAGTGGGACGATGTGATACAAAAACTCGCACCATTGCCTGAGCAGGACGGCGTGTATCTCTCACAGGAAAATATGCCGGACACCTATACGAAGATGAACTGGGAACATCCCTCGCTCATCGGTCCCGGCGGTCCGTTCCCTTACTTCCCGACCAATGGCGGTATTCTGTATGCTGTCGCTCTGATGGCTGCCGGTTGGGATGGCGCCCCGGATTACCCGGCGCCCGGCTTCCCAAACGACGGTTCATGGGTAGTGCGTTTCGAAAGATTAGCTCCTGCACCGTAATAATTAATTGAGAATTGAATAAATGACACCGCAAGAACGAATTTTAAAATACGCCATTCAGGAAAAAGACCGGTGCTGCCCTGGTATAATGGCAGGAATGAGTCCCTCGAACGGATTGGATTAGCTGTTTATGCCGGAAACAAATTAGACTTTTAAGGTATGTTGATTCATAAAATTATTTTTTCGTCCTGAATTGCTACCGAATCAAAAGCCAACGGTAACAAATCTTTAATGCTTTCGATGATAAAAATCTCCTTTTTACCGTACAAAATAATCTTTACCGGCTGATTAGAGCGCATTTCCGTCTCCAGCATCACTTGCCGGCAGGCGCCGCAAGGGGAAATCGGACGGTCGAGGAAATCGCCTTCCGTGTAAGCAGCTACCGCTAAAGTCCGAACCGCTTCGCCGGGATATTGGGAATGAGCGTAAAAAAGTGTTGTCCGTTCGGCGCACAAACCCGAAGGAAAAGCAACATTTTCCTGATTGTTTCCGGTTATCACTTCCCCGTTTGCCAAAAGCGCCGCAGCCCCTACATTAAACTTGGAATAAGGCGCATAGGCGCGAAAAGTCGCCGCTTTCGCCCGGTCAACGAGAATTTTTTCTTCGAAAAGTAACTCTTCATAGTTACAAATTCTTACCTTTGCAGTGATTTTTAAATATTTCATAATGCAGTTTTTAATCTACGACAAATTTAATTACATTTTTTTAAAATGAAAACCAATGTACGTAAATTTTTAATTTTGTTTTTTCTGTTAGGCATAGGACTTGGGGTTCAAGCTCAAAAGAAACTTAGATCCCATCTCAATTACATTGATGGCTATAATAATTTAGCTATCAAACAAATGGTAAGATATAAAATTCCGGCAAGTATTACTTTGGCGCAAGGTTTACTTGAATCCGGAGCGGGATTAAGCGAGTTGGCCATCAGTTCAAACAACCATTTCGGCATTAAATGTCATGGCGACTGGAACGGCGAACGGATTTACCGGCGTGATGATAATCCGAACGATTGCTTCCGGAAATATAATGCGGTCGAAGATTCTTATGAAGATCATTCTCAGTTTTTACGTAAACATTCACGTTACTCCATATTATTTTCTTACGACATAACAGATTACATAGCTTGGGCGCGCGGCTTGCAAAAATGCGGTTATGCGACGGACAAAGCCTACGCCAACAAGTTAATCAAATACATCGAAGACTATGAATTGTATATATACGATTATAAATCAATAGCTTCCGAAAAAAATAAAGGAAAGAAAATTTCCGACAAACAGCAGAAGCGGATGCGGTCTGCCTACATCACTCACGGCCTGCTCTATGTTGAAGCCGGAACAGGCGATAATTTCGATAAAATCGCTTATGATATGGGGTTCAAAGTTAAAGACTTGCTGAAATACAACGAAGTGCCCGAAGATTTTCCGCTCAGGAAAGGCGATATTGTTTATTTGGAAAAGAAGAAAAAGAAAGCGGATGCTCCTTACTATGAGTATGTAGTCAAAATCGGTGATTCGATGCACCGCATTTCTCAACGTTACGGAATCCGGTTGAAAAACTTGTACAAAATGAATAAGAAGGATTTCGATTATGTGCCGACCGAAGGCGATGTGCTGAGGCTCCGGTAACCGGTAGAGACAGGGCAATTAGAGACAGGGCAATGCCCTGTCTCTACAGATACCAACCGGCATACATCAGGTAATTCCGGGCGATTTTCTGATTGATTTCCTTCGACTGTTCGGGATCCAACTTTTTGATGAATTTCGCCGGAGCGCCGCCGTAAATACAACCCGGTTCTACTTGGGTTCCGCTCAATACTACCGAGCCGGCAGCAACCAAAGCGCCTTCGCCGATCACCGCATGATCTAACACTACTGCATTCATGCCGATCAAAGCGCCGTCTTCTATTTTTGCTCCATGGATAGTTACATTGTGTCCGATGCTAACGTCGTCGCCGATTTCGGCAACCGATTTCTCGTACAAAGTATGGACGACCGAGCCGTCTTGGATATTTACCCGTTCACCGATTCGAATTGAATTTACATCGCCGCGTAAAACGGTATTGAACCAGATGCTTGAACCTTTACCGATTACTACGTCGCCGATAATGGTTGCATTATCGGCTAAGTAAACGTCTTCTGCGATTTCCGGGGTGAAGCCTCGGACTGATTTTATTAGTGCCATATTTAAATTAATCAATGTCTTTTCTAATATTAGCGTCTATAATGACATATTCTCCTTGTTGAGTTTTTAACACATTTCTCCAGTGTAAATCTTTTGCAATATAACCTTCTTTTTTCAACCAGATTAACTCATTATCTTCTTCATCCTGAACAATTTCATAATCCATTTTTCTGTATTGTTCCTTAAATTCCTCATATTCATTACCGGACACTATTTCATTTCCAACAATAATGGGTTGGGAAACAACCGGAGTTAGTTTATTTTCGTATTCGGTAAAACCCACTAAATTATAACTTGTCAAAGGAGACATTTCATTAAAAGCCAATAATCTATCAAAAAAATCCGATAAATCTCCACCCATAACTTTATTATATCTCACAATTTTATAGACTTCATCACTATTATAAGGATTTTCATAAACAAATGCTTCAAATCCTTTTGTTTTATAATCCCATTTTTCTATTTCTTCAGGCGGAATAAACACACCTACTTTCTGAGCATAATATTTTGTCAATTCTTCTTGGAGAATGGATTTACATAAGACGGGCAGGGACAATTTCTTCTCATCATCTCTGTAACTTGTCCTTTGTTTAACCCAAATGCTGATGGAGCCAATTGGAATAATCGTTTCTTGTCGTGAAATTCTTTGAATTTCAATTTTTTTTCCGTTTCCATTATATAACTTTATTTTATTTATTATATCTATACTGTCATTTACATGTTTCAAAAGGGGCGGTATTTTTAAATATCGCTCTTTTTCTTCTAATAAACGCTGTTTCACCTTGTTTATTATTTTTTCCTCATCAGAAACAATTTCTCTCATTCTCTCCCAATCCTGCCAATCCCACTCATTTCCGTATTCTTCTCCTTCGGTTCTTCCTTATAAGTCAAACTCCCAATGCCATTGACTTTCCCTTTCAGATAAGCAATCGGATTACATTTGACCGAACCGATGCCGTCCACTTCCGCAAAAACCGAGTCGGCAACCAATCCCGATGCGTCAATCGAACCGGTGCCTTTCATCTCGAACTTGGCTTTTCGGGACTGACCGCTCAGAACAATCGAGCCAACCCCTTCCGCTTCGGCTTTCAAAGAGCGAACATACAAACTGTCAGCTTGAAATTTTCCCACACCCTTTATATCAAGGTCTAAATCATCTGCCTTGAAAGCATGGGGTATCAATATGTTTCCTACTGTTTTCGATTTAATACCCTGCACGCCCAAAGTGCGAATCCGGATATCTAAATCTTTTACTTTAAATTTTTTGCTATGCATCGGCACCACCAATCTGCGCCAATCCAAGGTAGAAATATGAAGTTGTCCGTCATCCACATGGTGTTGAATTTTATTTACCCAAAACTCACTCCCGCTTACTTTGACGGTTGCAGGTCCTTCCGTTATTTGTTCTATTTGTACATTACCTATAAGTCCTTCATCCATAGTGATATATTCAAACAGTTGGTCAATTATATATTCTTGTTCCGTATAAGCACTGTCAGTTGAAGTAATCGTTACATCGCTATCCCAACTAAGCCATGGAAAACCATAATTTTTATTTATTCTGAATCCAGAGCTTATAAGCAATATCAAAGCCAATATCCAGACGGCCAGAATAATCCATTTTACGCTTTTAGCCACAGGCGTAAATTTGGCAATGCCCGCTACAATGCTATAAATAAGGACAACCAAAGGTATGCCGATGACAAATATAAAAGAAGTTGAAGCCAAAACCGGGTGATCAAACGTTAAGAAAGATGTATCCTGAATGAAACCGAAAGGTATCGCGCCCAACAATCCGCCGCCAACGCCGAACAAAACGGCAAACAACACTATGATGACAATCACTAAGGCAAAAATCAAAGGCAATCCGATTAAACAACCCACGCCGACTAAGCAAATTTTCATTATAGCGACGATTATTTCAAGAAATCCTTCCAAACAACCTCTGTTTTCCTGTTTTTTTACCGGTTCGGCTTCCGCAGCGACTGTTTTTCCGATATTTTCAACCGTTATCGGCATTCCCTGCATCTGCAATTTTTCGGAAGCAGTCTTTGCCGCGGGAAAAATAATCCAAGCCAATAAATAGATGGGGACAATCGCAAATGATGAAGCAAATAACAAAACGATTGCGATAATTCTGACAGCCAAAACGTCCCAATCAAAATAAGCGGCGAGACCCGAACAAACACCTCCTAACATTTTGTTGTCGTTGTTCCGGAAAAAAGTTTTCTTTACCTGCTGGTAACTTTGTTGGAAATTTTGCTTTTCTTCTTTCCTGTTTTCTTCTTCACGACTGTGACCTTCCTGTTCATCGTCCCCAAAATCATCCGGTTTACCTACTCTTGAAATCACTTCTTCCACAAATTCTATGGTAATGACTTCGTATCCCAAACGTATGCGTTCGCTGAAAAGTTCTTCTATTCGGGCTTCAAAATCGGCAATGATTTCCGATGAGCCTTCTTCCCTGCGGAAATAAATCCGGATATTATTCAAATATTTATCCAGCAATTGGTAAGCATCTTCATCCATGGTGAATACCCTACCATTGAGATTTGCAGTTACTGTCTTCTTCATTTTTTTAATATTTTTATTGTTTCTTCTATTTCACCCCAAGCCATTCCCAGTTCATTCAGGAAATCCTCTCCCGAAGCCGTCAAGGCGTAATATTTTCGCGGAGGTCCCTGCGTTGATTCAACCCATTGGTAATTCAACAGATTCATGTTTTTTAACCGAGTCAATAAAGGGTATAGCGTCCCTTCGACAACAATCAAGCGCGCTTCCTGCAATATCCGGATGATGTCATTTGCATAAGCCGGCTCTCTATTGAGTATCAACAAAATGCAATATTCCAAAATTCCTTTTCGCATCTGTGATTTTACATTATCTGCATTCATATCTTTTCAATTATGATTTGATGCTGCAAAGATATATAAAAAATTTATACCTTGTTTTACATAGTACTAATATTTAACTATATTTAACTATTCTGTGATTTTTAACCAAAATATCTTGTATCTCCGTTTTTTTTATTACTTTTGCTTTCCAAAAGCAAAAAAATTCTAATCATTATGTCACAAGTATCCGAACGTCTGGCGGCGTTGTCTCCTTCCGAGACATTGGCTATGTCTCAGAAAAGTAACGAGTTGAAAGCTCAGGGAATTGATGTTATTAATTTGAGTGTGGGAGAACCGGATTTTTTTACACCGGATTTTATTAAAGAGGCTGCAAAAAAAGCCATCGATGATAATTTTTCTTTCTATGCGCCGGTGCCGGGATTTCTTCCCCTGAGAAATGCAATTGTCAGTAAACTGAAAAAAGAGAATAACTTGGATTATAAACCGGAACAGATTGTTTGTTCCAATGGCGCCAAACAGGCGGTTTGTAACGTCCTTTTGTGCATTATCAATCCGGGTGATGAAGTGATTGTTCCTGCGCCTTATTGGGTAAGTTACGTAGAAATGGTGAAATTGGCGGAAGGCCGCAATGTGATTGTTTCGGCAGATATCGAACAGGATTTCAAGATTACGCCGGCTCAGTTGGAAGCTGCCGTTACGCCCCGGACAAAGGCTTTTATTCTTTGTTCGCCGTCCAATCCGACCGGAAGCGTTTATTCAAAAGAAGAATTAAAAGGTTTGGCGGATGTTTTGGCCAGATATCCTGACATAATCATCATTGCCGATGAGATTTACGAACACATCAATTACATCGGAAAACACGAAAGCATCGCTCAATTTGAAAATATCCGCGAACGGGTAGTGATCGTGAATGGCGTTTCCAAAGCCTACGCGATGACCGGGTGGCGTTTGGGCTGGATTGCCGCTCCGCAGTGGATTGCCTCCGCTTGTAACAAGTTGCAGGGACAATACACTTCGAGTCCCGGCAATATCGCACAAAAAGCGGCCGAAGCGGCATATCTCGGACCACAGGATTGTGTGGAAACCATGCGCCAGGCTTTTGAGCGTCGCCGCAATCTCATTGTTCAACTGGCTTCGGATATTCCGGGATTGAAAGTGCGTCAGCCGAAAGGCGCTTTTTATCTTTTCCCCGATTGCAGTTATTATATTGGCAAATCGTTCAATGGCAATAAAATAAATAATTCAGCCGATTTGGCGATGTACCTTTTGGAAGAAGGACATGTGGCAGCTGTCGGCGGATTGGCTTTCGGCGCTCCGAATTGCATCCGTTTTTCGTATGCTACTTCCGACGAGAATCTGATAGAAGCGATGGCTCGTGTGAAAAAAGCTTTGTCTGTATTACAATAAAATATATTTTATGAATTCAATAATGATGAAAAAAACATTCGGAACATTATTGTTCTTTGTGTTTGCCCTTACGCCTGTTTGGGCTTGTACCAATCTGTTAGTTGGAAAAGCCGCCTCTGTGGACGGTTCGACAATGGTTACCTATTCAGCCGATTCTTATGCTTTGTACGGAGAATTATATCATTGGCCGGCTGCGACTTATCCTGCCGGAACGATGTTGGATGTTTACGAATGGGATACCCATAAATATTTGGGGAAAATTCCGCAAGTAGCTCAAACCTACAACGTAATCGGAAACATGAACGAGCATCAACTTTGCATCGGAGAAACGACTTTCGGAGGTCGCCATGAATTGGCCGATTCAACCGGAGTCATCGACTACGGAAGTTTGATTTATATCGCCCTTCAGCGTTCCAAGACTGCACGCGAAGCCATCAAGGTGATGACCGGTTTGGTTGCCACTTACGGCTATTACAGCGAAGGCGAATCTTTTTCGATTGTAGATAAAAATGAAGTCTGGATAATGGAAATGATTGGAAAAGGCGTAGGAAACAAAGGCGCCGTTTGGGTAGCCGTTCGCATTCCCGACGATTGTATTGCCGCTCATGCCAATCAATCGCGCATCCATCAATTCCCTTTGAAAGACAAGGAAAATTGCCTGTATTCGAAAGATGTGATTTCTTTTGCCCGCGAAAAAGGATATTTCAAGGGAAAAGATGAAGATTTCAGTTTCTCCAACGCCTATAATCCATTGGATTGGGGTGGGTTGCGTTTTTGCGAAGCGCGTGTTTGGAGCTACTTCAACCAATATACGGACAACGCTGCACGATGGTTGCCATACATTTTGGGAGAAAACCCGACGCCGATGCCCTTGTATGTTAAACCCAACCGTAAATTAGGTGTCAACGATTTAATGCGTTCGATGCGCGACCATTATGAAGGAACGGCTTTAGACCCGACTTTGGATGTAGCCGCAGGTCCTTTTCATTCGCCCTACCGTTTTCATCCTTTAGCTTGGGAAGTGGACAGTGTTAAATACGCTTTTGAACGTCCGACTTCTACCCAGCAAACCGGTTTCACATTTGTCGGACAGATGCGGAATAATCTTCCCGACGAAGTAGGCGGCGTGTTTTGGTTTGGCGTTGACGACGCGCGTTTCACCGTTTATACGCCGATGTATCCTTGTATGACGCAAACGCCTGAATGTTACCGTGTTGGCAACGGCGATTTTACGCATTTTTCGTGGACTTCGGCTTTCTGGATTTACAATTGGGTAGCCAATATGGCTTATGCCCGTTATAATCAAGCGCTTTCGGATGCGGAAACTTTGCAGGCAAAATTGGAAGGCGGTTATCTGAACAATCAAAAACAGATTGAACAAAAAGCGCTCGATTTACTTAAAACAGGCCGGCAAAATGCGGTTTCTTTCCTGACGGATTACAGTATTTCTGCGGCTCAGGAGGCGTTCAACACCTGGAAATCCTTGGGTGAATACCTCGTTGTAAAGTATATGGATGGGGTAGTAAAAAAAGAAGAAAACGGAAAGTTTATAAACAATAAATATGGCGGCTCCCAGTATCCAAATCGTCCGAAATTTGATGACGGTTTTTTGCGGAAAATCGTTGAAGATAAGGGGGAATGGCTTCGGGAGAAAGAGATAAAGAATTGAAAAAATAATAACTTTGCTTATTTGGGCTAAATATTAAATTGAGGTGCTGAACCCGGAAGACCGTAAGGTCTTCTATTTGGGTAACCCCGGTGCAAGCGAAGCGCAGTCCGGGGTAGAGCAACCCCTCATCATCCCCTCAACTCCGAGGAGTTG
>BNTV01000119.1 GCA_025996865.1 Bacteroidia bacterium
TAATACTATTTTTTTCATACGTCTAAACTTAAAATGGTTTGTATTCAATAATATTAAAAATTCAAAACAATTTTTGACAAAGTTAATTAAAAAATAATTATTAATTGCCATCAAACACTTAAAAAATCAAATGCGAAAGTTAATTATTATTAATTTTTCAAAACAGATGTGTTTTGATGCGACTATCTCTCACTTTTTTTATCGGTATCAGCCGGTTAATATTTGAAACAAGGTTCGACGTAGTCAAATGCACCCAACGCATCTTAATTTGTAGCAAAACAAATTTAAGGTTTAAAATAAGGTTCTGCCTGCTACAAATTTATGTCTTCCCGCCTAATAATAAAAAACGCGCCGTCATTCCGACCAACGGGAGGAATCTCCTGCTAAACCGTTAAGCACTCCCTGGTTTGCCCTGCTTTAATATTCTTTTGGGGCTGATAGACAATCTAATAGATAGCCAAACCTTGGCAAAAATACGAAAAACGAAAAAATTGCAAAAAAATACTTGATAATTATATTATTTTGTCATACATTTGTGAAAGTTTTTAATTAATGTTAAAAAGTGACTTTTATTGCGTTTGATTTATTTATTTAGAAAATTTATTTCGTATGAGAAAACTTTTCTTTTTGTTTTTATTTGCATGGATTGCCATCGGCATGAATGCACAAAGAGCCGTAAAGGAGACGCCTCCCAGTTTTGCTTACGAACAGGTTGCCAAGGCAAAACTTCAATCGACTCAAAAATTAGTGATTCCTTTCAAGGTAGATGCGTTGATAGCAGAAGACGCCAAATTGGAAGGACTTGGATTCCCGACACGAGTTGCAAAAACAATTCCTGCCAGCTTTACTCCCGAAAATGCGGGAGAATGGACTACTCTTCCCGACGGAAAGCGTATCTGGCGATTGGAAATCAATGCGCCTGATGCAAATTCTATTTCTCTGTTGTATGATAAATTTATTATCCCGAATGGTGGTAAATTGTTCATTTATGATGTGGACTACAAAACAGTCAATGTATATACCACTTTGGATAATCCCAAACGGCAAGAGTATTCTACCGATTTTATTCCCGGCGACAAAATCCGTTTGGAATACCGGCCTGCTTCCGAAGCAGACGGCTTTCAGTTAGCCATCTCCGGTATATCCTACGCTTACAAAGATGTAATTGCTTCGCTTGAAGCTAAAGTCAAGGGAATAATTGACGGTATGGAACCGCGGATGCCGGGAGATCAAGGAAGTTCCAACAGTTGTGAAGTCAATGCCAACTGTTCGGAAGGTGAAGCATGGTATCACCAAAAAAGAGGCGTAGCCGCTACTTTGCAAGTATTGAGCGACGGCAACTATATTTGTTCCGGAACGGTCATCAATAATGCCCTGAACGACCGGACGCCCTATTTTCTGATGGCCTATCACTGTGGCGGGGAAGCTACTACTACTCAATTCAATCAGTGGCGCTTCTATTTCTTCTGGGAAAGAACCGATTGCGACAACACCTCTCCGCTCGCCGACTATAAAATGATTACCGGATCTACCCTCAAAGTGGGTCTTCCGCTAAACGGCGCTTCCGATGGTTTGTTATTAGAGTTGAATCAACCGATACCCCGCGACTGGGATGTATTTTTTAACGGTTGGGACAGAAGAAATACAGCTATCGCAGGCGGCGGAGTGGGTATTCACCACCCGGCAGGAGATGTGAAGAAAATCTCCACCTATACGCAAGTCCCGGCCAGCGCCACCGCTAATATGAGCGGCGGGGAAGTAGGCGCTGCCAATGCACATTGGAGTGTAACTTTTAGTGCTACGGCACACGGACACGGTGTTACCGAAGGCGGTTCTTCCGGTTCACCCCTCTTTAACTCGGACAAACGGGTGATCGGGTCTTTAACAGGTGGAAATTCCAGTTGTACAAATCTAACCGGTACGAATATTTACGGCAAAATGTCGTGGCACTGGGATCAGTCGCCTAATCCGGATTTGCGCATGGCGAAATACCTCGATCCGAACGGTTCCGGCATTGACTATATCGACGGTACCTACGGCGAAGCTAATTTAGTCTCTTTCACCGCAAGCAAAACAAATATTTGGGCTTCGGAAGAAATTACATTTGTCAATCGTTCGTATGGCGACATTGATGCGTATGAATGGGACTTCGGCGCTAATGCTGTCCCTGCTTCTTATAGCGGACAAAATCCTCCGACCTCCGTATTATACAATATAGCGGGGAGTTATGTTGCCAAATTGACGGCTAAAAAAGGCAGCGCTATAGTGGGCACGTATGAAGTGCCGATCACGGTTACCTTGAAGCAAAACTATTGTCCGGCTGTTAAAACAATCGGTACCGGTACGGATACCTCTTCATTCCCATTGGGAATGAGTACTGGCGGCAATAACCGCCACTCCCTTAGCGCCTCCATTTATACGGCAAGCGAATTGGGATTGACAAGCGGAGATGTTATTACCGATCTGGAATGGACCGCGAATACATCAGTTTCAACAGCGCGTACCTTGTACATCTATCTAAAAGAGGTAGATGAGTCTTCGTTTGCTGAGACCACTACCTGGGCGACCGAAATTACCGACGCCACATTGGTTTATCAGAGTGCGGCTTCTTGGACAAACCTGGCCGGCGCCGTTAAAGTTCACTTGACCACGCCGTTTACCTATTCAGGAACCAAAAACCTGAAAGTGTTGGTTCGAGCGTCCACAACAGCGAATGTAACAACCAACGCTGCTTGTAGCTATACGACTGCCGCCGCTAATACACACCAGCAATGGGCAAACAGTACCGGAACGACCCCGCCAACCACAACCGGAATACGGAATGCCAACCGTCCGAACATCAGATTCTATTACAACGAACCTTGCGGCACAGAAGTTCCGGTAGCAAATTTTATTGCGGCGCAAGACATCACCTTATTGAAAGAAGGTTTTGATAGTGGTACGGGTACGGCTTTCCCGCCGGCAGGATGGACTATTGAAAAACCGGGTGCAAGCGCTAATCAATGGTTTGTCAGCAATTCACCCATCTATAATTTCAATACAATAGATCCTTCCAGTACCTATTCGGCGCGTATCGCTTATGACCCGGACGCTGTTGTAGATACCTGGCTGAAAACACCCGCTGTGGCTATTGATGAAACAGGAGCTAAAATAGAATTTTATGTTTTATACAGTGGTAGCTGGCTGTCTGGTGGAGCGACTACCTTCTATGTCTCTGATGATGGAGGAACTACCTGGACTCAGGAATGGACAACCGGAAACACCAATCTACCCCTGTCAATCGCTTGGAGAAGGCAAGAAGTCGATTTATCGGGTTACACCGGACAAACCGTCCGCTTTGCATGGCAATATTACGGGCAGGATGGAGACCTTACCGCTCTTGACGGAATAAAAGTTACGCTCCCGAATCCGGAAGGAAAAGCGGTTATTTATGAAGGAGAATTTGTGAACTTCACCGATCTTTCTACCGGTCCTGTAGTAAGTTGGCAATGGACTTTGCCGGGAGGAAATCCTTCTGCCAGTACGCTATCCGAACCGTCGGTAAGGTACATGAACGAAGGCGTTTACGATGCCGGTTTGTTTGTAAAAAACAGCGACGGAACAGATTCGAAAACATTAACCGGAGCTGTTACCGTAAAAGCACGGACACCGGTTGTACAATTTGCTTCTTATTCTAACGGGTTTATTAAACAGGCCGATTTCGGTCAATTCTTACCGCTATCGGGTGGCCCCGTAGAGTTTGAAAACCTGACATCGTATTATCCGAAAACATTTGCCTGGACACTCCCCGGCGCTGATCCTGCTTCTTCTACGGACGAATCTCCGGAAGTAGTTTATGCTGCCGGCAAAAATAAATACGATGTAACCCTGGATGCTGTCAATAACGGCGGAACAGGTTCTCTGACCAAAACAGAGTATATTCAGGTTGGTGGAACAGCCGAAGTATGGAATGTATTTTTTGGTGAAAATCCGTTATACCGCTATACTTCGACGTATGCTATTACCGGAGCCGACCTCTTCCAAAGAACAGCCGAACGTTTTGAAGCGCCTGCCGGCGGTGAAATCAGTAAAATACGGATATATACGTCCAATGTAACGCAGAGTTCCGCATCATACATGACGGTACAAATTTTCTCCGACAATGGTGGAGTTCCCGGAACGGCTATATCCGACGAGTTGCGTATTCAGGGAGGAAGCGGACGAATTGCAAATGGCGGATATAATACGTTTACTTTTACGAATCCGGTTACCGTATCAGGTCCTTTCCACGTAGCAGTCGGAAGCTCCAATTACAATACCACCTATTTTACGGTTCCCTGCGTACAGAGCCGGGCCAACGAATACAATACGGTAAGCGCTTATTATTATGGTACATGGTATGAACTAACCGATTTCTTTGATTTATACACTTCGATGAATATTATTCCCGAATTTACTTTTACTTCGGCAGATTTGACTTCACCGATTTTATACAAGAAAAAGAACATTGACACTGTTCCGGAAACCATCAGTTTCACGACGGACGGACACGCATGGACGGCTACGGCGGACGGATGGATCAATCTGAGCGCTGCAAGCGGTTCAGTGACCGGAGGAAATGGTTCCTTGACATTCACAGTCGGCGATAACACTATACAAGCCCTTCGGAAAGGAACTATCAAATTGTATGTTGCGGGACAAGAATTCAAAATCTACGTTAAGCAAGCCGGAGCTTCTCCTACGGATGTAACGGCTGAATATGTGGAAGATGAAAGCGGAATCCGGCTTGACTGGGTTCACGAAGTGCTCCACTACAAACCCGGAGATAATATTTTCGATGATGCTGAATCTTATGACTACGCCGCAGAAAACCCAACAGGTTACTATCCATGGTCATATATTGATGGCGATGGAGCAATTACCTATTTGGGTATTCCTGCTGCATTCCTTATCTTGGATTCAGATTTGGATCCCGATGCACAAGCACATAGCGGCATGCAATATTTTGCGACTATCGCAGCGTCAACCCCTGTTAATGACTGGATGATTAGTCCGGAGTTAGGTTTTAAAGAGTCCTTCACTTTCTCTTTCTGGGCAAAATCATTAACCAATGAGTATAACGGAGGAGAACGTTTCCGTGTGGCTTATTCGACCGGTGGAAAAACGCAAGCCGATTTTACCAACGTACTTTCAAGCGGTCCTTATGTAATACCTCCATTAACTTGGACAAAATACACTTATACGGTTCCGGCTGCTGCTAAATATGTAGCGATTAATTGTGTTACCGATGATGAACTCGTCTTTATGGTGGACGACATCTATATCGGGACGGGAACTGCTCCTGCTTCGGCGCCGGCGCAATACCTGAGCAAGCTACACACCGGCGGCTTGAATATAGAATTGTTGAAAGCAGCTAAAGCAGCAAGAACTTCTTCAGCTACTCAATTGAAAACTGCCAAATTGGCGGTTGCCGACAAGGTTCTTGGAAAAGCGCCGGTTATTGATCCTGTTGCATTCAGCGATAAGAGCGACTCCAAAGAGAAGGCGTCCGCAATATATACGGCTGAATTGAGCGATAAGAGCAATTTCGGAAAGAAGGCATCTGCAATACATCCGGAAGAATTGAGATTAAATCAGGAAGCGTTGCAACAGGGCAGTGTCTTGAGAGCTTCTGCCTCTGCAGAAGAAGAAAATGAAGAAGCAGCCTTGCAATGGCATAACGGCAACCCTGCCTGGATTTACGGAAATCCAGCCGGAGGGCGCATGGAAGCGGCCGTCCGTTTTACACCGGAAGACTTGGTATTGTATGATGAGGCTACACTCAAAGCCGTAGAAATCTACACCTATCGGTCTTGTGAAAATCTAACCGTGAATATTCGTCAAGGCAACAAAATTGTATATTCTCAACCGGTTGGTGATATTACAGGATCGCTCCTGAAACAACGGATTGAATTAACTACTCCGGTAATCATTGACGCTACTCAGGATTTATATGTAGGATATGAATACGATCAGTATGCCGGAGATGCACAGGATGTATATGTTCCGATTGCAGACGACAGCCCTGTTGTTGCAGGAAAAGGTAATTTGTTCTCCATGAATGGCGGTGCATTCCGGGCAGGACCTTCAGGAAACTGGATAATCACGGCTTATGTGGAACCGGCTACGATAGACATTACATTCAACGTGTATCGTGATGGAACATTAATTGCCGAAGGAGTAACGGAAAAAACGTATTTGGATACGAAAGATTTGCAATCAGCCACCCGGTACTGTTACACACTTACAGCAGTTTACGGTGATCCGGAATTGGAATCGACCGAATCGGATCCTTCTGCTTGTGCCTATACCCCGGTTATCATTAAGGTAAAAGATAATGCAGCCACTGAATTTTGCGCCGGCGGAAGTGTCATATTGTCCGGCCCGGAAGTAGCTACTTATACCTATACATGGTTCAAAGATAGTGTAGCAATCGCAGGTGAAACCGGTAGTTCCCTCACAGTTACGCAATCCGGTGCATATTACCTGCAAGTCTTTGACGGAACAATCGAATTGCCGCTCAGCAATACCATTGAAGTAACGGTATATTCGCTTGCATTGACACCCTCGATCTCCTTGTTGGAGACGGCAGTCGCCAAGGCAATACTTGGAATTGATGAACCTGAGGAAGGGGTAAGCTATCAATGGTATCGCAACTCAGAGGCGGTGGGTGAACCTACTACGAACACTACATACACGCTGGAAGAATCCGGTGAATATTACGTAGTGGCGGTCAATAAAAATGGATGTGAATCGCAGAGCAACACGCTTGGATTTACAATAATCACCATTACAGCCGATGGTTCTACCGCATTTTGTGAAGGTGACAGCGTGATATTGTCTGCACCAAGACGAAGTAGTTATAGCTATCAATGGTATAAAAACGAGGAAGTAATAACCGGTCAAACTGCGAGCTTTTATATTGCAAAGACATCAGGTCGCTATACCGTAAAAATCGTAGGTGGCGGAGAAATATTGTCGTTGAGCAATGCAATTATGGTAGCAGCTTTCCCGCGTCCTGCGACGACTCCGGTAATCAGTGCGGAAACAACTCTTGCATTGAAAGGTGAAACGGTAGCGATAACAGTAACCGCACCGCAAGAAGGCATATTGTACCAATGGTACAAGGGAACGGAGGCCTTGGGCATGGCAAGTGCAAGCCCCGGTTACGAGGTTAAAGAAACGGGAACTTATCATGTAGTAGCGTCCAGTGAATCCGGATGTACTTCGGGGAAAAGTAACGAAATAAGCATCAGGGTTATAAATCCGCTGGATCTGTTCAGTGTGCCGACAAACCCGATTTTCCCGGCTGGAAATGGCAGTACATCGCATGAAGTGATTGTTACGATTTCCGATCCGGAAAATCTCATTTCGACCTTAGGCCTCCGTCTATATATCAATACGCCTGATTGGATCACGGCATCGGTAAACGGTAATGTCATTACATTTGTTGCCGAAGCTAATACAACCAATGCATATCGCACAGGTAAGATTCAGGTATGGTATGAAAGAGGAGAAACCCGTGCTTCCAATCCGACAACCGGATACGAAATAGAAGTAGGACAAAAAGCGGTGCAAATTATTCTTTTCGAAGCGCCTGACATTTTAAGTCTGGAAGCAGGCACTTATAAGCTGGAAGCAACAGCCGGCAACGGTATCGAAGTTATCTTCGGCTTGCGACCGGAAGACGGTGAATTTGCCGAAATACAGGAAGGAAATGTATTGCGCTTGAAAAAAGAAGGCACTATTGTCGTAACAGCTTCTGCTCCGGGAAATGCTATCTTTGAAGATGCGGATAACGTATCCATTACAATTGAGATTCAAAAAGGAACCGGCATTGATAATATCAATTCCGGGAAATTGCTGGTCGTTTATCCGAATCCATCACGCGCAGGCATGAAATTCTACGTTGCCTCCGGTTTGAATGAAACCGAACTCAAAGATGCTTATATCGAAGTATATAATATGTCGGGAGTACTCATTCAGAAACAGAAAGTGACCGGGAAAGTGACGGAAATGAATTTATCGTTATCCGGAACTTATCTCTTCCGGCTTAAAGGTGAAGAAACTATGATTATCATAAAGTAGATTTTCTCATTTCATTTTAGAAAGAGGCTGTCCGAAAGTGAAAAAATTTCGGCAGCCTCTTTTATTGATTATGAAAGAATTTTTCCTCATTACAAAGGGAGTGTAGAAAATATTTATGACTATCCACTATTTTACCCCCAACCCCCTAAAGGGGGCTTTTAGCGCCTGCGAACTTGCAAATATTGCTGCGCCAAAGTCCCCTTTAGGGGATTTAGGGGTAATTTTGCGGATAGTCATAAAATATTTTGTAATTTTGTTTCAAAAAAAATGAAATCACTTCGAATTATTTTCAGGGAAATAACCGGAAATAAACTGTTAGCCGAAACCCCTGATAAAAAACCGATTACTGTGGCTTGCAGCGAATCTCAATGGCAGGAATTAGACGAATTATCGCCCGTCCTCCGATCCGGGAACATATTTAATTTGCTGAATGTAAATGAATTGTCTCCTGAAACCTTAGTGGCGGAATTTTTAGTCTTCGAACCGGATTATTTGGTCGATATCAGCGCTTTGGCCGAATGTTTCCGCCCTTATGGCAACCATTTTTTGAACTATACCTTGTCGCGTTTGCAGGAAAAAGAAACCACTCCGTCTATTTTGCTCGGAAATACAGCGAATTTTTTCATTGACGAATTGCTCAACGAAGATGCGAAAAATCCGGCGGATTATCATTCCGCAATCAAGAAAATGTTCAAAACTTCAGCTTTTGAATTTACCGCTTGCGAAGCGCTGAAAGACCGGAAAACAGAAACCGGGTTTTTCGCCGGCAGCCAAAAACATTTCGAGAATATCCGCTACGCCGTGCGGCAATTTTTCCCGAAAGCCGGTATAAACAAGGAAAAAGCGGTTTTGGAACCCTCGTTTATCTGCAATGCCCTGGGTTTGCAAGGACGTTTGGACTTGATGCTGAGCGATTATACCGCTTTTATCGAATTAAAATCCGGGAAAGCGATAGAAGACTTTCGTACCGGCGGACAATTTGTTCATTCGGCAGAGAACCATTACACGCAAATGATTCTGTATCTGGCTGTACTTGAATTTAATCTGGATTTGAAAGCCGATGATGTCCGTTCCTATTTGCTTTATTCCAAATATCCTGTTTTGAGCAAGGAAAGCCATTCACGGAAACAGTTGCAGAAAGCTTTGCGTCTCAGGAATCAAATCACGGCTTGGGAATATGCGCTGCATACGGCCAATGACGCTTCGATTACCGATGAACTGCTCAGTAAAATCAATGCTAAAAACCTGAATACGGAAAATCTTGCGGGAAAATTCTTTGACAATTATCTGGCGCCGTCCATTGACCGTTTTTCGGTAGCTTTTTCCTGCCTGAACGAAATCGAAAAGGCCTATTTCCTGCGAGTTTACACCTTTATATTAAAAGAATTATGGCTCTCAAAAGCCGGCGAACGCGAATACGAAGGCGTGAAAAAGGCCTCAGTCTTGTGGAATGCGTTCTTTGAAGATAAGTTAAGCGCCGGCGAACTTTTGTACGACCTGAAAATAACCGGCAACCGTGCTGCGGAAGAAGACCATACCATTCGTTTGGAAATCCCTGTGTACAAGGATTTATATCTGCCGAATTTCCGTCCGGGCGACGCTGTGGTTTTATACGAGCGAAACTCTACAGCCGATACGGTTAATAATCGCCAGGTTTTCAAGGGAGCGATTGAGTTGATGGAAGGCAATGTGCTGATAATAAGGCTTCGTTACCGGCAAAAAAATCCGCAGGTCTGGAATCTCCATGCGCTGTATGCCGTCGAACACGATTATATGGATACCATTTTTGCGGGAATGTTTCGCGCTTTAACCGGTTTTTTACATGCCAATCAAGACAGGAAAGACTTGATATTGGGTGAAGGGCGAAAGGTACAAGCTGAAAGAAACGTTCTTGACCCTTTACCTTTCACCTTTCACCCGGTTTTCCTCCTCATCGGCCCTCCCGGCACCGGCAAAACCTCCATCGCCCTGAAACAAATGGTGGAAACCGAACTCCAAAAAAACAAGACAAATATCTTGCTGCTTTCCTATACCAATCGCGCGGTAGATGAAATTTGCAAGGCTTTATCGGATATCAGCCAGTCGCTTCCGTACATCCGCGTAGGCAGTGAATTGAACTGTGCGCCGGAATTTCGTTCGCATTTATTGGAAAATTGTTTGGAGAAATGCAATAACCGTCAAGACGTGGCGGAAGTCATCAAACATTGCCGGATTTTTGTCGGAACGGCGGCTTCCATTTGGAACAAACCGGAACTGTTCACTCTGAAACACTTTGACTTAGCCATCATCGACGAAGCAACCCAACTTTTGGAGCCGCATCTTTTGGGTATTTTCTGCGCCCGGAATATTTCCGGCGAAAATGCGGTTGAGCGTTTTGTATTAATCGGCGACCACAAACAATTGCCGGCAGTCGTCCTGCAAAGCAAGGAAGAAAGCCGGGTAAACGAACCTATCCTCAACGCTGTCGGATTGACTGATTTGAGTAATTCCCTGTTCGAACGGTTTTACCGCAAATACAGAGCGGACGGTATTACTTCCGCCTTTGACATGCTCACGCGGCAGGGACGGATGCATCCGTCCATTTCCGCTTTTCCTTCCGAACATTTTTACGACGGGCGTTTGGAATCCGTCGGTTTGCCGCACCAAATCGAGAAATGGGCGCATCGCAACCGCTTGCATTTTTATTCCATCCGGCCTTTGGAAAACGAATTTTCGGACAAAGCCAATCTGAATGAAGCGCTTCGGGTAGTAGAGATTTGTCAGGAACTGTATGATAAATGTTTGGATACCGGAACCGTTTTTGATCCGGGCAGTATCGGAATCATCACCCCTTACCGGAGTCAGATTGCATTGATTCGCAAGAAATTACAAGAAACTGAAATAGGAGAGTTTACCGGAATTGCCGTCGATACGGTTGAACGGTTTCAAGGCAGTCAGCGGGACACGATTATCTATTCGTTTTGTGTGAAAACGGAAAATCAATTGGCGGCTTTACCCAATTGGATGGAGGAAAACGGTAAACGAATCGACCGCAAACTGAACGTCGCATTGACTCGTGCGCGAAAAGAATTATTTATTATTGGGAATGCAGAGTTGCTATGCAAGAATGAAATTTACTGTAAATTGATAAATTATATTGAAGCAAATTGAAATTTTCAAGAAAAAATTTCCGAAAAACCTTGCTGTTTCAAAAAAATATTTTTACCTTTGCCCCGTCTCAGTTAAAATTCGAAAATTACTCAATGCAGAAATTATTAACATACAGGCTTTTGCTCAACAGTATTATTATTCTCTTGTGGATAACAAGCTGAAGCGGGTTCGGTATGTGATTGAGTAAATGAAGCCTTTCTCGCGTGTGCGAGGAAGGCTTTTCAATTATTAAAACATACGATAATGGAAAATTTATTTATTTTCGACACAACTTTACGGGATGGTGAACAAGTTCCCGGTTGTCAATTGAATACGATTGAAAAGATTCAGGTAGCGCAAGCCTTGGAAAATCTGGGTGTGGATGTGATTGAAGCCGGATTTCCGGTTTCCAGTCCGGGCGACTTCAATTCGGTAGTGGAAATTTCCAAAGCGGTCACTTGGCCAACGATTTGTGCGCTTACCCGCGCCGTAGAAAAAGACATTGATGTGGCTGCCGAAGCCTTGCAATATGCCAAACGGAAACGGATTCATACCGGTATCGGCACTTCGCCTTACCATATTAATTACAAATTCAATTCCACACAGGATGAAATTCTGGAACGCGCCATCGCTTGCGTGAAATACGCCAAAAGGTACGTGGAAGATGTGGAATTTTATTGCGAAGACGCCGGTCGAACAGATAATGTTTACTTGGCTCGCGTGGTGGAAGCGGTTATCAAGGCAGGCGCCACAGTGGTCAATATCCCGGATACAACCGGTTATTGCCTCCCTTCGGAATACGGTGAAAAAATCAAATTCTTGATGGAAAACGTAAAAGGTGTTCACAATGCCGTTCTTTCTACGCACTGTCACAACGACTTGGGAATGGCTACCGCCAATACAATGGCCGGCATAATGAACGGCGCCCGTCAGGTGGAAGTAACCATCAACGGAATCGGCGAACGGGCGGGCAATACCTCTTTGGAAGAAGTCTCCATGATTTTGAAGAGCCACAAGGAATTAGCGATTGATACCAACATCAATACCCAACATATTTATCCCATTAGCCGGACAGTTTCCAGTTTGATGAATATGCCGGTTCAACCGAACAAGGCGATTGTGGGACGAAATGCTTTTGCCCATTCGTCGGGCATCCATCAGGACGGCGTATTGAAAAATCGCGAAAGCTACGAAATTATCGACCCGAAAGATGTCGGAATCGACGATAACACGATTGCATTGACGGCTCGCAGCGGTCGCGCCGCCCTCAAACACCGGCTGAGTATATTGGGCGTTGAACTTTCCCAGGAAAAATTGGATAAATTATACGAAGAATTTCTCAAGTTAGCCGACAAGAAAAAAGATATTACCGATGATGATGTTCTGTTGTTGGCGGGCAAAGACCGTTTGGATTCACAACGCATCAAATTAGAGTATTTGCAGGTGACGTCAGGAGTTGGCGTCCGTTCGGTGGCAAGTATCGGACTGAATATTGCAGGCGAAAAATTCGAGGCGGCAGCCTCCGGAAACGGCCCGGTTGATGCAGCCATCAAAGCTTTGAAACAGATTATCCGCCGTCAAATGACCATTCAGGAGTTTTTGATTCAGGCGATTAATAAAGGTAGCGACGATATGGGAAAAGTGCACATGCAGGTCGAACACAGCGGGGTAAATTATTATGGTTTTTCGGCGAACACGGATATTATCGCCGCTTCGGTGGAGGCTTATATTGATGCAATTAACAAGTTTGTAAAATAAGACTTTAAAGTCCTCAAAGTCCTTAAGGTCTTTAAAGCCCTAAAAAAACTAAAAAAATGAGCAAAACATTATTCGACAAAATCTGGGACAAACACGTGGTAACCACAGTGGAAGACGGCCCAACGCAACTGTACATCGACCGCATGTATGTGCATGAAGTTACCAGTCCGCAGGCGTTTGAAGGCTTGCGTCGCAGGGGACTGAAAGTGTTCCGTCCCAAGCAGATTACCTGTATGCCCGACCACAACATTCCAACATTGAATCAGGAATTGCCTATTCAGGACGCCATCTCAAAAAATCAGGTTGACACTTTGGACAGGAATGCCAGGGAGTTTGGCGTAAATTATTACCCGATAGGACATGCATTGAATGGTGTAACGCATGTGGTAGGGCCTGAAAACGGGCTTTCCCTGCCGGGAATGACTTTGGTATGCGGCGATTCGCACACTTCTACCCACGGTGCTATGGGCGCTATCGCTTTCGGTATCGGTACCAGCGAAGTGGAAATGGTGCTTGCCACGCAATGTGTTTTCCAGTCGCGACCGAAAACCATGCGGATTACGGTAAAAAACAGTTTGAAATCGGGCGTTGGCGCCAAAGACTTGGCCTTGTATGTCATTGCAAAAATGACGACCGGAGGCGCTACCGGTTATTTCGTGGAATATGCCGGAGAAGCCGTGGAAAACCTTTCCATGGAAGGCCGTTTAACACTTTGCAACCTATCTATCGAAATGGGCGCGCGCGGCGGAATTGTCGCTCCCGATGAAATCACGTTCGCTTATCTGAAAGGGCGTGAATTTGCTCCAAAAGGCGCTGATTGGGATAAAGCGGTAGCATATTGGAAATCCATCAAAACCGATACTGACGCCCAATTCGACAAAGAAATCATTTTCGACGCCGAAGACATCGAACCGCGAATCACTTACGGAACGAACCCCGGCATGGGAATCGGCATTAACGAAGCGATTCCCGTTTTGAGTAGAGACGGGGCATGC
>BNTV01000120.1 GCA_025996865.1 Bacteroidia bacterium
AAGAAGCCTATTATCATTCCTTGTTTCTGACATGGATGAAGATGTTAGGTTTTGACATTCAAGGAGAAGTAATGACTAACATCGGCAGAATTGATGCGGTCTGGCATCAGCCCGATGTGACGGTAGTTGCTGAACTTAAATACGATGCCGAAAGAAAAATAGAGTTGCTCTTGGATGATGCCATAACGCAAATCCATGAAAAGAAATATTACGAAAAATATCTCGACCGGAAAGTTATCCTTTTGGGGCTTTCCTTCAGTGGCAAAGAGATCGGTTGCCGAATAGAGCCGTTAAATTAATTGAGAATTGAGAATTGAAAATGCAGAATTATTTTTCAATTCTCAATTCTCAATTCTCAATTCAAAAAGCGTGTAAACAAATTAAACTAAATAGTATGGATTTCAGCAGAAAATTACCAATAGGTATTCAGGATTTTGAGAAACTAAGAACAAGCAATTTCTTGTATGTTGACAAAACATCTTATCTTTATGAAATAGTGAACAATGGATGTCCCTATTTTTTAGGTCGTCCGCGCCGGTTTGGGAAAAGTCTTTTCCTTTCAACGCTAAAAGCTTATTTTCAAGGCAAGAAGGAACTTTTTGAAGGGCTTGCCATTGCCGGTTTGGAAAAAGAATGGATAGAATATCCGGTTTTTCATTTGGATTTGAATATTAACAGTTATACAAAATTCGTCGATCTTGAAAATGCGTTTGAGGCATTGTTGTCGCGAATAGAAGAAGTTTGGGGCGCCAATGCTTCTGAGAAAGCATTTTCAACCCGTTTGGAGGGTTTGATGCGTCGCGCTTATGAAAAAACGGGCAAACGAGTGGTGATTTTGATTGATGAATACGATAAACCACTTACAAGTACATTGGATAAGCCCGAACTTCACGAACAAATCCGTGAGGCATTGAGCGGTTTTTATGGCGTTCTCAAAACGGCAGACCCCTATTTACGCTTTCTTCTGTTAACCGGAATTACCAAATTTTCCAAAGTAAGCATTTTCAGTCAATTGAATCAGTTGCAGGATATTAGCATGGATGAAAAATTCGCAGGAGTATGCGGGATTTCGCAATCCGAATTGATTGACAATTTTGAGCCGGAAATACGAACATTAGCCGAAAAGCAAAAGATGAGTTACGAGGAAATGCTCTCGGAACTCAAGAAACGTTACGACGGCTATCATTTTTGCGAAAATACGGAAGGAATGTACAACCCTTTCAGTTTGCTGAATACTTTTGCAAAAAATGCGTTGCGTTATTACTGGTTTTCAACCGGTACGCCGACTTTTCTTATTAAAATGCTTAAAGAAGCCAATTTTGCTATTCCCGATCTTGAAAACGATGTTACCATTGCAGCGCCTGCAATTGCCGATTATCGTGCCGGAGATACAAATCCGCTTCCGTTGCTCTATCAAACCGGGTATCTTACTATCAAAAATTTCGACCAATTATTCAATGAATACCGCTTGGGCTTTCCCAACGAAGAAGTGAAATATGGTTTTTTGAATGAATTACAACTTATTTATTCACCACAGACACACATAAATGCTGATTTTAGTGTTCCCAATTTTGTGAGAGATTTAATGGCAGCCAATGTGGACGGTTTTATGAATCGACTTCGTGCTTTTTTTGCTGCTATCCCTAATGATTTAAGTAACAAAACGGAAAGAGATTATCAAACCACTTTCTATTTGTTGTTCACGTTGATGGGGCAATTTGTGCAAACCGAAGTAAAAAGTGCCGTTGGGCGTTCCGATGCTGTGGTTTGGTTGAAAGACACCGTTTATGTTTTTGAATTTAAACTTTCCGAAAATGCCTCTGCCGAAGATGCACTCCAACAAATTGACGACAAAGGTTATCTGATTCCATACAGTGCCGGCGAACGGCAAATTGTAAAAATCGGAGCAGAATTTAGTTGGGCGGAACGAACATTAAGCCGCTGAGTAAATTCTTAAACTGCTGCTCATCCTCTATCCTGCTTACCCATTCTTACTTGAATGCGAAGAATAAACAGGCAGATGCAGCAAGCGGATATACAATGTAAGGAAACAGGTTCGGGAAAATATCATTTTGAAACAAATTTATAAACAATTAATATATGAGTAAGCATCCTTTTAAACAGTGTTTTTTCGTCGTTCTATTTTTGACGGTAATCGTGGATTTTCAAATAAAAGCCGATGGAAAATCATCTGAGAATCTGCAATCAACCATCCAATTAAACTGGGGAAGTACCGATGTGCGCTATGATAGCCTGGCTGTGCCGGCAATCCAAAAAACGTCGTTCCTGTCGGAAAAAACATGGAAAGGCGAACGAATAAACATACAAGCCGTTCTGCGCACTGAAACCGATTTGCACGAGGTAACCGTTTCCGTCAGTGATTTGAAAAACGGACAGGCTGTCATTCCGGAATCAGCCGTTAAAACCCATTTTGTCCGTTATGTGATGACTGATGAACTGAATAAAGACGGGAAAGGCGCTTGCGGACATCGTCCCGACAAGTCGGAATGGGACTCTTCAATGGTGGCTGATGTGCTGGATATTGCGAAAAAAATAGATGTGGCAGCTCATACAACACAACCAATCTGGGTAAATGTATGGACACCTGCCGATGCCAAAGCCGGAAAATATAAAGGAACATTGACCGTATCGGGGAAAGATTTCGCTCCGAGAACATTAAACATCGAATTGGAAGTATTGAACCGCACCTTACCTGCTCCTCAAAATTGGAAATTTCATTTGGATTTATGGCAAAATCCCTATTCCGTAGCGCGCTATCATCAAGTCCCTTTGTGGAGCCAAGCCCATTTTGATGCGATGCGCCCCGTAATGAAAATGCTTGCCGATGCCGGCCAGAAAGTAATCACAACAACCATTATGCACAAACCGTGGAACGGACAAACGGAAGACTTTTTCGACAGCATGGTAGGTAAAACCAAGAAAATAGACGGCCGTTGGACGTATGACTATACGGTGTTCGACCAATGGGTGGAATTTATGCAAAGTCTGGGCATTGACAAGCAAATAAACTGCTATACGCTGATTCCCTGGGCGCTCAGTTTCGACTATTTTGACCAATCGACCAACCGGGTTTTATATGTGCAGGCAAAGCCCGGCGATGCCACATATAACGAATACTGGGGAAATTTTCTTTCCGACTTTTCCCGGCACTTACGTCAAAAAGGCTGGTTTGATAAAACCACCATTGCTATGGACGAACGAGGATTAGGGGCAATGCAAGAGGCTATTAAAGTGATCAAAAAAGCTGATTCGGAATTTAAGATTTCGCTGGCGGGAAATTATCATGCCGAAATAGAAAAAGACTTGTATGATTTGTGCCTTGCTTTCGGCAATCAATTTCCGGCAGACGTGAAAGCGGAAAGAGAGCGGACAGGAAAGGTTAGTACCGTTTACACTTGTTGTGCCGAGGCTCGTCCCAATACATTTACTTTTTCGCCTCCGGCAGAAGCAACATGGATAGGTTGGCACGCGCTGGCAGGCAATTACGATGGCTACCTGCGATGGGCGTACAACAGTTGGACGCTCGACCCCTTGCACGATTCCCGTTTCCGTTCATGGGCAGCAGGCGATTGCTATTTAGTTTATCCCGGTGGACGAAGCAGTATCCGCTTTGAACGATTGATAGAAGGCATTCAGGATTACGAGAAATGCAGGATACTGAAAGAAGAATTTCTGAAAAAAGGTATGAAAACAGAATTAGACAAACTTAATCGACTGGTTTCCAGATTTACCATAGAAGAATTAACAAGGCAGGGAGCCGGCAAGATGGTGGACAATGCAAGGAATGAATTAAACAGGTATTAATAGCAAGTTTCAGACGACCTCTTTTTGTTTCCTAACCTGCCAAAAAGCAAAAGCAAACAACACAAGCGATAAAATCGAAAGCCACCAGGTATTTCCATATCCTAAATTATCCATCGCCTCCATTTGTTTGGAATCATCTTGGTAGATGGTGAAGAGGATTACGCCTAAAAAATTGTTGGTAAAATGTGCTAAAATAGGAATCCACAGGTTTTTAGTGAAATCCAGCAGGTAGCCGAAATAAGCGCCTAACAACATTCGCGGAATAAAACCGTAAAATTGAAAGTGAATAAAACTGAACAGGAAAGCAACCGACCAGATAACAATATGCTTGTTGCGAATCATCTGACTGAAAATTTTTTGCAGCACTCCCCTGAAAATAAATTCTTCACCGACAGCGGCAAAAACGGCTACAATCAATACATTAAAAATAATTGCTTGAATATTCTCGGCGCGTAGCATGGATTCAATTAATTTGCCATTGGCTTCTTCCATCGTTTTCATATACTCTTCCACACCTTTCAAAAAATCCGGTAAAACTAATTGTTGGTTCAACTGAGTAATCAGGTTCAGGAAAGGAAGGACAAAAATCATGCTCAGAATCGTCCAAAATACCGTCGAACCGTTAAACGGAGTATTCAAATATAAATAATCTTTATAATTTTCGCTGAACAAATAAGCCGTTAACAAAGCCGGAAAAATAAAAAAGCCTAACTGGTTAAGAAATTGCATCTCTCTCAAATAGACCGGGTAATCAGCTAAATTTGCCAAAATTTCAGTCATGACTTCCATATTGAAACCGGATTTGAGTGCAATAAGGAACACTGAAGCTGCTCCTCCCGTCACACCTCCGACAATAACGATTCCAATGAACAGAATGAACCGGACAAAACCGCCCGAATCTTTGAATACACCTTTTAAAATCATCGCATTAGTCTCTGTTGGAAAAATATTTCATGAATTGAACCCGCTCGTGCAAAGACGGATTCTGAATTTCGCCGAAGTTCAGTTTTCCCTTTACTTCTTCGATGGACTTGAAATCCTTGATAGCCATCCATTCCTCCAAACTCCGGTTCATCGCCTGGATAAATTCATTGCCGTGCTGGTAAACGGTGCTGCACAACTCAACGGCCGAAGCACCGCAAAGAATACATTTGACAACATCTTCCCAATCGTAAATACCTGTACAGGAAGCGATTGAAGCATTTTGAAGTCTCGTGCTTACCAAGGAAGTCCATCGCAACGTATCTGCCACTTCGCTGTTCGAACTGAACACATATCCCGAACGTGCCTGCATCAGATGAATGTCGATGTCCGGTTGATAAAAACGGCTGAAAAGTACAATTCCATCTGCACCGGCTTTCTGTAAATCATCCGTCAGTTTTACAATATGGCTGAAATATTTACTCATTTTCACAATTACAGGAATATCCACGATTGACTTCACTTTTTGAGTAATCCGCAAATAAATATCTTCTACAGAATTTTCCGGTTGGTCCATTTCAGTATTTAATCCGAAAATGTTCAGTTCAATCGCGTCGGCGCCGGCCATTTCTATTTGACGGACAAAATCAATCCATCCGTTTTCACGATAACAGTTGATACTTGCAATAATCGGAATACGGCACAATTCTTTGGAGCTTTTTATCAATTTCAGGTAATCTTCCAATTGCATTCCATTGACAACATTCCGGATATAATCCTGTGCATTCGGACAATCTGTCCAAATTTCTCTGTGTGTTTGTATTTCAATTTGCTCCTCAAAAATGGAAGGTAGTATAACTGCTCCTACTCCCGCTTTTTCAAGTTCCTTGTTTTTTTCCGGTGTGTTCGTTAACCCTGAACTTCCTATAATAATAGGATTAATTAAATTCAAACCCGCAAAATTCGTCATCAAAATCTTCTTCATATATTTTTAAGTATGAATTAAATTTAAATACAGAATACAAAACTATTAAAATTATTGATAAAAACCAATATTAATTTCTATTTCTTTGGCCAAATATCCTGCCGCCAATTCTTACTATGGTACTACCTTCTTCAATAGCAATGAGATAATCATCGCTCATGCCGATAGATAATTCATTAAAAAAATGAGCGCCGGCAAAATAATTATTCTTGATTTTCGTAAAAAAAGCGTTTAATCCGTTAAATTCACGCCGGATTTGTTGCTCGTCATCAGTGAAAGTAGCCAAACCCATTAGACCTCCGATTTGAATGTTTTTCAATGCATCGAAAGTTTTTTCTTCCAGTAATTTCTCGACTTCTTCATAAAGGAATCCGAATTTATGCGTTTCCTGTGCAATGTGGATTTGTAACAAAACATTTATTTTGCGATTGTGGTTTTGAGCTTGCCGGTTGATTTCCTCCAAAAGTCGCAGACTATCAGCGCTTTGTATTGTATGAATAAATGGCGCGATATGCTTGACTTTATTCGCTTGCAAATGTCCGGTAAAATGCCATTCGATGTCCTTCGGTAAATGTTCGTATTTCGGAACCAATTCCTGCACATGGTTTTCCCCGAAAATCCGTTGGCCGGCAGCATACGCTTCCAACAAAACGGATTCGGGATGAAACTTTGAAACGGCCGTCAGACGGACATTTTCAGGTAAAGTTTCCTTGATTTGCCGAAGATTTTCAGCTACATTCATTTTCCTTTTATCTGTCGTTATTTTTCAGCAGAAAATGGAAAAACATCCATAATCATTGTTTCCGAAACCGAAGCTATCACGTAATCGGCCATAGTTCCTTTCATTCCCTCTTCCAAAACGGCAATGGCTTCTTTCAAATCCGAAGCTTGCGCCAACATCGTGGCTGCGGTCTTTTTTTCAGCCCCGTTTTTTTCGTCCAACGAGATGAAAACAACTTTAAATCTATAGTAACGGTCTCCATCTTCGTTGGTAAACAATTCCGCAATCCTTGCCCTTTTAATATCGGCAACCGTAAATTCACCGCTGATATAAGGTTTCATTTCCTCGATAATCCGCGCTTCTGCTTCCGTAAATGAAAGTGCATCCACCAAATAAGGTTCGGTCACTCGTTTCTGAACCCCATTTTCCATCATCTTCTCGTATGAGATTTTACATTCGAACCAATTCATATAGTAAACTAAAAGTTAAAAACTAAAAACTAATATTTTATTTTCCTTTATCTTGATTTTGAATCATTTGGTTTATTTCTTCTATATAATTCAAAATCTCCTCTTTACCTGTTTTCCGTTCCGAAGAAGTGAAAAAAATCGGCGGAAGTTCTTCCCAGGTTTCTAACAACGAGGCTTTATAATTTTCGATATTTTTCTTTAATTTGGCTTGGGAAATCTTATCTGCCTTTGTAAAAACAATAGTAAAAGGAATCCCATCTTCGCCCAAGCGTGTAATAAATTCCAAATCAATTTTTTGCGGTTCATGCCTGCAATCCAATAGCACAAAAAGACAGGTCAAAGCTTCCCGGCTATCAAGATAAGCATCAATAATCTCCTGAATTTTTTCACGTCCTTTTTTTCCCCTTTGCGCGTAACCGTAACCCGGTAAATCTACGAGGTACCATTCGTCATTAATCATAAAGTGATTGATTAACTGCGTTTTGCCGGGCGTAGAAGAAGTCATCGCCAAACCTTTTTTTCCGGTCAGCATGTTAATCAAAGAAGATTTTCCGACATTTGAACGGCCGATAAATGCATATTCAGGCCATCCGTCCTGCGGACATTTCGCGGGGTCGGTGTTGCTGATTACGAACTCGGCTTTTTTGATATTCATTTCTTGAAAAATTTATTAACGGGCAACAAAGTTAGTGTTTTTTTATCGAATTGTGAAATCGGACGACATTAATTAATTAACAACGAACTGTCCCCATAACTGAGAAACCGGAAATCATGCGCCAAAGCATAATCATAAATTTCACGCCATTTTCCTTTTACGAAAGCAGATATCAACAAAAGCAAAGTGCTTTTCGGTTGATGGAAATTCGTAATTATTCCATTCACGATTTTAAAATGGTAACCGGGAGCTATCAGGATTTGCGTATGTGCAATGAGTTTATCTGATTTTCTGCTTTCCAAATAGTTGAGAATATTGTTCAACGCATCGTTGACGGACAGTTGTCCCGAATTTTCCGAGTAGGCTTGCCATTGGGAAACACTTAATTCATCGAGGTTTACATCCGGGTTTTTCGCCAAAATTTCGCCTATGCAATACAGACTTTCCAAACTGCGTACCGAAGTAGTTCCGACGGCGAAAACATGACCGGTTTTCTTAATCAGTTGTTCGACAGTCGTTTTCTTGATGGAAAAATATTCCGTGTGCATTACATGTTCCGCCAGCGTTTCCGACTTTACCGGTTTGAAAGTACCTGCTCCCACATGCAAAGTAAGCTCTTCAAAATCAACATTTTTCTCTCGAAGGGATTGGAAAACGGCTTCGGTAAAGTGCAAACCGGCGGTCGGCGCTGCCACTGAACCTTTGATTTTAGAGTAAATCGTTTGATAGGTTTCCTTATCGCTTTCTTCTGTTTTCCGATTCAAATAGGGAGGAATCGGTAGTTCTCCGCCAATTTCCAGGATGTCGGCGAAAGTCAAATCAGAATTATCCCACTCAAAACGAACAAGATGCACGTCACCTTCCGTTTTCAACCGCTCCACCGTGCACCGTGTACCGTGTACCTCTTTAACCAATTTTTCCCTTTTCCACCTTTTGGCATTCCCGATTAAGCAACGCCAGACGCAAGAACGGGTCTGTGCGAAAGATTGAGCGTAATCGGCCGGTTCTTCCGGTTCGAGGCAGAAAATTTCGATTTGTGCGCCGCTCGGTTTTTGGAAAAGCATTCGCGCTTGGATAACTTTTGTATTGTTGAAAACCAAAAGAGCATTTTCGGGAATGTATTCGCTGAGGTTTTGAAAAATGGTTTCGGAGATTTGGCCGTCTTTCCGGATTAATAATTTGGATTGATCCCTTTTGGGCAATGGGAATTTGGCAATCTTTTCTTCGGGGAGATTGTAGTTGAAAGCGGTGATTGGAATGGATTGAGGATTGATCATCATATTTTGGGAATTTGTTCGTGTATTTCGTAGCCCTGTATGGACTTGTCAAATTTTTATGTTTAAATTCTTGTTATTGTTATTATTTCGTTGTTTTTTCATTCCGTTAGGAATGAATCGCTCGGTAGAAAAAATGCAACCTATCACCTGCATTCCATATAGGAATGCGTCCTTTTATCCATTCTTTATTGATTGTTAAATTTCGCATAGTATTTATTTCGGGGCGGAGTTTATAATAAATTTTTTAATATATTATATCGTTCCCAATTGTAGTTTCCTTTTGTGTCAAATGCCATTTTATTGTATATTTTTGTTAGATTGTGAGTTATTCTCTGAAAAATTGTATCGTTATGTTCGATTAGTTCCTGTTCCGAAAACAAATTCCATTCTTGCAATTGGGCAAGATATTCCGGCATACTTCTTTTGGAATTATCGATAAGTAATTGAAATTTGGATAGAAAATCGGTTGTTGAGATGATATTTATTATTTCCAAAACTTCTTCCATTGTATTTTTTTCGCCGGAAAGAAAATTCCACAATTCGCTTGCCACCAATGTCTCATCGTGGGCGAAATATTTGTTCATATTGATGATGGAATTAAGGAAACGGGGTTTATTGTAACTTGTTATCGTTTCTATTGTTGGATTTACGGTTGGATCAAAAGGGAAACCGATGTAAAAATAAATTTTTTTGTTTGGGAACAGTCGATATAATGCGGCTTTGCCTTCCAGTATCTTTTGTTTTTCGCCCCGCATTTCGCCTGAATTGGGTTTGACTGATTTTAATTCAATGGCTGTAACTGAATTATCTGTTTCAAAAAATACATCGGTAGAAAAATCTAAAGCATTTATCAATAAAGAATCATCGTTTTGAAATATTTGGCTGTTTTCATCATGAAGGTTTGGTTGTTTAAGTGTATTACTAAGATCTGCTATAATACGACTAATAGCATCTCTTTGATTTTGTGTTATTTTTAAATTTCCTATCTTCTTTGACGTATATTCCCGCTTTTCACCTTCGCATAAATAATGTGCCACATTCTCAAAAAAGGTCTGTCCCAATGTGGTATTTAATCCTTGTAACCAACTGCTTAAACTTATAAAAAATGGTGTGTCGGAAACTTTTCCTGCTAATTTGTCGGCAAAAGCGTGAAAGAAAGGGCTGTTGAAATTATCACAATTATTTGCAGGCAAAAACTCACTCACAGCAACCAAAACTTTGATTATTTCTATTGATATTTGTTCTTTTATTATATTTGATAGTGCCATATTTTACAAACCTATTTCATATCTTAATTCTTTCAAATTCTTTTCGGCAGCATATAAATCGCCCAGACTTTCATTCCCAACAAAGTGATAGCGATTATAATTTTCATACAAAGAAGTCATTACTTGATTGTATTTTTTTGCATCATTTGCAATGACATATAATCCGACATTTGAATAATCCATCAAAGTAGCCATTCTGCCAACGCCACTCCAAACTCCTGTTGAAAGTTCTACCTCGAAAGCACATTCGGGAATAAAATTATTCCCTTTGGGTCTAAACCATAGCACATCAATTTCCCTTAATAAATTGTAATCGGAAAATTGTAGTTGAGGACAAGTTTTTAATGTTGTAATATCTTCGAGTTTCACATCATTAAATTTCCATGATTTATTTGGACAATAGGTTTCATATCCGCGAATATTGCCAATTTCTATCAATCGTCCTTGCATTACTGAGTGTAAACTTTTCTCTACCGTATTTTTGTTTTCGCCTTTTATTATAGGTGGTGCTAATAATAAATCCCAATTATTTATAAATTTAGAACAATCTATTCGATTATTTCTTCCTGCTAAAACGATGTTTAAATCTCTATCAATGTTTATTTTGTACTCTCCATTTCTATCGTGGCTGATTTGCGGAAGATATTTGAATAAAGTTTTAGCCGGAATAATAACAATTCTATCTATTGAGCCACAAATAAACGCGACAAATGGGTTATCTATATTGGCGATTTCTTCAACGGTTAAATAATTTAAGCCGAAAAAATATCGCCTATTCCCTTCTGAAGAAGCACGTACAAGAACGTTTGCTTCGCCAATGCTATAAGTCCTTGATTTTAGAACTTTTATCAATTCTACGTTAGCGTTAAAATGTTGCGCTTGTTCGAGAAATTGTGAAGCCAATAAATCCGAGGGACTGAGTTTTTTTGTCGTATTCATTTTATCATTTCCGTAAAAATAGTATTGTAAATAATGTGATTAGTTTCTCCTAATCCCCATTCAAAAGCATCTTTGGCAATATCAATTTCTTCTTCGGTTAATTCCCTGCCAAGTGCTTCCATTGCTTCGTATTGCAAATCGTCAATAGAAATTTGATATATAATATTGTCTTCCATAATTTTATGCTGATAATTTAGGTTGATAACTTTCCGAATACGCCGTTCTATTCAACACAGGTCGTTTGAATTGATTAACAATCTGCATTCCCGCATTTTCAGCGATGGTCGGGTACATATTATATTTGTCGTTGGCGACTAAAAATACATCGTAATCATCTGCCAAATATTTTTTGCAATTATTCAAAACATCAGAAATGCCTTGAATATAACTTGCTTGTGCATCGCGTTTTTGTCCTTTGTAAAGCGGCCCTATTTCCAATTCGTCTTTGCGCTCAAAACCGAATAAATCGTAGGCATAAGCGTGTTGCTCGTGGTAATCAATCAGACCAACGTAAGGCGGCGAAGAAAAAATACCGTTTATTTTTTGCTTTTCGAGCAATTGCCCAAAATCGGCATTTCTCTTTTTTATTTCTTTAAAAATATCAATATCCCTGCTGTCGCCTGTTAAACAAAGTTGAAAGGTGTCGGTTCGCAGTTTATCAAAATATTGCAAGCGTGCGATTGTGTCTTTTGTATAGGTTTTCCACCATTTTAAAATTGAAAACAACGGCTTGCACATTTTACCGTGTTTATGACAATAATAGGTGGTGGTTATCGGCTCTAACAATGTTGCCAAATCGGCATGAGTGGTGGCGCGGCAACTGCGGATTGTCCGGCTCAAAATCACGCTGACAATCTTTTTTGTGCTGATATTTTTTATTTGTTTTATTTCGTCAAAGACAAAATCTATTTCGCTACGAATATGCGCCGAATACCATTTGTCTAAAAATGTTCCGTTTTTATCCTGCCGGAGTTTTATATTGTATTGATTTACAAGTTTTTCGTAAATCGTCAAAAACATTTTTTCTTTTTCCGAACCGTACTTTTTTTCGTCAATTTCGCCCTGCGCCAAACGGTATTTATAATCAGGCACAGGAAAATATTGATTATTAAACAAATTCAATTCCTGCAATAATTTTTCTTCAAACTCAACGGCATTTGAATTTTTAATAAAATCGTCTAATTTTTTTGTGATTTGCTCAATTTCTCTTTTTATATCAGCAAAATCATATTTTCCTGTTTTGCAATTTCCAATTAATGTATTAAATACCGATATATCAATTCCTATGGCATTCATTCCGAGTTCGCAAGCCTGCACCATCGTTGTGCCGCTGCCCGAAAATGGGTCAAGAATAATATCGCCGTTTTTGAAATAAGTTTCTGTTTTGAATTTGTCCGTATGATTGTCTAAAAAATATTCAACCAACTGCGGAATAAATTTACCTTTGTATGGATGAAGCCTATGAACGTGTTTTGTGGTTTCCGCTTCCTTGTATTGGTCGAACGACAAAGCCCAATTCAAATCTTCGCCAAGCCGCTCTTTAAAATTCGATTCTCGTGAACCATTGTAAGATTGGTAATAATTGATAAGGTCTTTCAGTTCAATTTGTGTTAAACCATTATCGCCAAATTTTTTAATCCGACCATATTGAATTAAATATGTAATATTGGACGGTGTTACATTTTTTCCTATGTAATTACTTGCCCATTCGCTGGCTTCTTTTATCGTTAATAATCCGTTTGTTTCAATCATTTTTCTACTTTTTCTTTCCTGCAAAAATACATCAAATAATCTAAATTTCGTGCAAACTCAAAGTTTAATTTTTAGTTTCCGGTGCCAAATCCCAATTATTTCCCGTAAATTTGCACCTCAAATTAATATAGAAAAATATGAAAATAGGAGACAAAATCCGCTACCTGAACGCCGTAGGCGGAGGAATCGTGAAAAGCTTCAAAAACAAAGATATTGTCTGGGTAGAAGAAGACGATGGTTTTGAAACACCGGCGCTGATTCGTGAATGTATTGTCGTCGAATCTGATGGAAAACCGGTTACAACGGTTTCCAAAGCAGGATTACCCAAACAGGCGCCTTTACCCGAATCGCCTAAACCTCAACCCGTTGAACAAACAATTACCGAACGTCCCGGTGGCGACCGGCTCAATGTCTATCTGGCATATTTGCCTATGGATATAAAAATGTTGGGAAAATCCAATTACGAAGCTTTTTTGGTGAACAATAGCAATTATTTTCTCTTTTTCAATTACATGTGCCGGCATAATAACGCTTGGATAAGCCGTCATTCTGAAATCATTGAACCCAATACCCGCCTTTTCATCGAGGAATTTTCCAAAGAACAACTCAATGATTTAGAACGAATTTGCGTTCAATTGGTAGCTTTCAAAAAAGATAAACCTTTCGGTTTGAAAAATACTTACAGCGTGGAGCTTCGTATCGACGGCGTGAAATTTTACAAACTGCATAGCTTTTGCGAAAATGATTTTTTTGAGGACGAGGCGTTAATTTATCCGCTTGTCGTTAATGATTCGGCGACACGCGAGATGTTGGTTTCAGCTTCCGATTTGCAGGAAGCGATGACTCAGAAAGTAAAGGCGGATTATCCACATCATCAGCCGCTGCCGGCCAAAAAAGAAAAATCAGTTCCCATTCTTGAAATAGATTTGCACATTAACCAACTGTTGGATTCGACTACCGGTTTGAGTAATGGAGATATACTGAATGTTCAATTAGATACATTCCGGAAAACATTGGAAGAAAATAAAAATAAAAAAGGACAAAAAATCGTTTTTATACATGGAAAAGGCGAAGGCGTTTTGAGGAATGCCGTTTTGGCGGAATTGATATATCGGTATTTAATACATTAATTGGAAATTGCAAAACAGGAAAATATGATTTT
>BNTV01000121.1 GCA_025996865.1 Bacteroidia bacterium
ACTTCAAATAATCTAAACTGATAACTTTACATTCTTCTTCTAACACTTCATTCAGAAAATCAATCAACAACTTTTCGTTTTCAAAAATCTTCTTGAACGCGAAATCAGTTAGAAAATTCATGAATGTTCCCCATTCTCTGTTTTTAAGTTTTGGATTTACCTTTTCCATACAAAACCCGTTTTGATTAATCGTTTAATAATTTTCAGTTTACCACTTCGATGGCAAAAGTAAAAACAAATTTTTGAAGATTATGTGAACAGTATGTTATTTTTTAAGTTAATAGTTTATTAACGTTCTTTTGATAAAAAAGGTATTCCCCGGACAATGTTGAACCATAAAGACAAATATTATTTCAAGAGAGTATATATCGGATGGTGGCGGACAATTAGGGGTTAAATAGCACCTAAAACAACCAGCCTATTTAAATGAATAAAGCGTGGAAAATCTCTCACCCACGCTTCCCTTTTTTCCATAACCATTTAAAATAACTATCTCGACATAATAGAATAAAATAAAAGGTTTTAGTTAAATAGGGCTAACATGTAAACACAGTACAAAGGAAACGATTATTTTTCGATAACAATGTTAACGGAATGTTATCTTAATGTTAATATTGCGTTAACATAAATAAGTCCGAATGTATATAGACAACCGAATCCCTTCCGGTTGCTTCAAAATGACTTACACAAGCGATCCGGTTTCATATCCGCAAGTGTCATCTTTCTCTAAATTTATCCGCCAAATTATTCACTTCGATAAAATTAAACCCCAAATCCAAAGTAACTTTTTTCTTGTCATATTCATTTTCTTGATACCAATAAAATCTCCCATCAGTTTTAAATTTAGGGGTTTTATTATAAAATTTTGTAAAAATAGGAAGATGCCTGAACGTATAGATTGGAGTAAAATCTTGGTCGGTTTTATTTGCTTTATTTATTAAATTCAGCAAATAAAAGCGTTCGGAATTATATAATTTCAAAATACCATCTTCTGTAAAAAAACCTGTTTGCCAAAAAAATAATTCAGGAATATAATTGGAACTCATATCATAATCTTTGCTAAATTCTAGTTGATTGTAAGATGTACAAAAGAGTGCAGAAAGGTATGCCCATAAAAACTCTTTGGTATTTATATTCATAATCGGATTTTCAAGCGAAAAAACAATTTTATTTCCTTTTACGAATGTTATACTTGATTTTATAAATTCAGATTCCTGTTTATTCTCTCTTTTATAATTGGCTATAATCGTTTTTATATTAGCTTTTTTGAACCGGTTTTCTATATTTTCAAATGCATTTTCGTTCATTTTATACCGATTAGAACCGTAAGATGATAAACTAACCACTTCTCCGTTTCTTTTAATCAACATATATTTGTCATCTAAACTCGTCGTGGAAGAACCATCCAAAGAAAAGATGATTTCATCGAACAAAGGGATGGTATCTAACTGACAATTTCTCCGTACAAATTTATTTAATATAGAATCATTATTTGAAGAAAGCAACATTGTATCTTTCGACAAAAACTTGATTCTCCAGTTAACAAGTTTTCTTTTTGCCAAATCATATATTCTCAGACTATCTCTATAAATTTCATAAAAAGTAGTATTTCCTTGATAATTGATAATTGTTTGTTCATCAAAATAAATTTGATAACTGTCATCTTTTTCATCAGCATAAACAATTTGTTCAGACCAATCATTTTCTTTTTTTTTGGAAAAATATCGATCATAATACCCTAATTTATTCTCACAAAGATTGTTTTCCATAAAATGGTATCCTTCTAAATTTTCTGCATCCAAAGGATACCATTCATCGAGAATCTGTGTCTTATTCCTTTCAGTTACATTCTGAATACAAGAACACATCAAAAAAAGAAATGGAATAATATTAAAAATTTTCATTTGCCATATCTTCTATTTGGATCATACGGATTTCCCATATTTAGTTTCTCCTGAAATTCCCGACTCAATCGTTCATTGAATTTTATACTATCACTTGATGATATTCCTGATTTAGGATATATCCCTAATAAACGCTGTTTTTCATAAAATTCCTTATATTCAGATTCTTCGCCTTTATAGTCTTTATAATAAGAATTTAGATTATCTTCCATTTCTTTTTTAAATTCTGGTGTAGTATTTTTCCATGAAGGATGTCCCATTTGAAAAAGATAAGCTAGATGATGTGTACGATTATCATCATTCCACCAACCGGTTTCTCCGTGAGCGCTTAATTCATGCGCTCCGAGCATATTTATAACATTCCATAACGTTTCATACAAATGTGTGTTACTATTCATAATCACTGCTGCTAAAATTCTTCCTTCTTGACGAAAATAAGCATGTGCTTTGCCTCCACCTTTTTCTCTTTCAGCTAAATAAGCAAATTTTGGTTTACCATCACGCCGCATCTCAACAGCAACTGCCTTATTCCTAACTTTTTCTAATTTGTCTTTCATTTCAAAAGATAAAATATGCGTAAAAATCTTGGAATAAGCCTCAGCCGAAAGAGTAATATCTTTTAAATCAACTATTTCATACTCCTTCCGTTGCTCCTCCGACCAAGAAAAAGGCAAACTAAAATTAATCTGACTTTTCAAAATCTTGATTTCCCCTTTCACCGAATCTTTTGCCTCAATCACCGATACAAAATCCCCGGCCATATTATACAGCACATCATTCGTACCTAAATTAACCAAGGAAATTTCGGGATGCTTGATTACATCAAAGAAAACAATCCGGTGCGAGTCGCCATAAGATTTGAGCGGCGGTGCAGGTTTAGGCTGCACTACCGTCACCAAATTTTCTTCCACACAATAAATTTTTCCTTCTTTTGTCCAGACATAACCCTCATAAGGACGTCCGGTTTTGCAGAAAAATTCGTATTCTTCAAAAGAAATTAAAGGCTTTTCCATAATCATTTAATCTTGTTTCCAAAAATTTGTATGGTTGACTCCATTCATGCTTATCTTTTCAGGCGCAAGCAACAAGATTGTTTTTGTCCCGCTGAAATCATCGCCTTCGCGAGTCAGTTTTATGCAATAGGCGTTGGTGAACAACACTTTAAGCACAGGACTACTCATATTGGTTTCAAATGTAATTTCACCCGATTTCAATTTAGTCGAGCGTTTTGCCCAATCGTACAATTTATCGTCCGGAATTTCGGTCAAGACAATCGTTATTTGTCCGCCTTCGACTTCGTGTTCAGGCTGACCTTTATAATTGGTTGGCTGGGCAAATGCAATCTTAAAATGTTCTACATCGTATTCTTTTCCATCCAAAGAAAATTTGCTTGTAATATGTGCTAAATTCATGACAAAACGTTCGATGCCCATACATATACTTTATAATTTTAGTTTGTTAATATATATGGTACAAATATAGTATAAGTTTTCCACAAACATTCACATTTTGAGTTAAAAATGTGAATGTTTGCGGCTTATTTTTCACAATAGAGGTTTACGGTAATTTTTCTTACTTATACTGATTTAGTTTGCTGATGTATTTCCCAATAATGTCAAATTCCAGATTCACCACCGTTCCCGGTTTGATTTGGTGAAAATTCGTACACTCGTAAGTGTAGGGAATGATCGCAACCTGAAAACTGTTATCCTTTGAATTACAAACCGTAAGACTTACTCCATTAACGCAAACCGAACCTTTTTCGACGGTCATGTAACCTTGTCGCGCCAAAGTTTTGTCAAAAGCATACTCGAAAGTGTAGTACCAACTTCCGTCAGCCTCATCCACTTGCGTACAAACAGCGGTTTGGTCAACGTGCCCCTGAACGATGTGCCCGTCCAACCGGCCGTTCATCAACATACTTCTTTCCAGGTTTACTTTATCACCGACACTTAAAAGGCCTAAATTGGAGCGTTCCAGCGTTTCTTTAATAGCGGTGACCGTATAAGCATCCTCTTCAAGATTGACGACGGTTAAACAAACGCCGTTGTGAGCAACGCTTTGATCGATTTTCAATTCCTTTACAAATGAGCATTTTAATGTTAAATGCAAATTTCCTTGATCGGCTGCTAATTTTACAATTGTGGCCGCTTCTTCTACAATTCCGGAAAACATAATTATATCTTTTTATTTAAATTGATTGCAAAGGTAGTTAATTGAATTGAAATTTGCTGTATATTTGCAGTCTAAAAACATCAAAATGCGCTCACCGACATTACAGTATTTCTATTTAGAAAAACCAATGACATTGTTGATACTGATTACTTTTATCAGTGTCATTTTGTGGATTGGGAAAGGAGATTTTTACACCAAGGGAGAACCTCGCGAAGCTTCGGTAGCAGTCTCCATGTTAGAAAAAAAACAGTGGATTTTACCGGAAGCATACGCTGACGAAATTGCCTACAAGCCGCCTTTAACGCATTGGTTGATGGCCGTTTTTTCTTTGCCGCGAGGTGAAGTGACTCCTTTTGCGTCCCGGCTTCCGTCTGCCTTAGCGTTTGTGGGTTTAATTATTGTCTCACTTCTTTTTTTTGGGAAAAACCTGAAATTCCAGGATTCTTTTTTGGCGGCGCTGATTTTGTTGACTTCTTTTGAATTGCATCGGGCGGCCATGACTTCGCGCGTAGATATGTTGCTTACTTTCCTGATTGTTTGGGCGTTAACCCGTCTGTTCCGGTGGGAGGAACGAAAAAAACTGAAAGGCTTTCCGGTATGGGCTGTAGCTATATTGGGGCTTGCAGCATTGACCAAAGGACCGGTTGGTATTGTTTTACCGCTGCTTGTTTTTGGCGTTTATCTTTTGTTCCTGAAATACAATACATGGAAAATAGCGGGTAAATTGATTCCGGTAGCATTGGCATCGTTGCTCTTGCCGCTGATTTGGTATTTCCTGGCTTATCAGGTTGGGGGAAAAGCGTTTCTGGATATTGTCTGGGCCGAAAATTTCGGGCGTTTTTTGGGTTCGGAAAATCTTTCCATTCATTACGATTTGGGGCACCGGGAAGCTTGGTGGTACAATTTCCTGACGCTTGCAGCAGGTTTTATCCCTTGGACAATTTTGTTGCTCATCTCTCTGTTCGGATTGAATTACTCGAAAAAAATTCCGGGTGTCAAGTCTTTGTGGAATGCTTTTATACATCAGGATAAAATCAAACTTTTTTCGGCGATAGCTGCGATTGTGATCATTGTTTTTTACTGTATTCCACTCAGTAAGAGGAGCGTTTATCTGATGCCGGCATATCCTTTTATTTCGATATTTGTTGCCCAATATGTTTTATATTTGCGGGAAAATAAGACTAAGACTACTTCGATTTTCGGCATTTTTATCAGCATAATTGCTTGTGTTGTAAGTTTGATTGTTTTATTGACGGTGATTTTTCCGGTTATAGATCCGGTATCATTCGTTTCTCTTTTCGTAAAAAAACAACGGATTCTGGATGAAATCGCTTATACCTGGCAGTCATTTCAGGGCTTTTCGATGTTGCCCGTTTTGCTGTTGCTGGTTTTGCTGTATTCGATATTTGTTTTTTTCATACATTTGGGGAAGAAAAATTATTTAAAGGTTTTGTATTCTACGATTGGCGTCTATCTGGCTTTGAATCTGGTGTTGGATGGTATATTTCTTCCGGCTTATAAAGATGGAATCAGCGTGAAACCTTATGCCCAAAGTTTGGAAGAAAGGTATCCGGTAAAGGAAAATAATCTGTTCGTTACAAATGACTTATTTAAGTTCGGCAGTAACATGTACGGTATGAACTTTTATATGCATAACCGCTTCAAAAATTTTGAAAAGGAACAACCTTCGGAAGGCCTTTTTTTAATAGGGAAAGATGCCTTTGAGAAAGTTTCGCAATATTTCGGCAAAGATTACCAATTTACATTATTGGAGGAATATAAGAATAAAGCCCGCGATGGGGAGCGGGTTCTATTACTGTTTGATTTTAAACTCCGCTGAAAGCGCTAAACCCTCCGTCAATAGGAAGAATTGCACCGGTAATGAAACCGGCGGCGGCGGAACAGAGGAATTGAACTGCACCATTCAACTCGGAGATATCGCCGAATCGTCCCATAGGTGTTTTCGCCAATACTTTTTTGCTTCTATCGGTCAGAGAACCATCCGGATTGATCAAAACCGCACGGTTTTGGTCGCCGATGAAAAAGCCCGGTGCAATGGCATTTACGCGAATTCCTTCGCCGAATTTCAATGCCATTTCCGTAGCCAGCCATTGGGTGAAAATATTGATGCCGGTTTTAGCAACCGAATAACCGGGAACACGCGTCAAAGCCGAATAAGTGGCCATCGAGGAAATATTGATGATACTACCCGTTTTTTGCTGCGCCATTACTTTTCCGAATGCCAGGCATGGGAGAACTGTTCCTTTCTGATTCAGGTTGATTACTTTGTCCCAATCTTCGATTTTCATGTCAAAAATAGTTTGACTCGGATCGAGTGTTGCGCCCGGAACGTTGCCACCGGCACAATTTATGAGGATATCAATGGTTTTCCACTTTTCAACGATTTTTTTTGCCGTTTCTTCCAGACTGTTCATATCCAAAACATTACACAGGAAACCGACAGCTATTCCTCCGGATGCTTTGATTTCATGTACGGCATTGTCTATGTTTTCTTGCCGGATATCCAATACGGCAATTTTAGCTCCTGCTTGAGCCAAACTCTTGGATATGCTACCTCCGAGAACTCCTCCGGCGCCTGTAACTACGGCTACTTTTTCTTTAATACTAAACATACTATCCATAATATAATAACTTTTTGCTCTTAAATAAGCACACAAAGATATAATTATTTTTATTAATTGCAGAAATCTAAGAGAAAATTTTTATCTTTTTATTCGTTTATTTTGATGTTGTTTTTAAAATAAAGTTATTATTTAAAAAAATTCAATACCATTTGAATAGCCTCAAACCGATAATAAAACAAACAATTCCAAAAGTAGAAAGCGCTGCCGAAGGCATAAGAATCTCCATCCAACCGGCTCCTTCGTTAAAAATGCTGCGCATGCCATCGGCAAAAGCAGTCAAAGGCAGTACTTTAATAATGCCCATACTCCACTCCGGAAAATTATGGTAACTGAAAAAAATGCCCGATAAAATCATCATCGGCATCTGCACGGCGTTAATCCAACCTGTACCGACTTCTGTTTTGGAAGTATTGCAGGAAATCAATACGGCAATGCCCGTAAACCCAATATTTCCGGCCAAAAACAAAACGAGCAGGGCGCCGATATTCCCTTGAATCTGAATGCCGAATATGAGCCACGCAAAGAAGAAAAGTACCAACCCTTCGACGACGTTCATCAGGATTCGCACAAACATTAAGGCTATCAGGAAATTGGATTTTTTCATCGGGGTTGCAACCAAGCGCCTCAATAGTTTTTGCGAACGTTTTTCAATAATCGTGTAGCTGATTCCCCACAAAACCGAACTCATCACTCCGAACACAATTAAACCCGGAATGAGAAAATCAATGTAGCGGACGCCTTTCAATGTCAACGGAGAGATGGACGCATCATTGGCGACAATGGTTTGTCCGGGCGATTTCAGCAGAGCGGAAAGCTTCATGTAAACCAATTGGGCCTGAGAATTATGCGGGTCGAAATAATAGCGGACTATTCCCATCGAATCGGTAAGAATCACATCTGCTTCTCCTCGCTTCAATGCGATGATGGAAGCATCCCAATCACTCCGTATGAAATTAAACTCGGTATCGCCCAACGTCTGGTCTTGAATCTTCCAGGTCATCGCATTTTTCCCGCCGATTTCGTTGGAAGCAGTGTGAACTGCCAGAACAGAATCCAGTTTCGTTTGCTGTTCTCCGACAAGCATAACCTGGAATTTGGAAACGGAATTTTGCGTAAAAGCAAGGCCTAAACCGATGGAAATCAGTACGGGGAAAATCATTCCCCAAAAAAGCACTTCCGGTTCGCGAATGGTCTCTAAGAAAGCCGAATAAGTGAGCCTGTATAATTGATTGTTTTTAAGATTTTTCATTGGATGTATTCAGTTTATGGTGGAATTCTTCCGGACTATCACGTAGAGTTTTTCCCGTCAATTGGATAAATAATTCGTCCAAGTTGTGCGCATTCCCTTCCAGTAGTTCTTTTAAGTTTCCTTCTTTCAGTATTTTACCTTCATCGATAATGATAATGTAATCACAAAGCGACTCCGCTTCCTCCATGTAATGCGTGGTAAGAATCAAAGTTGTGTCGCCCTCGTCTTTCAAAGTTTTCAGGATATGCCACAAATCAAGTCTGGAATGAGGATCAAGTCCCGTAGTCGGCTCATCCAGAAAGAGAATTTGCGGTTTGTTCAGCAAAGCTACCGCCAAAGCCAAGCGTTGCCGCTGACCGCCCGAAAGCGTCCCGACCAGCGCTGTCAGCTTGCTTTCCAAGCCTGTCAATTCTACCACTTCACTCACTCGCTTTTCATCCAGATTGAAAAAGCTGGCAAAGAGCAATAAAGTTTCCTGAACTTTTAATTTTTCCGTGAAACGCGTTTCCTGCAACGACAGACCGATTATTTTCCGGAGTTCCGTTTCATGTTTTTTCCAGTTTTTACCTTGGATCAGTATTTCGCCGCTATCGGGATTTTTCAAGCCCTCCATCATTTCCACCAAAGTGGTTTTACCCGCGCCGTTAGGCCCCAGCAATCCGATAAACTCTCCCTGACGGATATGGAACGATATTCCGTTTACCGCGCGGACTTGTTTAAACGATTTAAAAACATTATTGACTTCTATTTGAAACATAAATTTTAAGAAAAGACATAAGAATTTGTTAATTTGAAAACCTTGTTGTATATTTGCAAACCGTTAGGAATTGTTAGCTCAGTTGGTTCAGAGCGCTGCCTTGACAGGGCAGAGGTCGCCGGTTCGAGCCCGGCACAGTTCACTTTTTTTATCCTGACTTTATACATAAATCTCATTGTTTTTTTGCGTACAAAGATAAATAAATTTTTGCATACGCAGTTTGGAATTTATTCTTTATAAAAAATTTCTTCAGCCAAAGTTACGGAATTTTTGATTAATTTTGGACTGTATTTAAACAAAGGGTTATGAATAACAACGAAAACATACACAAATCCTGTTTTGCCTCCGGCTGCTTCCGGGGGACGGAGTATTGGTTTATGAAAGCGCCGGGCGTCAAAGTGACAACCGTTGGTTTTATGTGCGGAACGGTTGATAATCCTGCTTATCAGCAAGTCAAGACGGGAACGACCGGACATCTGGAATGTGTTGAAGTGGAATACGATACAGGCAAGACAAGTTATGAGAATCTGCTGACGATGAACAAATTATACAATTAGTAATATGGAAAGACGAAATTTTTTAAAAAACACATTGGCCGGAGCAGCTATTTTGAGCGCTCCTTCTTTTGCCCATGGCGGTTTGTCGGGGATATTCGGGCAACAGGCGCCGAGTAATAAGGTAAAAGTTGCACTTATCGGTTGCCGCAATCAGGGGTGGGCCAACCTCAGCACCTTTTTACAATACCCCGGAGTGGAATGTGTATCGCTTTGTGATATCGACGACGAATGGCTCAACAAACGGGCGGAGGAAGTGGAAAAAAAATCCGGCAAAAAGCCGGCGCAGTTGGTCAAAGATTGGCGCAGAGTCATCGACAACAAAGATGTGGACGTGGTGATTATCGGTACGCCCGACCATTGGCATTGCCTGCCCATGATATTCGCCTGCGAAGCTGGGAAGGATGTCTATGTGGAAAAACCACTTTCCAACACCATCGAAGAATGTAATTTGATGGTAAAAGCCGCCCGCAAATACAACCGCATCGTGCAAGTGGGACAATGGCAACGCAGCGACCCGCATTGGGATGAAGCTGCTGCATTCGTACAAAGCGGCAAATTGGGACATGTGCGCACCGTAAAAGTGTGGGCTTACCAAACCAGCAAATGGACTTTGCCCGTAGTGCCAGATTCCACTCCTCCCGCCGGCGTAGATTATGAGATGTGGCTTGGTCCCGCTCCCAAACGCCCGTACAACGAAAATCGTTTTCATTATAATTTCCGTTTCTTCTGGGATTATGCCGGCGGTCTGACGGCCGACTGGGGCGTACACTTGTTGGATTATGCCCTCAAAGGAATGAATGTCGGCTTGCCATCTTACGTCTATGGAGCCGGCGGCAAATTTGCTTATCCCGACGATGCGATGGAAACACCCGACACCCTGATGGCCACATTCAAATACCCGGATTTCAATATCGTATGGGACCACGCTTGCGGTATCGGCGCCGGAACGTTCGACCGTCCCGAAGGACTTGCCTTTTTCGGCGAAAACGGCACACTGATTCTCACGCGGGCAGGTTGGGAAGTTCGTCCGGAAATGCACAACCGGGGACGGAGTTTTCCCTATTGTTATCCCTGCGATACCGAACGCAAACCGGAAGCGGCTCGTATGGAAGCTGTTGCCTGGCAGAAGGGCAATAACAAAGGTTTGTACAACCATGTCGGTAATTTGCTCGATTGCATCAAAACACGCCAATTACCCAATTGCGATATCGCTATCGGTGCGGAAGTAGCCAAGCTAAGTCACCTCGCGAACATCTCCAGCCGCGTAGGAAAAGCGCTTACTTGGGACAATACAACACAAACGTTCAACGACAAAAAAGCGAATGAATTGATAAAAGCGCATTACCGCACACCGTGGAAATTGCCGAAATTATAAACAGCAAGATCCAAATTTTTTGCCATTTATTGAGGTCATAAACTTTCCGATAATATTTTCTTTACCGGCAAGAAAAACCGTTCGAGCAGCGAAATATCTTCCGTGATAATGTCCGCTTGCCCCTGCATGTTGGGTAAATCGCGCAAAATACCATACTCGTTGTCCGGAAAATTCTCCAATGGGCATAGTGGGGAAAAGATTTTGCCATATTACTTTTTTATAACCGCTATCCCGTTTTTAGTCAGCCCCTCGGCACTTATATCTATCTTTTGCCCCGAGCCGGTATTGAAAAAACGAACAGATGCTTTGCCCGCTTCATCCGTTTTTACATTCGGATTCCAATACAGTGTGCGTTGATGTTCTGAGCCGTCTAACAGGGTGTCTTCCAAGTTCGTCTGATTGCCAAAGAAATCTTTGACTGCCGAATAGCCTTCAAAAGTGGTGTAGCGGGCGCCGGAAACATTTCGCATCACGTAATTATCGAAAGGATAAATATAAATGGGAATGTGGTGGTTGCCGAAATCATCGGTTTTGTCGAAGCCGGAAATGACTATTTTTTCAACCTCCATTCTGTTTTCTTTGATAAAATTATGTTTATCTTCTTCATTCATATCAAAAAAAACGGGATCAATTGCATAGTAAGCATCTATCATACAAGCGCAAGTTTCTTTTGCTGCAATACTGTCATATCCTGCTGCAATCATTACAGAAGTGCAAGAAATAATGTTTATGTCCCTGTACTTATTGTATGAATCGGCTAACTCTTGATTTGTTGTTGTTTTGTTACATCCGATAAAAAAACAAAAAAACAAGCAGAAAGAAAATATCTTCCAATTTTCTCCCTGCTCAATTTATATACAGCACAAGCTATACCGCCTATGCACAAAAGTCTTACCAACTTGCTTTCTTCACTCCCGGTATCAACCCTTGTGAAGCCATTTCCCGCAACTGAATACGAGAAATACCGAACTGGCGAACGTATCCTTTCGGACGGCCTGTAATTTTGCAACGGTTGTGCAAACGAACAGGTGACGCATTTTTAGGCAAAGCCTGCAATGCTTCATAGTTACCTTCCTTCTTCAGTTGCGCTCTTTTTTCGGCATACTTGGCAACTAATTTCGCCCGTTTTACCTCACGGGCTTTCATTGATTCTTTAGCCATATCTTACTCTTTTTTAGCGTTTTTAAAAGGTAATCCAAACTCCCTCAACAGGGCGTAACCTTCTTCGTCTGTCCGTGCAGAAGTTACGAAGGTAATGTTCATTCCCAATATTTTTATAATATTGTCGATATTTATTTCAGGGAAAATGATTTGTTCCTGAATACCAAGTGTATAATTACCTCTTCCATCCAACTTGCCTTCAATACCTTTGAAGTCGCGGATACGCGGCAAAGCTACACGCACCAAGCGTTCAAGAAATTCGTACATTTGTTCGCGGCGCAAGGTAACCATCGCTCCGATAGGCATTTTCCGGCGCAGTTTGAAATTCGAAATATCTTTTCTCGAAACCGTTGCTACGGCTTTCTGTCCTGTAATCGTTGTCAGTTCCTGAACAGCAACATCGACTATTTTTTTGTCTGCTACTGCTATTCCCAAACCTTGGTTGATTACTATCTTTTTCAATACCGGAACCTGCATAACGGAAGTATAACTAAATTCCTTAATCAATGCAGGAACGATTCTTTCCTGATATTCTTTTTTGAGATTTGCTGTATTGCTCATTATTTAATTTCCTCCCCTGATTTTTTAGAATAACGGACCAACACTCCTTTTGAACCTTTTTTGCGACCGATACGAGTCGGTTTTCCGCTCTTCGGGTCCAACACATTCAAGTTTGAAATATGAACGGGAGCTTCTTTTTTCTGGAATCCTCCCTGAGGACTCTTTGCATTCGGTTTAGTGGCTTTCGAAACCATGTTAACCCCTTCGACAAGTGCACGTTGTTTTTCGATATAAACTTTCAGGACGCGACCTGTTTTGCCTTTGTCTTCGCCGGTATTAACGTAAACCGTGTCTCCTTTTTTAATATGTAATTTACTCATAACTTTACGAATTACGAATTACGAATTACGAATTACGAATTGCTTTGCTATGCTCACAATGACATAATTCTCAATTCTCAATTCTCAATTATTAATTCTCATAACACTTCCGGCGCCAAAGATACGATTTTCATATTTACGGCACGAAGTTCGCGGGCAACAGGACCGAAGATACGGCTACCGCGGATTTCACCGGCACTATTCAACAACACGCAAGCGTTGTCGTCGAAGCGGATGTAGGAACCGTCTGCACGGCGAATTTCTTTTTTCGTGCGTACAATGATCGCTTTAGACACTGCACCTTTCTTAATATCACTTGAAGGGATCACATTTTTGACAGCTACGACAATTACGTCCCCAACAGAAGCGTAACGTCTTTTCGTTCCGCCCAATACACGGATACAAAGTACTTCCCTTGCTCCGGAGTTATCGGCTACTGAGAGCCTTGATTCTTGTTGTATCATAATTATTTAGCTTTTTCTACGATTTCCACTAAACGCCATCTCTTGGTTTTGCTCAAAGGACGAGTTTCCATGATTTTTACGGTATCGCCGATATTACATTCATTTTTTTCGTCATGAGCATGGAATTTCTTCGTCTTATTCACGAATTTTCCGTAAATAGGGTGTTTTTCTTTCCATTTCACAGCAACAGTAATGGATTTATCCATTTTATTACTGGAAACAACGCCTATCCTTTCTTTTCTTAAATTTCTAATTTCCATTTCAGTTGCTCATTTACTTGTTGTTAATTTCCCGTTGACGCAATTCGGTTTTCATACGCGCAATTGCTCTGCGTGAGCGTGTAATGACTGCCGGACTATCCAAGGGCGAAATACTGTGGTTGATTTTCTTTTGCTCGTAAACTTTCGTTTCAACCGCCAATCTTTCTTTCAATTCCTGAGTAGTTAAATCTCTGATTTCTGCAATTTTCATAGGACTCACACATTTTCGTTATTAAAATCATAATCATGTCTTACGACAAACTTCGTAGTGACGGGAAGTTTTTGAGCAGCAAGCCTCAAAGCTTCTTTGGCTATCTCAAACGATACGCCTTCGATTTCGAAGAGGATTCTTCCCGGAGTAACCGGCGCTACGAATCCTTCGGGCGCTCCCTTCCCTTTACCCATACGTACTTCAGCGGGTTTTTTGGTAATCGGCTTGTCGGGGAAGATTCTCACCCACACCTGACCCT